>DASVXS010000059.1:0-2383 GCA_036392575.1 Thermoleophilaceae bacterium | reverse complement strand
GACCGAGAAGGTCCGGGTGGCGATCGTTGGCGTCGGCAACTGCGCCTCTGCGTTCGTGCAGGGCGTGCAGTACTACAAGGACGCAGACCCGGCCAAGAGCGTGCCGGGCCTGATGCACGTGGACCTAGGCGGCTACCACGTGCGCGACATCGAGTTCACCGCCGCCTTCGACATCGACGCGGACAAGGTCGGCAAGGACCTCTCCGAGGCGATCTGGTCGGGCCAGAACAACACGATCAAGTTCGCCGACGTGCCGAAGCTCGGCGTGAAGGTGCATCGCGGCATGACGCATGACGGCCTCGGCAAGTACCTCAAGGAGAAGATCCAGAAGGCGCCGGGCGAGACCGCCGACATCGTCCAGATCCTCAAGGACACGAAGACCGACGTGGTCGTGTCCTACCTCCCGGTCGGCTCGGAGCAGGCGACCAAGTGGTACGTCGAGCAGGTGCTCGAGGCCGGCTGCGGCTTCGTGAACTGCATCCCGGTGTTCATCGCCAAGGAGGAGTACTGGTCGAAGCGCTTCAAGAAGGCCGGACTCCCGATCGTCGGCGACGACATAAAGTCGCAGGTGGGCGCGACCATCGTCCACCGCCAGCTCGCCCGCCTGTTCGGCGACCGCGGCGTGAACATCGTCCACACCTCGCAGCTCAACGTGGGCGGCAACATGGACTTCTACAACATGCTCGAGCGTGAGCGGCTCGAGTCGAAGAAGATCTCGAAGACCAACGCGGTCACCTCGGTGATGCACAACGAGCTGCCCGCCGACGATGTGCACGTGGGTCCCTCCGACTATGTGCCGTGGCTCACCGACCGCAAGTGGGCGCACATCCGCGTCGAGGGCCAGGCCTTCGGCGACGTGCCGCTCAACCTGGAGCTGAAGCTCGAGGTGTGGGACTCGCCGAACTCGGCTGGCATCGTCACCGACGCCGTGCGCTGCTGCAAGCTCGCGCTGAACCACGGCATCGGCGGCCCGCTCGAGGAGCCGAGCTCGTACCTGATGAAGTCGCCCCCGGTGCAGGTGCCGGACTCGATCGCTCGCGAGAACACCGAGAAGTTCATCGCGAAGTACGGCGGCGCACCGAAGCTCCCGGGCAGCAAGCCGAAGGTCAGGACGACCGAGAAGTCGTAGCGCGAGGGGGCGCCCTGCGGGGCGCCCCTTCTAGTCTGTGCGCGTGACGTCGGAGCGCTTCTCGATCGCGCAGGTCACGCCGTACGCCTGGGAGCAGCACCACGAGGTGAACCGCTACGTGGAGCGGCTGTCGGACGAGCTGTGCAGGCGCGGGCACCGAGTGGTGGTGATCGCGCCGTCGGACTCGCGTGTGCTGATACGCGAGTCGCGCAAGCTTGTGCGCGCCCTTCGCGAAGACCCGGACGCGGTGTTCGCGTCGGAGGGCTGCGCCCAGGTCGTCGCCGTCGGCCAGAGCATCCCCTTCCCGCCCGCTCGGCGGGGCGGGGCGGTGTCGCTGCCTGTGGACGTCTCGCGCACGATCGAGCAGCTTCTCGAGACCGCCAGCTTCGACTTCGTGCACGTGCACGAGCCGTTCGCCCCGAGCGCGGCGTCGACGGCCCTGCGCCATTCGCGCGCGCTCAACGTGGGCAGCTTCCACTCGCCCACCGAGCGAGTGATGTCGACGCAGGTGGCACGGCGGCTGGTGGAGCTGCTGTTCGGGCGCCTCGACGGGCGCAGCGCCAGCTTCCCAACCACGCGCGAGCTGGTGGCCCGCTACTTCCCGGGTGACTACGAGCTCGTGCCGCCCGGCGCGGACGTGGTGGAGTGCGAGAAGTCCGGCGAGCCGGTGGAGATCTTCTTCTCGCTCGAGGAGGAGCGAAGCGCGCTCCGCGTCTTCCTGCGCGCGCTGCGGCGGCTGCCCGAGGACCTCGACTGGCGCGCGATGGTCTGGTCGCGGCTGCCGAGTGCCGCTCCGGCCGTGCCCCTCTCTAAGGCGCTGCGCGAGCGCGTCGCGTTCCGGTCGCAGGCCGACGGCTCCGAGGCCAGCCACCTGGCGCGCGCGGACATCCTCGTCGCAGGCTCCGCCGGCGCCTCGCCGGCGCCGCAGCTCGTGCTGCGCGGCCTGGCGGGCGGCGCCGTGCCAGTGGTCTCGCGCCTGCGCGTGTACGAGGACGCGCTCTCTGACGGCGAGCTCGGGCTGCTGTTCGAGCCGCGGGACGCACCGATGCTCGCCACCCAGCTCGAGCGCCTGATCCGGGACGAGCCCCTCCGCCGCGGCCTCCACGACGAGGCCCGCCGTCGCCGCGACGAGCTCGGCTGGGACCGCACCGCAGAGCGTTTCGAGCGCCTCTACGGCGAGATTGCCGCGCGGAGGCATTCACCTGACGGGGCTCCAGCGATCCGTAACCGCCTGGCGCGCCGCGACTTCATCCA
>DASVXS010000058.1:0-10168 GCA_036392575.1 Thermoleophilaceae bacterium | reverse complement strand
GTGTCGGGCGCGGAGTCGCAGTCGGGGCGCCCGCTCGCGGTGTTCGGCCCGCAGACGGGCTATTTCGCGCCACAGATCCTGATGGACCAGGACGTGCACGCGCCCACGATCGACGCACGCGGCGCGGGCTTCCCGGGCACGAACCTCTACGTCGAGCTCGGCCGCGGCCGCGATTACGCCTGGAGCGCCACCTCGGCGGGCCAGGACATCATCGACACCTTCGCGCTGCCGCTGTGCAATCCGGACGGGTCGAAGCCGACCCTCGACTCCGACCATTACCGCTTCCACGGCTCGTGCCGCCAGATCGAGAAGCTCGATCGCACGAACTCGTGGCAGCCCAACGCCGCCGACCAGACCCCGGCCGGCAGCGAGACGCTGCACGCGCAGCGCACCGCGCTCGGGATCGTCGCCGGCAAGGGCACCGTGCGCGGGAAGCCGGTCGTGTACTCGAAGCTGCGCTCGACCTACATGCACGAGGTCGATTCGGCGCTCGGCTTCTCCGACTTCAACAACCCCGACAAGATGCGCACGCCACAGGACTTCCAGAACGCGGCGTACAAGATCGGCTACACGTTCAACTGGCTGTACGTGGACGACAAGCACGACGCGTACTTCAACTCGGGGAACAACCCGGTGCGCCCGAAGGGCATCGACACGAACTTCCCCACCATGGGCCTGAAGCGGTTCGAGTGGCGCAACTTCAACCCGGCCGACCTGACCGCCGACTACACGCCGCAGAGCGCCCATCCGCAGGTGGTGGACCAGAGCTACATCACGAGCTGGAACAACACGCAGGCGCGCGGCTATCGGGCCGCCGACGACAACTTCTCGTTCCAGTCGGTGTACCGCTCGAAGCCGCTCGACGACGGCATCAAGACGCGCATTCGCGGGGCGAAGAAGATCAATCTGCCCGGCCTAATCGACGCCATGGAGGAGGCGGGCACGGTCGACCTGCGAGGCAACGCCGTGCTGCCCTGGATGCTGCGAGTGCTCGGGCCGCAGAAGGACCCGCATCTGCAGAACGCGATCAACATCCTCACCCAGTGGGCGAAGGGTGGAGCCCACCGCCGCGACAAGAACCGCGACGGCGTGTACGACCAGGCCGAGGCAGTGCGAATCATGGACGCCTGGTGGCCGCTCTGGATCCACGCACAGTTCGAGCCGGTGCTCGGCAAGGAGCTGTTCGACGCGATAGCGAAGGTGAACGAGATCGACAACGCTCCGAACAACCACGGCGACCACCTCGGCTCGGCGTACCAGGCGGGCTGGTACGGCTATGCGCTCAAGGACCTGCGCACGATCTCGGGCAAGAAGGTGAAGGGGCCGTACTCACGCGTCTACTGCGGCCGCGGGAAGGTCACGCGCTGCCGGGCGCTGCTTGCCTCGACGCTGCGCCAGGCGGTGAACACGCCCGCCTCGAAGATCTACAGCGGCGACGAGGTGTGCAAGGCGGAGAAGAAGGACGGCAACCAGTGGTGCTACGACGCCGTCCGCCAACGTCCGCTCGGGGGCGTCACCCAGCCGCTCATCCACTGGATCAACCGGCCGACCTTCCAGCAGGCGGTCGAGATCGAGTCGCACCGCTAGACAGCCTGGCCTCTCGCTAGCTTCTCCGCCGGGACCAGACGGCGGCAGTTTGAGCGACTTCACCGACGATCACGACCGCTTCACCACGGCGTACCTCGGCGCGCTCGGCATCGACGAGGGCTGGCGCTGCCTCGACGTGGGCGCCGGCGACGGCACGATTGCGCGCTGGATGTCACACCAGGTGGCGCCGAATGGGCGCGTGGTGGCGCTCGACGTGAACGACGAGCGGCTGCGGAAGCACTTGCAGGGCACACGTGTGGAGGTGCGAAAGCACGATGCCGCGGCACCGGAGCCGCTCCCCGACGGGCCGTACGAGCTCGTGCACAGCCGCGTGCTGCTCGGCAGCCTGCCGTCGAAGTTCGAGGTGCTGCGGCGGATGATCGACGCGGTCGCGCCCGACGGCATCCTCGCGCTGGGCGAGCTCGACTTCACCGTCCACGGGCCCGTAGAGCCGGACGAGGCCTGGGACCGCGTCTGGGGCACGTTCATGCGCGGCATGGCGCAGTCGGGCTGGGACCCGGCCTACGGCAAGCAGCTGCCCGAGGCGCTCGAGCGAAACGGGCTGCTCGAGGTGCAAGCGGAGACCGTGTCGCGCTACGTGCCGGGCGGCTCGCTCCCGTGCATCATCACGCTGAAGGCGATCGAACGCGCGCGCCCGCGGCTAACCGAGGTCGACCGCTTCGAGATCGACGCCGCACAGGACCTGCTGTCTGACCCGCGGCGCAAGTTCACCGCGCCGGACTTCGTGATGGCTTCGGGCCGCGCGGTCTGACTACTTCGGCCGCGGAAAGGCGACGCGCATCATCCGGTCCCACACGCGATCGGGGGTGATCTTTCGCTGCGGGATCACCAGGTGCGCAGACGCCGTGACCGGCACGCGCGTGGGTGCGCGCTCCGCGTCGATCGCCTTCTCGATCGCCTTGGCCACGTCGTCGGGCGTGCCGCTGAACTTCGCCAGGAGGCCGTTCGCGTACGCGCCGGCGGTCGTGGTCGCCACGGCCTCGTTGAAATCGTCGTAGGCGCCGCGGCCCGCGGTCTCGTCGCGCACCGAGCTCGCCGCCACCTCCCCGAAGCGGGTTCTGATCAGACCCGGCTCGATCACGGTCACGCCGATGCCGAATCCTTCGACCTCGAAGCGCAGCGCGTCCGAGATCGCCTCCACGGCGTACTTGGTCGCGTGGTAGAAGCCGCCGCCCGGAAAAACCACACGACCGCCGATCGAGCTGAGGTTCACGATCCTCCCCCACCGTTGCGCTCGCATCGCCGGCAGTACGAGCTGAGTGAGCCGCACGAGGCCGAACACGTTCGTTTCGAACTGGCGGCGCACGGCCTCCATGGGCACCGACTCGATCGCCCCGGACTGGCTATAGCCAGCGTTGTTCACGAGCACCCCTACGGCGCCTTCGCGCTCCTCCACGTGCTCCACAGCGCTGCGCGTCGACTCCTCGTCGGTCACGTCGAGAGCGAGCAGCTCGCAGCCGCTCTCTGCGAGGTCAGCGATGGCGTCCGGCCTGCGCGCGGTCGCGTACACGCGCTTGCCGGCTCGCGCCAGGCGGTCGGCGGTGGCGTGACCGATGCCGGAGGAGCAACCGGTGATCAAGACGGCTCTCGACTGGTTGGCCATCAAGCCTCCCTCGGGCTCGGGATCGAGAGTTGATCATCGCGGCTAGATTCGACGCATGTCCACCGCGTTCGTACTCGCCGGCGGCGCGTCGCTCGGCGCCATCGAGGCCGGCATGGCGGAGGCCCTCTACGAGCGCGGGATCCGCGCGGATTACATGGTCGGGACGTCGGCCGGCGGGCTCAACGCCGGCTTCCTCGCCACCAATCCGCAGGAGGTCGCATCGGCCCACAAGCTTCAGGACACGTGGCGCGGCGTCACGCGGCGGCAGGTGTTCCCTTTCAGCCCGGCGACGGTGGTGCTGGGCCTGCTCGGACGCCGCAATCACCTCGTGAGCCCGCGCGGCCTGCGTCGCCTGATCGAGCGGCAGCTCGACATCGAACGGCTGGAGGCCACCGACACGCCGCTCGGGATCGTCGTCACCGACCTCCTATGCGGCCAGGAGAAACTGGTCGAAAACGGCAGCGCGGAAGACGCGCTCGCCGCCACCGCCGCCATCCCGGGCATCTACCCGCCCGTAGAGATCGACGGCCGGCTTTGCGTCGACGGCGGCGTGGCCGACAACACGCCCATCAGCTGCGCGGTCGAGCGCGGTTGCGACGAGATCTACGTGCTGCCCACGGGAATGAGCACGGAGATCGACGAGCCGCCGGCGGGCGCGCTAGCGATCGGCGTGCACGCCGCGACGATCCTGCTGCACGAGCGCCTGCGGCGCGAGGTCGAGGAGTACCGCGACCGGGTGCGGCTGGTGGTGCTCCCGCCCCCGTGGCCGCTCGACGTGCTGCCGACCGACTTCAGCAAGGCCGACTCGCTGATCTCACGCGGGCTCGAGAACGCGCGCAAGGCGCTCGCCGAGCCGGAGCCCGAGGGGCAGCCGACCGACGAGGCCATGCGGCGTATGACGGCTGAGACGCACTAGAGGCGCCAGCCGTCGACTGCGATGTAGTGCGTCCCGTCCCCGTTCGGATGGACGAGGATCACCGGCGCGAGGCAGGTGGCGGGCACAGTGAACGTCTTGTCCTTGATGCGAGCGTCACCCTTGCGCGAGATCGGCACTTGGTCCGTCGTGTCCGTGGCGGTGGTGTTCGTGTCGGCGCCGCAGTAGAGCGATGCGCTGATCGTGTTGACCGGGCCCGGCGTGCCGTTTCCAGGCGCGATGGGGATCACGAGCCCCTTCACCCGGAGGGTGAGCTTGCCGTCGCTCTTCAGCCGCACCTCGCCGCGCTTCAACACCCACGGCGCAGCGCCCGGGCTCACACCGTGGAACGCGGGGTCAGTCGGCTGTGACGGTGCGAGCGACTCCTTGATGAGCGGTGCGCCGTGACGCTTACCGTGTTTCTGGCTGCCCGGACGGCTGTGCTTGGCCGCCTTCCCTCCACCTGCCGCGCCGAAGGCGCCGACGGCCAGCATCATGCCGAGCGCTGTCATCGCGGCCAGGAGGCCGATCACCAGCGATCGCTTGGAGATCCACATGAGCGGACACTCCTTTCAAGTAGCTGTCATTGCCGTAACACGTGCCTAGCGCTTAAGTCACGGGTGGCGTCGCGCTAGCGGTGGATGAACACGGGCGCGCCGACGGGGACCTTGCGCATCATGGTCCTGAGCGAGCGGTCGTCGGTGCGCAGGCAGCCGGCCGAGCTCGCCCGCCCGATCGTCTCGGAGCTGCTCGTCCCGTGGATCGCAAGCCTGTTGCCGCCCCGCCAGCCCGCCGGCGTGCGCGGCTGGCTGCCGGACATCGCGAGGATGCAGCAGCCGTAGGAAGCGCTGTAGTCCGGGCCGCGCAGCTTGTCCGTGATCGCGAACCGGCCGGCCGGCGTCGGCGAGCTGGGAGCCCCGACCGCCACGCGAGCTTCCTCGACGGTGCGGCCGTCGCGCTCGAGCGTGAGCTTGCGACGCGAGATGTCGGCGTGCAGCGCCACCTCGGTCTGCGTGAGCTCGACGCGGGGATCGCCCGCTCTCAGCCAGCCACGGCGGCCGTTCGCTAGACGGGGATCGGTGACCGCCAGCCAGCCGTGCCTGCGCGCCGTTACGCCGAGCGTCTTGCGCGTGCCGAACTCGGTGCGGTCACCTACTCGCAGGAGCGAGCGGCCGCCGGGCGACGCGCGAAGCTCGAGCGAGCGGCCGGCGCGCACGTGCGCCACGACGTAGCCCGTGTGCCGCGGCATGGAATCGTGGTGGCCGGCCAGCCCGGCGATGACGCTCAGCAGCGCGACGAGGGAAGAGCCCACGACATAAGGCCCTCACCCTCGTCCGCGCAGCAAAACGCCACCGGTCCGAGACGCACTGGATTCAGGGGCGAACCCCGTGCGCTCGCTGAGGCCCGGGCTCGCTAGGCGACGCCCGCGGCCTGCGGCGCGCCCGCCGGCGCGCGCTCACGCAGCACCCGGATGAACTCGCGCATCCACGAGGGATGGTCCGGCCAGGCGCGAGCCGACACCATCACGCCGTCCACCACCGCGTCGCCGTCCACGAACTCGGCACCCGCGGCCTCCACGTCCGGCGCAAGTGCCGGATAGGCCGCCGTCCGGCGCCCGCGCAGAACGCCTGCCGCGGCCAGCGCGAGCGGTGCGTGACACAGCTGTGCGACCGGCTTGGTGTCGTCGAAGAATTGGTTCACGATCCGCTTGAAGTCCTCGTCGTTGCGGATGTACTCGGGCGCGCGGCCCCCCGGGACCACTACCGCGACGTACTGCGACGGATCGACGTCGGCAAACGCGAGGTCGGCGTCCCAGGTGTAGCCGAGCTTCTCCGTGTACGTGTCGAACTCGGGCACGAAGTCGTGGACCACGAACTGCAGCTTCTTCTTCGAGGGGGCGGCGATGTCCACCTCGTACCCCTCCTCGAGCAGCCGCTGGTACGGGTACATGACCTCGAGGGACTCAGCGGCATCGCCGGTGAGGATGAGCACCTTGGCCATGGGAGGCTCCTTCCCAGAAGTCGAAACAGGGCGCGACTGGAAAGCTACCGCGCGCGGTTGTGGTTCACGACCTCGATGTTGTTTCCGTCGGGGTCGAGCACGAAGGCGGCGTAGTAGCCCGGGTGGTAGACGGGGCGCTCGCCCGGTCCGCCGTTGTCGAGGTAGCCGGCGCCCGTCGCCGCGGTGTGGAACGCCTCCACCACGTCGTTGGTGTCCGCCGGGAACGCCATGTGCAGATTCTCGGTCGGCTCGCCGCGGAGAACCGTGAACGAGCCGCTCGGCCCGCGAAACATCGCGCGACCGTCATGCTCGTGACCGAGCTCGTAGCCGGCGTGCGGGGAGATCACGTCATAGAAGCGCCTCGAGGCGGCGACGTCCGCCACGCGTATCCAGAGGTGATCGATGTTCCCGTCCTGCCGCACGCCGCCGTGGTGCACGGCCTCGATGCTGTTGCCGTCCGGGTCGAGCAGGAACGCGCCGTAGTAGTCGTAGCGGTACTCGGGACGAGGCCCCGGCTCACCGTCGTCGCGGAGTCCGGCTGCCATGCCGACCTCCCAGAACTCGTCCACGTGCTCGCGTGATGGCGCGGTGAACCCGATGTGCAGGCCGCGCGTTATCGGCCGCTCGCCGCTCGCCTGCGCGAGCGAGAAGTCATCCCACTCGGCGAGCATCTCGATGCTGCCGCTCTGCTCGATCCCGAGCGCGGCGAGCACAGTGGCGTACAACCGCTCCGAGGCCTCGCGGTCCGCTGCTCGGATCGTCACGTGGTCGAACATCGGCCGCAGGGTACTTGTCCGCGGTGGCGGCGGTCTGGTAGAAGAGCCGACCGTGCGCTTCCTCGTCATCCTGGCCGGCGCGATCGCGACGCTCGCGATCGCCGTACCCGCGTCGGCCTCCGTCCCGTTCAAGTTCGAGCGCCTGCCGGGCGTCGCCGCACCTGGAACGCCGGCCAAGTACAACAAGGTGGGAGTCCTGAGGACGGGCGCGCGGAACGCGCCGAACATCCTCATCCTCAATCCGGGCACGTCGGCGAGCGCCGCCTACTTCGAGCCACTCGCCAAGACGATCGTGCAAAAGGCGAAGGACTGGCAGGTGTGGGCAGTCGAGCGGCGGGAGAACCTGCTCGAGGACCAGTCGGTGTTCGACAGGGCCAAGGCGGGCAAGGCAACGCCGCAGCAGGTCTACGACTACTACCTCGGCTGGATCGGCAACCCGGCGATCAAGACGCACGTTCGCCTGATCCCAGACTCCGAGGTCGCCTTCGGGCGTCAGTGGGGCATGCGCGTGGAGATCGAGGACCTCCACCGGGTCGTGCTGGCTGCCAAGAAGCGCGCAAGGCACATCGTGATGGGCGGTCACTCGCTCGGCGGTTCGATCACGGCCGCCTACGCCACCTGGAACTTCCACGGCAAGCCGGGCGCAGCGGACCTCGACGGGCTCGTGTTCATCGACGGCGGCAGCAGCCCGACGCCAGTCAGCCCCGCCGATGCGACCAGGTCGCTCCAGGACCTGCAGGCGTCGACGCCGTGGCTCGCCTTCGGCGGGCTCCCCACGCCATTCGCGGGCCTGTTCAACACGAGCGGAGCGCTGAGCGTGATCGTCGCTCCCAACATGCCGTCGCTTGGCCAGGCTTCACCGCTGCTGCCGGCGAGCCTCAAGCCGCCGGTCCGGGTCACGAACCTCGCGCAGTACGGCTACGCGCTGGACACCGCCACCTCCCCGGCCCCGCTGATTGCCGCCCAGGCGCACCTCGGACACCTCGCGCCCGGCGGCGCTCCGCGCGGCTGGGTACGGGCCGGCGAGCTCACGCCGATCCGCCGCTACGCCGAGATGTTCGCCGGCTGGGGCCTCAAGGGCCTCGACGGGACCGCGTGGTATCACCCGCGCCGGCTCACGATCGACGCGGGCGCCGTCGCGGACGGCAACCCGAACCCCGCGCAGAAGGTGCTCGGTGTGCGCGCCACCCACGGCCGCGACCTACCGCGGCGGCTGCGCATCTACGCCTTCGGCGCCGCGCTCGGCGGCCAGCGCGTGCTCGGCGCCGCGAGCTCGCTGGCCAAGCAGTCGCGCATACCCAAGCGCCAGCTGACGCTCGTCGACCGGCACACGCCGTACGCGCACAACGACCCGAACTCGGCATCGCCCAAGAACGACTTCGTGAAGTTCCTGCTGCCGTTCCTCGGGAAGGTCGGGCGCGGCTAACCCGGCTCAGAGAGGCACATCGGTCGCAAGGCCGATCGACAGCCAGCGAACGCTTCGCCGCACGTCTTCCGGGGCGCCTGCGAACTCGCGCTCGATCGACTCCCGGCTCTCTTTGAAGTGCCCCCAGCCCTCGTAGTGGACGGGGATGACCGTCCGCGGCCGAACCAGACCGCACAGCTCCACCGCGTCCCTCGCCGTCATCGTGTAGCGGAACGGGCCCGAGACCGGAAAGCGCACGCCTCCGAGATGGAGCAGCGCGATGTCCACGTCCAGGCGCGTGCCGACCTCCCGCACTCCGTCGTAGAGCACCGTGTCACCTGAGATCCACAGGACGCCGTGCTCCTGTCCGTCCCAGCGGAGCGCGAAGCCCACCACGTCGCCCGCGAGCGGACGGCTCAGCGGCGGGCCGTGGCGGCACGGAGTCGCAGTCACCTCGATCGCGGGCAGGCCGGGCTTCTCGAGGGTCGTGCTGCTCCAGGGCTCGAGCCCGCGTGTCGCCCCGCCAAGCCGCTTGGCTCCCGCCACCGTCGTCACCACGGCGCCCGCGTTCGGAAGCAGCGCGCGGCCGGCAACGTCGAGGTTGTCGCCGTGCTGATCGTGGCTCAGTAGCACCGCGTCGATCGGGCCGACGTCGGCGGGCTGCATCGCGGGTCCCGCGACCTTGCGCGACATCGAGCCCCATCCGAACGAGTACCGCCGGCCGGGCGGATCGAACGTCGGATCGGTGAGCAGCCGCCAGCCGCCGACTTCGATGAGGGCGGTGGGCCCGCCAATGTGGGTGATGCGAACGCTCGTCATCGGTTCGTGGGCGGCTAGCTAACCAGCCGGAGAGCTTGAAGAGCAACCTCGAGTGTGTGAACGATCACTCGGGCGTTGACATGTGACCATATGGTCACGTATTCTCTCGGCCATGGACGAAGTGTTCAGGGCTCTCGCGGATCCCACCCGGCGCAGCCTCCTCGACGAGCTGTTCAAGGAGGACGGTCAGACGCTCACCGCACTCGAGGAGCGGCTCCCGATGACGCGCTTCGGCGTGATGAAGCACCTGAACGTGCTCGAGGAGGCGGGTCTCGTCGTGACCCGTCGCCGGGGCCGGGAGAAGCTGCACTTCCTGAACCCCGTCCCGATCCGGCTCGTCCACGACCGCTGGGTGAGCAAGTACGCCGAGCCGTGGGCCGCAGGCCTCAGCGGCCTCAAGCAACGACTGGAGGACAGAACGATGGAGAAGGTCTTCGAGATCTACATCAAGACCACCCCGGAGCGGCTCTGGGAGGCGATCACCGACAGCGAGATGCGCCAGAAGTACAGCTTCGGCGTGGGCGTCGAGTCCGACTGGACGCCCGGATCGAGCTACACGGCGGTCCACCCCGGCGCCGGCATCACCATCAGCGAGGGCGAGAACCTCGAGGTGGATCCGCCGCGCCGGCTCGTGCAGAGCTTCAACGCGCTCTGGGGCGACGACGTGAAGAGCGAGGGCACCTCGCGCGTGACATGGGAGATCGAGCCCGTGGGCGACTCGTGCCGGCTGACCGTCGTGCACGACCAGCTCCGCGAGGGCGCGAACGACCAGCTCTACGGCGGCTGGCCGATGATCCTCTCCGGCCTCAAGACCCTGCTCGAGACGGGCGAGACGCTCACCACGCCGGGCTCGCTCCGCTACTCGGGCGCCTCGGCCGCGTGACCGCCGAGACTCGGACGCTGCTGTCGGGGCTCATCTTCGGCGAGTCGCCGCGCCCGGGCCCCGATGGCCGTCTGTGGGTCTCGGACTGGGGAGCACAGGAGATCGTGGCGGTCGACCAGCAAGGGGGGAGCGAGGTGATGGTTCGCCTCGACTTTCCGTC
>DASVXS010000057.1:0-29447 GCA_036392575.1 Thermoleophilaceae bacterium | reverse complement strand
CATGAAGAGCGGCGACTCGATGTGCTGCGCGAGCTCCCGAAGATTTGCGTCGCTCCAAGCCGGTTCGACGCTGCGAAAGACGCCTGGCCCGTCGCCTGTGCCGTACCAGCCGACGCCGAATCCGTCGCCGTTGGTCGTCTCGGCGCCCATGCGCGCGTGCCTGCTCTGGTCGACTAGTCCGTGCTGAGTCTTGAAGAGCAGCTCGTCCATCAACACCGGCTGCCCGCGCCACGCCATCCAGCGGCACATGCGGCGAGCGTGATCGAGGCGCCGGCCAGATGCATCATCCGATGCGGATGAAGGGCGTCAGACCGCCGCGATCGGTTCGCTCGATCCGGCGAACTCGGCAGCGAGCTCAGCCGGCAGCATGGCGAGCCCCTTCTCCGCCGCGATGCGGCGCTGACGCACGTCGCCGGGATCCTGCGCGAGCGCAGACGCGGCTAGGAGCTCGGAGCTGCAGCCGAGCGCCGCCGCGTATGGCCGGCACCCCTCCAGAAGCTCGGCGAGCGAGTCGATGGCGGGCCGTCGCAGTCCGGACGAGCTGTCGATGAGCCGCGCGCGCAGGCCGTCGCGAGCGGCCAGGAACCGGTTCTCCGCGACCACCTCGGGCTCGAGGTCGTTCGAACTCGGGTTGTTCGCGTAATGGCGTACGAGACACTGCACGACCGCGGCGATCGCGGCGACGTCGGCGATTCGCGTCTGAGCGTCTGTGACCCGGATCTCGAGCGTGCCGAGTCGCGGCTGCAGACGGGCGTCCCACCACAGGAACCCGACCTCGGGAATGGCGCCCGAGCGAATCAGGGTTTCCACCACGTCCACGAAGCGTCCATAGCTCCCGAAGCGTTGCGGGATGCCGACGCGAGGGAACATCGACATGATCGGCGTCCGGATGGACGCGAAGCCCGAATCGACTCCGCGCCAGAAAGGCGAGTTGGCCGACAGCGCGAGAAGCAGCGGCAGTTCGGCACGCAGGCCATCGAGGGCGCGCACCGCGGACGAAGGGTCGGGGACGGCGACGTGCACGTGAAGCGCCATCGTCGGCTCGCGATGGGCGAGCGCCCGCATCGTCGAGCCGATCTTCCGGTAGCGCTCGCTCGACGACAGCGCTATGTCGGACGCGACCGCGAGCGGGTGCGTGCCCGCCGCCGCGCAGCGCGCGCCTAGCTCGTCGTAAAGCGCGGCGCCCAACCGCTCGCGCATCGTGGCCAGCTCGCTCGCAACCTGGGCCACGGTCTCGTGCGGGGAGCTCTTGAGCTCGAGAACGCACGCGTGGGTCTCGTTCGACACCTGCGCGGCAAGCCGGGCGGGCAGCACCGCCTGCACGTCGTCGCCTTGGTTGGCCGCGGACCAGTCATGCGGGTCGAGGAGGACCAGCTCGTCTTCGACACCTACCGTCCACGGCCGCTCCGCGGCCGCGCTCCCCCACCGCGCCCATATCGGCAGCTCGGTCGATCGCGCCATGGCCGGAGGATCGCCCGTGCAGTGGGCACGCGCCTCACCCGATGGAGATGAAGCGCGATCAGCGGTTGTTAAAGGCGCGCAAGCCGCGAAACGTCACCTGATCCGGCCGGCCTCCATCGCGTTTTCGATGTCGCGCTCCCAGCCGTCGATGTAGTCGTTGTAGCCGTTCTCGAAGCTGCGCAGCTCCGCGCGTCCTTCGTCGCTCAGCGCGGTGAGCACGTAGCCGACATCCGCGACTGCGCTGTCTTCGTCCGCCTTGCGGGCCCTTACCTCCACAATGCCGGCCCAAAGGCCGGGCGTGATCCGCGCGTAGCGGACGTAGTCGTCCCCGCGCTCGGTCACGAGCCAGTACGTGGTGCCCCGCTCGCTGGCGGTGAGGAACACGGTGCCGGGCGTGGAGCCGTCGCCGTCCTGGCCGGCAGGAAACTCGGGATCCCAGCCTTCGGCCCACAGCCGCTCGCCGACCGGCGTGAACAGGTGCATGGCGCGCTCGAGTGGCAGCGCGACCCGGATCTCGCGGTGGCGATTGATGTGGTCGGGGCCGGTGGTCATCCGGCCTACTCCAGGTCCTCCTGCACCATCTGCTCGACGGGGTGGATGCTGACCATTCGCAGCTCGCCGACGCCCGAATTGACGAACTTGTGCGGCGTCTGCGGCGGCACGATCAGGATGTGGCCGCCCTCCGCCTCGACGGTCTCGTCTGCGACCGTGAACGTGGCACGGCCGTCCTCCACGATGAAGACCTCTTCGTAGGGATGGCGGTGAAGCACCGGGCCGGTGCCGGGCGCTCCATGGGTGATGAAGAAGGACACCGACGTCCCGCGCCCGTGGCCCTCGAAGCGCCACGCCACGCGGCCGTGCGGCAGCTCGTTGAACGGCAGTTGATCGACCATGTGCCGACCCTATCCCTAGCTACCGGCCGATGTGCACGCCCATCATCTTCGGCACCCGCGAGACGAAGGACGACACTGCCGACGGTTCCTCGCCGCGCTCCTCGGCCGCCTCCTTGCGCAGGGTCGCCGCGCGGATGATCTCGCCGCCGACCCAGCGGAACGGCTCGGGCGGCACGTGCACCGGCGGCGGGTCGACGAGCGGTAGGCGCGTGATCTCGTCGCGGCGGTCGAGCGCGAGCGAGGCGAGTACCTGGCCCGCGAGGTGCGACGGCGCGACACCGTTGCCGGTGTAGCCGACCGAGTAGTGAACACGACGGCCGGGGAGCGTGCCGAACATCGGCAGGTGGGTGGGGGAGACGTCGATCGGCCCGCCCCAGGCGTGCGTGATGCGGCGGCCGCGTAGCTGCGGGAAGGTGCGGACCAGATCGCGCGCGGCCTGCTTCGTCACGGCGGGGTCGACCTCGATGCGACCGCGCGTCTGGCCGCCGTAGGCGAGCCGCCCACCCGCCCAGCCAAACACGATTCGATCGTCATTGGTCGTGCGGAAGTAGTGGAGGAACGCGCGCGCGTCGGCGATCGGCTCGCCTCCGGTCCAGCCGACCTCGTCGAGCACGTCGGGCACCGGTTCGGTGAGCACGATGTGCGAGGACGCAACGGTCAGGCGCCGCCGCAAACCCTTCACGTCGGCCATCGCGCCGCCTGTCGCGAGCACGCCCGCGCCGGCCCGGACGCGCCCGCCGGGAGTCTCCGCGATCACGCTGCCGTCGGGTGCAGGCTCGAGCCGGCGTACCGGCGAGTGCTCACAGATCTGCACGCCGCGCTCGAGCAGCTTCGCGCGCAGTCCGAGGCTCAGCCTGGCGGGCTGCACGCTCGCGCCCGACCGCATCATGGCTCCGCCGCGGAAGACCGGTGAGTCGCAGCGGGCGCGCACCTCGTCCTGGGACAGCGCAACGTACTCCTGCGGCTCGCCGACCTCCGCACAGGCCGCGACCGCCTCGTCCCAGGCGCCGTCCTGCGCAGGCGCGGCCGACACGACCAGATGCGGTGCCGCTCGGTACCACGCATCGACGCCCTGTCGCGAGCACCATTCGCCGACGCCGTCCACGGCCGCTGACGAGGCACGCGCCACGGCGAGCGCCGCGTCGTTGCCGAAGCGCTCGCGCATAGGCGCGAGGTCGTCCCACAGCGAGGTGCAGAAGCCACCGTTGCGGCCGGACGGCCCGTGGCCCGCGAGCTCGGCCTCGAGCAGCACGATGCGCACGTCCGGCGCGTGCTCGGTCAGCCACCAGGCGGTCCACATTCCGGTGTAGCCGCCGCCGGCGATCACCACGTCTGCGTCGAGATCGCCCTCGAGCGGCGGCTCGGGCGTGACCGGCCCGGCCTCCTCGAGCCAGTAGCCCCAGGGGGTATGTATCGGCGTCACCCGCCACATCCTGTCGAACCTCGGCCGCCATCCGCAATGGTCGCCACGGCAGACGATCCGGTCATGATCTTGCCGCCCCAGCCGACTCAGCCGACCGCCTCCTCGGCGGCCACCGAACTCGCTCGCAGCGCCCACACGCTCGGCACGAGAAGCGGGAGCAGGCAGGTCATGAAGAGCGCAACCGCGGCGAGCCACAGCGTCGTTTCAACCCCCAAGGCGCCCGCCGCCAGGCCTATCACCGCGAATCCCACTGGCTCTAGCGCCATCGAACCGAACCAGTCGTATGCCGCGACTCGCGAGAGCGCGTGGGCGGGGACGTGCCGCTGCAGCGCGGTCTCCCAGAGGGCGTTGAAGAACGTGGTGGATCCGGCCGCAAGCAGGGCGGCGATCGCGATGACGGCGATCCGTGCGTGAAGGGCGAGCAGGCCCAGCGGCAGCGGGAAAGAGAGCGTCGCGAGGCAACCAGCGAGCACGGGCCGCTCCGGCCGTAGACGCAACGCGAGTAAGCCGCCGCCGAGCGCGCCGACCCCGGCGGCCGCACTTATGAGACCCCACGCGAAACCTCCGCCGAGCGACGCCTTCGCCACCACGGGGCCGAGCACGGGAAACGCTGCCCAAGGGATGCCGCCCAGTGCAACCGCGACGACGACCGCGACGACCCAGGGAAGCGCGCGGAACTCCCGCCAGCCCTCGCGCAGCTCGCTCATGAACAGCGACGTCCTCCGCGAAGGGGAACGCGGAACCGAGAGCCCGGCGAGCGCGATCACGCTCACGCCGAAGGTCGCTGCGTCCGCGGCGAGCGCGAAGCCCGGCGACGCAGCGGCCACGAGTAGCCCGGCAGCCGCCGGACCGCCGATTCGCCCGACGGCGGCGGCAACTCCGCGAAGAGCGTTGGCGTCCTGAAGGCGATCGCCCGCGACCACCATCGGCGTGAGGCCGGTGAGCGCCGGATTGAAGAAGGCGCTCGCGGCGCCGTACAGCGCCTGCAGCAGCGCGAGCTGCCATAGGGTGGCGACGTCGAGCAGCACCAGAGCAGCGGTCGCCGCCTGCGCGCCGCAGCGGACGAGATCGGCGACGAGCATCACCGACCGGCGAGGCAACCGGTCCGCGAATACTCCGCCCGCGAGGAGCAGTAACGCGAGCGGTAGCGCCTGCGCGGCGAGTACGAGCCCGAGCCCGGACACCGAGCCGGTGCGATCGAGCACGGCGAACGCCAGGGCGACCGGCACCATGCCGTCGCCGAACAGCGACACGCTTGGCCGGCGAAGAAGCGGCGGAAGTTTCGGTCGTGGAGCGCCCCGAGCACGGCGCGGAATGATGCCGGGACCCGGGAACTTCGCGGGTCCGGGCGGCTCCGGCACGGCTTCGCGCCGATAAACTGACTCGCGAGTCAACGAGCCACGCAGGAGACCGAATTGGCAGTCGCCACGCCCTATTCCGAGAAGACCGACGAGCAGCGCGCGATCACCGAGATGGTGCGGCAGTTCGTCGACGAGCAGGTGATCCCGATCGCCGAGGAGTACGACCACGAGGACAAGTTCCCCGACCAGGTTGTCGAGCAGATGAAGGAGCTCGGGCTCTTCGGAGTGACGATCCCCGAGGAATACGGCGGGATGGGGCTCGACCTGACGACCTACGCGATGATCGTCGAGGAGCTCTCGCGCGGCTGGATCTCGGTCTCCGGAATCGTGAACACGCACTTCATCGGCTCGTATCTGCTCATGAAGTTCGGCACCGACGAGCAGAAGGAGAAGTACTTGCCGCGCATGGCCACGGGTGAGATCCGCGCGGCGTTCTCACTGTCCGAACCGGGCCTCGGATCGGACGTGCAGGCGATCTCCACTCGCGCGAGAAAGGACGGCGATCAGTGGGTGATCAACGGCCAGAAGATGTGGGTCACGAACGGCCTGCGCGCGGGGCTCGTGTTCCTGCTGGCGAAGTCGGACCCGGACGCCGACCCGCCTCACCGCGGCATGACGTGCTTCATCTGCGAGAAGGAGCCCGGCAAGGACGTCAACGAGGGCGAGTTCGCCGGTCTCACCATCCCGCCCAAGATCAAGAAGATGGGCTACAAGGGCGTCGAGTCGACCGAGCTCGTGTTCGACGGCTACCGCTGTCCGTCGGTAAACGTCCTCGGCGGCGAGGAGGCCGGCCTCAACAAGGGCTTCGGCCAGATGATGGACGCGCTCGAGGTCGGCCGCGTGAACGTCGCGGCGCGCGGGGTGGGGATCGCACAGCGCGCGCTCGAGCTCGCCCTGCGCTACTCGCAGGAGCGCAAGACCTTCGGCAAGCCGATCGCCGAGCACCAGGCGATCCAGTTCAAGCTCGCCGACATGGGCACGAAGGTGGAGGCGGCGCGGCTGCTCACGCTCAAGGCCGCCCGCATGAAGGACGCGGGCGAGCGCTCCGACCTCGAGGCCGGCATGGCGAAGCTGTTCGCCTCGGAGACCGGTAAGGAGGTCGTCGAGGAGTCGTTCCGCATCCACGGCGGCTACGGCTACTCGAAGGAGTACGAGATCGAGCGGCTCTACCGTGACGCTCCGCTGCTCTTGATCGGCGAGGGCACCTCCGAGATCCAGCGCATGGTGATCGGGCGCACCCTGCTGAAGCGCAACAAGATCTGATCCGGCCGACGACCCTTGGCCTCCGGCGACACACGCACCCAGATCGAGCAGGCGCTCGGGCGCTTCATCGCCGAGGTGCCGGCGCTCGGTCAGCTCAAGCTCGTGATGCGGCTCGAGCTCCGCGCCCGCGGCGACGTTCCGATCTGGCGCGTGGAGGTGCCGGGACCGAAGATCTCGAAGGACCCGGCGGGCGACGCGCGCATCGACGTCTCGATCGACCGCAAGGAGTTCAACGAGCTGGCTGCCGAGGGCACGCTCCGCCAGTGGGCGAACGCCTACGACCGCGGGCACGTGCGCGTGTCGGGTGACAGCGCCGTGACGAAGCTGCTCGGGAACGTGATCGGGCGCCAGCTCGCTCGCGCGCGCTAGACGCGCGCCGCGGCCGCGAGTCGCGCGATCACGTCATCGCGTGTCGCCCCGCGTGCGTAGAGTGCGCGGTCGAAGGCGGGCCCGTAAGCCTCGAGCACGGCGAAGAAGACGTCGACCGTGGTGACCGTGTCGGCGGCGCGGCGGCGTGTTAGGTCGGCGGCGCGGTCCCCGATTGCCTCGACCACGTCGGAGCCGCCCTCCGCCTGATGCTCGACGCGCGAGCCGGGATCCTGCGCGGGGCTCTCGAGCGGCGCCTCTGGAACGCCGAGCGACTGCATCGCGGATCCGACCTGGCCGTGCATGCGCAGGATGCGCACCCAGCGCTCTGCCTCGTCTTCGCGCGAGGCGGCGAAGGGCACCGCCGTGGCCGCGAGCGCGAGCACGATCGCGGCGTCCTGGGAGAGCTGCGGGCGGCCCGCGTCGGCCGCCGCACTGGTGCCGCGCGCGGGATCGAGCAGCGCCTCGGCCACGCCCAGCTGGTTGGCTGCCGACACCACGCGGATCAGCGCCTCCGACGCCCCGCGGTCCTGGGCAAGTCCGGCCTGGGAGAGTTCATCCACGAGCTCCAGCGTCTTGCGGCGGAGCTTGGCGGCGCGGGCGCTGAAATCGGCGTTCACGTTAGAGAGCATCGGCGCCGAGCAGGCACGTCTGTAAGCGCGCTCGAAGCGCATGGACGCGTGGACGGCGGCCACCCGAACGCGCCGCCTTCGTAGACTGCGGCGATGCTCCGCGTGCTGGTCTGTGGCGGCGGTGTTGCCGCGAGCGAGGCGCTCCTCCGGCTGCGCAAGCTCGCCGGCGACGAGGTGTCGCTCACCGTGCTCGCGCCCGACGACGACCTGGTCTACCGACCCACCGCAGTGCGCGAGCCGTTCGCGGGCGGCGGCGCCCGCCGCTACCCGTTCGCGGCGATCGCGGAGGCCGCCGGGGCGGATGTGGTGAAAGACAGCCTCGCCTCGGTCGACCTCGAGCGCAGCATCGTTAGGACTGGGCAGGACACCGAGCTTCCCTTCGACGCGCTGGTCGTGGCAGTGGGAGCGCGCTTCTCCGCTCCGTTCCGGCATGCGCGCGTGTTCACCGACAGCTCAGCCGCGATGCTCCAGGGGCTCGTGCAGGACATCGAGGAGGGCTACAGCCACAGCGTCGCGTTCGTCGTCCCGGACGGGCCCTCGTGGCCGCTTCCGATCTACGAGCTCGCGCTGATGACGCGCGAGCGGGCGAACTCGATGGGCGCCGATGACCTCGAGATCATTCTCGCCGTCCCCGAGCCCAAGCCGCTCGTAGCCTTCGGCGACGAGGTGTCCGCTGAGGTCACGCGCCTGCTCGATGAGGCGAGGGTGACGCTCTACTCCTCCACGCGCCCCTCGGTTCCCGAGGCGCAGCAGCTGTTGCTACAGCCGCCAGGAGTGCTCCTGCGGCCGGAGCGGATCGTGGCCCTGCCGCACATGTCGGGCCCGGACGTTCACGGCCTGCCCGGCGGCACGCTTGGCGGCTACATACCGATCGACAACACATGCGCCGTGCCCGGCACCGACGGGCGCGTGTTCGCGGCCGGGGACGGCGCGGACTTCCCGATCAAGCACGGGGGCATCGGAGCTCAGGAGGCCGACGTGGCCGCCTCCCACATCGCAAGGCTGGCAGGCGTTGACGTAGAGCCCGAGATCTTCCGTCCGCACATCGCCGGGACCCTCCTCACCGGCGGAAAGCCGCTGTACGTCGAGGCCCGCGTGGTGGGCAACCGGGGCTTCCAGGGACAGATCCACGAGACGCCTCCGTGGCCGGAGGACGCGAAGATCGTCGCCGTCGAGCTGGCCCCGTTCCTGGAGACGCTCGCGCCGAGCAGCTAGCGGCTCTGCAGCACTTCGCCGCTGTAGAGCTTCTTCACCCGCACCGTCCCCGCAGGCGCCGCCTGGATGCAGAGCTCGCAGAGCACACACTCGTCGAGGTTCCGACCAACGATCTCCACGTGGCCGCCCGCGTTCTTGTAGATGTCGACCGGGCAGGCGTCCTCAAGCTGCTGGGCGAGGTCCGCGTCGCCGCGGATGCTGTCGTCGACCTCGACCTGGATGAACATGCCGTCGGACATCAGGCGGCCACCTTTCCGAGCTTCTGCTTCACGAGGTCCGGGATCTGCGCGATCTCCTCCGCCACCTCAATGCCGGCTTCGTTCAGGCGGGCGATCTTCTCGGTGGCGGTGTCGGCCTTGCCCTCCACGATCGTGCCGGCATGGCCGAAGCTCATCCCCGGCATCTTGTCCATGAAGCGCCCGGCCATGAAGGCGACGATCGGCAGCCGCGAGTCGTGCTGCTTCACCCACTGGGCGAGCTGCGCCTCCATGCGGCCTCCTGGCTCGGTGTAGATCACGATCGCCTCGGTCTGTTCGTCGGCCTCGAAGAGCGGCATCAGCTCCGCATAGGTCGAGCCGATGATCGCGTCGCCGCCGATCGAGATCGCGGTCGACACGCCGAGACCGGCCGCCGAGAGCGTGGATGAGATCTCCGTCGTCATGCCGCCGGAGCGCGACATCACGCCGATCGAGCCAGGCTGGTAGGCCTTCTGAGCGTCCTTGGCGGGCCCGCCGATGCCGCCCATCTTGGCGACGCCAGGGCGGATGATGCCGAGGCAGTTCGGCCCGATGATGCGCGCGCCTCGCAACCCGGCGAGCTCGACCATCTGGGCGACGTCGTAGCGCGGGATGCGCTCGGTCACGATCACGATGATCTTGATGCCGGCCTCGATGGCCTCGAACACGGCATCCTTGGTGAACGCGGGCGGCACCGTGACCACCGAGCCGTCGGGCACGTAACCGAGCTCCTGCACGAGCTGCGCGACGGAGTCGAACACCGGCACGCCGTGCACCTCTCGGCCGCGGCGGCCCGGCGTCACGCCGCCGACGACCTTCGAGCCGTAATCCAGGCACTCCTTCGTCAGGTTCACCGCCTCGCGGCCGGTGATGCCCTGGACGATGAAGGTCGTGCTCTCGTCGATGAGGATGCTCATTGCGCCTCGGTCACCTCCGTCACCTCTCCGGAGGTCCGATCCTCCATTCCGGCCGGGGCGGGCTTCACCGGCACCTTGCCGTCGGCGCCGCCGATCTTCTCCACGGCGCGGCGCGCCGCCGCGTGCATCGACACGCTGCGGTCGCAGTACTCCACGCCGTACTTCTCGAGGATCTTGAAGCCCTCGTCCTCCCAGGCGCCCGGGATGCGGAAGATCGCGATCTTCTCCGCCGGGTCGTAACCGAGCTCCTCGCAGGCCTTGATCACGCCGCGGGCCACGATGTCGACCCGTGTGTTCGAGACGATCGACATCATCACCGCGATCTTGTCGACGCCAGGCTTCGAGAGCACGAGCTTCGTGAGGTTGCAGGCCTTCGAGACGCTGGGGTTGCCGCCGATCTCGCAGTAGTTCGCGGGCTTGCCGCCGTAGTTGCGAACGGCGTCGAAGAGCGTGAGCGAGCCGCCGCCTGCGCCGATCACGAGACCGAGGTTGCCGTCGAACTCGGTCACGTTGCCCGCGACGCCGCGGTGGTCGACCGAATCGATCTTCTCGCCCTCGATCTCGAACGGCGTCGGCTCGCGCGCCTCGCGCGTCTCCTCTTCGCCCACGCCCAAGTCCACGAGCAGCTGCTTGTGCCGGCCGCGGGCCTCGTTCTCCATGTCCATGTGAGCGTCGACGGCGACGAAGCTGCCGTCCTCGAGCTGCGCCAGCGGGTTGATCTCGGCGAGCGTCATGTCGTACTCCACGAACAGGCGCGCGAGCTTGGAGAGAATCGGCGTGAGGCGGTTCAGCTCCGAGCCGGTGATACCGACGGACGCCACGACGTCCTTCGCGCGGAAGTCCATGTGCGGCAGGATCGTGGAGAAGTGTCCACGGCCGATGTGGCCGGGATGCTGCTCGGCGACTTCCTCGATGTCGATTCCGCCCATGTCGCTGAACACGAACGTGGGCAGCTTGCGCGTGCCGTCGTAGATCACGCCCGCGTAGAACTCCTTGGCGATAGGCGCCTTGTGGCCCACCAGGACGCCGCGCGGCGTGTGGCCGTTGATCTCGAGGCCGAGGATGTGCTCGGCGTGCTCGCGCGCCTCGTCCGGGGTGTCCGCGAACTTCACGCCTCCCGCCTTCATGCGCCCGCCCGTGAGTACCTGCGACTTGATCACGACCGGCTCGCCGATGTCGCGCGCGATCCGCTCGGCCTCCTCGGGTGTCTTCGCGAACCCGCCCTTCGCGACCGGGATGCCCTCGCGCTCGAGGATCTGGCGCGACTCGTACTCGAAGAACCTCACAGGCCGTAGGCCTCCTTCAGCTCGGGATCCTTCTGGGCAAGCATCTCGGCGAGGTTCACCATCACCTTGCACTGCTTCCAGGTCGCGTCGTCCTGCATCTTGCCGTCGATCATGTGCACGCCGCGACCGTCGGGGATCGCCTCGATGACCTTCTTGGCCCAGCGCACCTCCTCGGGCTCAGGCGAGAAGACCTTCTTCGCGATCTCGATCTGCTTGGGGTGAAGCGACCAGGCGCCGACGCAGCCCATCAGGAACGCGGCGCGGAACTGGTACTCGCAGCCCACGACGTCGGCGATGTCACCGAACGGGCCGTAGAAGGGCAGGATGCCCGCGCCCGCGCAGGCGTCGACCATGCGCCCGATCGAGTAGTGCCAGAGGTCTTGCTGGTAGCTCTGGCGCGGCGCGTCGGGGTTGTCGGGATCGGGGTCCTCGATCACGCGGTAACCCGGATGCCCGCCGCCCACGCGCGTGGTCTTCATGCGGCGCGACGCGGCGAGGTCGGCGGGGCCGAAGCTCATCCCCTGCATGCGCGGGCTCGCGGTGGCGATGTCCTCCACGTTCGTCACGCCCTGCGCCGTCTCGAGGATCGCGTGCACGAGGAGCGGGCGCTTCAGCCCGGCGCGTGCTTCCAGCTGAGCGAGCAGCTGGTCCACATAGTGGATGTCCCAAGGGCCCTCGACCTTCGGGACCATGATCACCTCGAGCTTGTCGCCGATCTCCGTGACGAGCGTGGTGAGGTCGTCGAGTACCCAGGGGGAATCCAGGCTGTTCACGCGGGTCCAGAGTGGGGTGCCGCCGAGGTCGGCCTCCTTGCCGACCTTCACGAGCCCAGCGCGCGCAGCTTCCTTGCGATCGGCGGGGACGGCGTCCTCGAGATTTCCGAGCAGGATGTCGGCCTGCCGTGCCATGTCCGGCACCTTGGCGGCCATCTTCTCGTTGCTCGCGTCGAAGAAGTGGATCATGCGCGAGGGCTTCACCGGGATCTCGGTGACCGGGTCCGGGGCGCCTACTGCGAGCGGCTTGGTGAAGTCGCGGGGATTGCGCAAGGTTGAGGTCTCCTGTCCGGCTACTGACGGGGCGCGCGGCGTGGCCGGCGTCGCCGGAGCGGCGCCCCGGGGGCGGGGAAATCTACCGTTCCGTAAGATTCGATGTCCGTTGACTGATCAGTCAACCAATGCGCCGCGCGGGCTGCGCCGCTTCCCGGCCGCCCGGCGCGCGAGGCACTTCAGCAAACCGACCAAGGGACTTGATGAGCGATAGCGCGATGAAGCAGATCGCCACGGACCAGGCCACGCGCGAGGCGTCCGGGGCCCATCCGTACGGCCGTTACCTCGAGGAGTTCGAGCTGGGTGCGATTTACAAGCACTGGCCCGCGAAGACGGTCACGGAGTCAGACGACCATCTGTTCTGCCTGATCACGATGAACCACCACCCGCTGCACATCAATGATGTGTACGCGAAGGAGTCGCAGCAGGGGCGGAACGTCGTCGTCGGCCCGCTCGTGTATTCGCTCGCGCTCGGCATGTCGGTGAGCGACGTGTCCGGCAAGGCGATCGCCAATCTCGCGACCGAGGAGCTCTCGCACCCTGCGCCCGTCTTCCACGGCGACACGCTCTTCGTGGAGAGCGAGGTGCTCGAGGTACGGCCGTCGGAGTCGAAGCCCGACCGCGGCATCGTGAAGGTGCGCACCGACGTCTACAACCAGGACGGCGTGCTCGTGGCCACCTTCAAGCGAACAGTGCTCGTGCCCCGCAAGCCGGACGCGCAATAGCGATCGCACGCTCGCGTTGAACTTCCGGGTCCGGTGGTAAGTTCCGAGCCGCGCCAGCAGGGGACGCGACTCCCGGCTGTCTTGACCCGTGAGCGAACCCGACACACGGCCCCCTGAAGAACGGATCTCCTCGGAGCTCGGCGAGCGCGTGCGCGCGATCATCGCCTCCGCGGAGAACATGGCGGCCGCGATCCGGCGCGACGCCGAGCAGGACGCGCAGAACCGCCGGCGCGAGACCGAGGCGGAGGCGCAGCGCTACCTCGACGAGGCGCGCAGGCGGGCCGACGAGCTTGTCGCCGAGCGCGTCCGCCGCATCTCGGAGCTGTCCGACCTGATCGTGGAGCGGACGGAATCGATACTCGAGCGCCTCGACCAGGCTGAGGCGGTGAAGGCGCAGCTCGAGCAGCTCGTCCGGGCGCTGGGTGCCACCGCCACCCGGGTCGCGAACGAGGCGCGCCAGGACGAGACGCCTGAGGCGCCGCTGCCGCCGCCGCTTTCGCAGGAGCAGAGCGAGCCGTCGCCCGACGACCTCGACACCGCGCGGCTGGTGGCACTTCAGATGGCGGTCGCTGGCGCGGCGCGCGACGAGGTGGAGACGCACCTCGCCCGCGACCTCGGGATCCCCGACCCGCGGCCCGTGATCGAAGACGTGTTCAGCGGCCGTTAGACCCGGTCAGTCGCCGTAAGAAGCTGCGGCCCTGCCGGCTCGGCGGCGACACGGGGGCACTCGTCAGCGGCTCGCCGGCAAGCACGGCGGCCGGAGCCTCCGTGACCATCCACTCGGCCCGCGCGGGCGAGACCACCTGCGACGCCGCCTCGACGCCCATGCGCAGCTGCGGCGGACGCCAGCTGCCACCCGAGTGCGAATCGGAGGCGATCAGGTGCGCGAGTCCCTCCTCGAGCAGGAAGTACGCAAGCCGCCTCGCGCGCGAGCGCCGCTTCGGGCGCACGAGCGACAGGGCCGTGATCTGCACGAGCACGCCACGGTCGGCCATGGCGGCGACGCGTCCGGGGTCGGTCTGGAAGCTGGGGTTCCACTCGGGATGCGCGAGTACCACGCGCAGCCCGCGCACGCTGAGGTTGAAAAGCAGGTCCTCGAAGGTGCTGGGGAGCGGCCCGTACGGGGTCTCGACGAGGATGTCGGTGCCGCGCTGGAGGTAGGTGGCGAGGCGCAGCTGCTCCTCGCTCGCGGACTGGGCCCACGCGATGTCGACCTCCGCGCCGGGCACGACCTCGATGCCCCATGAGTCGGGGATCAGCTCGTTCAGCTCGGCGCATTGATTGGCTACGTTCTCGAGCTGCACGCGCGGGTGGTCGGCGCGGGCGTGCGGCGTGGCGGCGAGCGTCGTCGTCCCGTCGCGCGAGGCCGCGCGCGCCAGCGCCAGGCTGCCGTCGAGGTCCTGTGGCCCGTCGTCGATGCCCGCGAGGACGTGGGAGTGCAGGTCGATCACGCCGCGGGCTCAGCGTAGCGTGAGCGAATAGGCGTTTCCGGTTGGGTGGAAGCCGGGGCAGTCGATCCCGGCGAACGACCAGAGCCGCCCGTCGGCGAGCGCGTACGCTGCCGCGTGCTGTCCCCGGGGAAGATCGGGCAGCCGGCGCCAGCCGCGATGGCCCGCCCTCGTGTCGTAGGCCCATGTCTGGGGCGACACGAAGCCCTCGCCGGTACGGAAGGGGTCGTCGTCGCCCCCGGTGGACATGATCACGTCAGAGCCGTGCCGCACGAGGCCCATCGCGGACACTCCAACCGGAAGCGGCGCGAGCTTCGTCCAGCGGTTCGTGCGGGCGTCGTACTCCTCGAAGTCGTTCATCGCCTGCTGGTGACCGCTCCTGCCGCCGGCGATGTACAGCTTGTCGCCGACTGTCACGCCGCCGACGTGGTGCCTAGCCGTCGGCATGTCCGGCCCGCGGCTCCAGCGACCGGTCTTGAAGTCGTAGATCTCGAGTGTGCGATACGGCGTGACCCCGAAGTTCGGATCGGAGCGCGGGGCCCCGCCGGCGACGTACAGCCGATCCCCGATCAGCCCGCCGCCGGCCCCGCCGCGGGCGAGCGGCGGCTTCGGCATCACGGTCCACTTGCGCGTGCGCGGCGAGTAGCGCAGGAACCACGCGATCGGATCGGAGTTGAGATAGCCGGCGACCACGTACAGATCACCGCGGTAGGCCACGACGACGGTGTGATCCGCGCGCGTGGGCATGTCGGGCACACGTGCGTAGCGGCGAGTGGCGGGATCGAATGTGAAAACCCGGCGAGTGGTCCTGCCGAGATAGTCCTGGCCGCCGACGACGTAGACGAGACCGCCGATGACAGCCGCGACCTGCTCGGCCGCGGGCACCGGGAGGTTCGGCTCGCGCCGCCACGAGCCGGAGGCCGGCTTCGGGCTGGCTGGATCCCTGATCTGGCTCGGCTTCGGCGAGCAGTACTGGAGAGGCGTGAAGCCTTCGGAAAGGCCGAGCTTCTCGAAGATCCTCGGCCCGGGGAGGTCGACGCCAGCCGCCTTCAGCCCCACAAGGGCGAAGAGCAACAACACTAGCCCCGGAAGAAAGCCGGCCGGCAGGCGGCGGCCCGTTCTGCGACGGCTGACTCTCAACGGCGTCCATCGTAAGCCCGAATCGCTCGGAATGCGGGAAAAAACGTGCGGTCAGGGAGCTGACAGCGAGAGTGCCTCACGCGTACGGTGGAGGCCGGGGCAGTCATTGCCGGCGAACGTGCGGATCCGGCCTCCGACGTTGACGACGGCCGCTGCCTGGATGGCGTGGGGCAGGTCGGGAAGCCGGCGCCAGCGGCGCGTGGCGGGGTTGTACGCCCAGCTCGCGTTCGTGGCCCAGCCGCCGCCGGTCTGCCAGTTCGTCTCGTCGTCGCCGCCCACGAGGATCACCTCGTGGCTGACGGACACCATCCCCATCGCCGCTACGCCGAGCGGCAGGTGGGGCAGCTTCGACCAGCGTCTCGTGCGGGTGTCGTAGCTCTCGAAGGCGTTCGTGGAGAGGTCACTGGGCGTGCGCCCGCCCGCGACGAACAAACTGCTGCCCAGGGCCGTGACGCCTATGTGGTGCCGCGCTGTGGGCATCGGCGTCCCCTCGCCCCATCGACCTGTTCGGAAGTCGTAGTAGGCGAGCATCCGGTACGGCTGCACGCGCGCGTTGGGCGACGAGCGCGGCGCACCGCCCACCACGTATAGGCGGTGCCCGATCACCGCGCCACCCGCGCCGCCGCGCGCGAGAGGCGGCTTGGCGAGCATCTGCCAGCGCCGCTCGCTCGGCGAGTAGCGCATGAATACGGCCGCCGGCTCGGAGTCGTGGTAGCCCGCCACCACGTACAGGTCGCCGCGGTAGCCCTTTGCGATCACGTGGTCGGTGCGGAACGGCATGTCCGGAACCTGTGCGTAGCGGCCTGTGGCGGGATCGAAAGTGCGCACCGTGGCGATCGACTTGCCGATCGCGTCCTGGCCGCCGACCAAATACGCGAGCCCGCCGACCGAGGCGCCCACCAGCTCCGCGCCGGGCTCGGGTGTCTCCGGGCCCGTCGTCCACGAGCCGGGGGCGGGGGGCGGGCTCGACGGGTCCTTCAGCCTGCGCGGGCTTGGGCTGCAGTTCACCGGCGCGTACGGGTCGCCACCAAAGATCTTCGGCCCCGGCAGGTCCGGTCCAACGCCCGCCGCCTTGAGGCCGACGAGCGCGAACAGCAACAACACGAGGCCTGGAAGCAGGCCCGCCGGCAGACGGCGGCCCCGACTGCGGCGGGCGCCCTTCACGCGGGCGATCCTAAAGCCGCCGGCGGCGAAATCGGTCCAAACCGCCGCCTTCGGGGTTACTGTGGACCCTCATGCAAGGGCGACGTCGCAGCGGGCTCACCCGCCGCCAGCTCGTCGCGGGAGGGGGCGCAGCCGCACTGGTCCTGCTAGGAGGTGCCTACGGCCGCTTCGCGATCGGTGACGAGTTCGAGGGCCACCTCGCCGATGTGCTCGGCGTGCCGATGGACGTGGCGAAGCGCTTCACGTCCAATGCGCGCGAGCACTTCGGCCAGGGCGAGTACGACCTGCGCGCCGCCGGCTTCCTGGCCGCGACCACGTTCCCGGGGAGCCTGCTTCATCCGGAAGCCGTGCGCAGCCGCGCCGTTGGTGGCTTCGTGCGCGCGATGATGGACGGCACCGCCGACAACCTCGCCTACCTCGGCCTCCAGCGCCAGCTCACGGGCTACGCCTGCAACGGGCTCATTCGCGAGTGAGCCAACCAGGGACGGCCGAGTTCGTGATCGTGGGCTCCGGCGTGGCCGGACAGCTCGTGGCGCGCGAGCTGCTCGCGGCGGGCCGCGACGTGCTCATGCTGGAGCGCGGAGGGCTCAAGCCGCACGCGCAGCAGCTCGCCGACGGTGTGCACGAGCTCGACATCCCGACCGCGAAGCCGAACCACGAGCCGGCGCCCGGCACGCAGGACTACCCATGGGCGTACGTGTACGGCGTGGGCGGCACGACGCAGCACTGGACAGGCGCGACGCCGCGCCTGCTCCCCGAGGACTTCGAGATGCACAGCCGCTTCGGCGTGGGCCGGGACTGGCCGTTCGGCTACCGCGAGGTGGACCCCTGGTACGAGGAGGCGGAGGCGACGCTCGCGGTGGCGGGCGGACGAAACCCGCTGATCCCGAGGCGCAAAGCGCTGCCGCTGCCTCCTCATCCCTTCTCGCCCGCCGACAAGCTGGTCGCAGCCGCGGTGCCGAAGTTCTATTCGTTTCCGTCGGCGCGGCCGACGCGACCGGTGGACGGGCGACCTGCGTGTTGCGGCTCGGCGCGCTGCAACCTCTGCCCGGTCGACGCCCGCTTCTCGGCGCTCCAGCTCTACGAGCGTGAGATCAAGGGCAAGCCGGGGTTCACGCTGCGCGACCGCACGGTCGTCTCGCGGCTGCGCACGAGCGGCAACCGAGTCACCGGCCTCGACTGCGTGACCGCCGACGGGAAGCGCTTCTCGCTGCCCGCGCGCAACGTGGTGCTGTGCGCCAACGGGATCGAGAACGCCGCGATCCTGATGCGCTCAGACCTCGGCGGCGGAGACGTCGGCCGTTACCTCTACGACCACGACGAGGTGGTACTCGAGTTTGGGCTCGACCGCTCGGCCGGCGCCGGGATCGGGACGACGCTCTCGACGGGGATGACGTACGAGTACGGCACCGGCGATTTCCGCTCCAAGCGTGCCGCGTTCATCCTCACGCCCTACAACCCCGGGATCGAAGTGCAGGAGCTGATGGCTGACGAGCTCGTGAACGGGAGGAGCGGGCGGTCGCTGCGGGAGGAGCTACAGCGCTACTTCGACCGCACGCTCATCATCGTCGCCTCGGGCGACGATCTGCCTCAGCGCGAGCGCTTCGTGAGCCTCTCGCCGACCAAGGACTCGCTCGGCATCCCGCTCAACCGCGTGCACTACGCCGGCCCCACCGCGTACTACGACGCCGGTCTGCAGGCCGTTCGCGAGGGACTCGAGCAGCGCTTTGCGCGATACGGGGCGAAGCTCCACGCTCACCGCGGGTCGGCGCGAGGCGGGCACCTGATCGGCACTTGCCGGATGGGCGAGCGCGACGGGGTCGTGGACCCCGAGCTGCGCCACCACAAGCTCGCCAACCTGCACGTTGCCGGCAGCTCGGCGTTCCCGGCCTACAGCGCGGCCCATCCCACGCTCACGCTCTCCGCGCTCGCGATCCGTCTCGGCCGTCACCTCACGGGCCAGGTGCGCCAGTGAGGCAGCCGCGCGCGTCTGCGATCGTGCCGTTCCACGGCAAGGGTCCGCTCCTGCGCGAGGCGGTCGAGAGTGCGCTGTCGCAAAGCGTCTCCGATCTCGAGCTGATCGTGGTCGACGACGCCTCGCCGGAGCCGGCGGGTGATGCGCTCGCCGACGTCGCCGACGAGCGGGTTCGAATCGTGCGCCTGCCGCGGAACCGCGGCGCCGCGACCGCTCGCAACGCCGCCCTCGCGCTCGCGCGCGCACCGTTCGTGTCGCAGCTCGACGCCGACGACACCTGGGAGCCGCGCTACCTCGAGTCGGTGCTGCCGCGCTTCGCCGATCCCGATGTGGGACTCGTCTACACCAACGCGCGGCTGCTCGGGCACCCTCAGGGCAGGCAGGTCTCGTACCTCGACTCGACTGGTCATCCGGTCAGGCGCTGGGAGCAGCTCGCGCACGAGAACGCGCTGCAGGCTCCCACGGTCACGATCCGCGCCGAGGCGGCGCGCGCGGTCGGTGGGTGGGCCACTTGGCTGCGGCTGGTGGAGGACTGGCACATGTACCTGAAGCTGTTCCGCGCGGGCTGGCGCTTCGATTACGTGGACGAGCCGCTCGCCACCTATCGCTGGCCGCACTACGGCTTGGGCGGCAAGTACGCGCGTGCCCAGCTCGAGCGCTTCGAGCTGATCATGTGGGCGGGGATCGCGCTCCGCGTGCGCCGCTGGCCGCGCGGACAGATCCGCTGGCGGGTCGAACGCGAGCTGCGCCGCGGGCCGCACGACTAGCGCGGCAGCGCGGGCCACTCGGGGCCCAGGGCGGGATCGCGCAGCCAGGAGACGGCGATCCTGCGGGTGAGCTTCAGCCAGTAGGGCGGGATCGCGCCGGGCTGGTAGCTGTGGAGGTCCGAGAGCCGGTTGAGCGGCGAGAGGCCGTGGTGCAGCCAGCAGAGCGTCGCGATCCGCCCGATCGCCTCGGGCGGCACGCGCGACGCCTCGGCGGCGGTGTGAGTCCACTCGAACAGCACCCGCGAGGCCGGCAGCTCACCTCGGAACAGGCGAAGGAAATGGCGCTCTCGCTGCTCCGGGCCCGTCACGCCGTCGAGGTGCCCGAGCACGTCGGCCATGAAGTACCAGAGGTCCCAAAGCGGAAGGCCGTGCAGTCGCGCGCTCTCCCAGTCGACGGCGGTGAAGCCGCCCGGCGTGATCACGAGGTTCCAGCTGCCGAGGTCGTTGTGCTGGAGGACGGCGGGCACGTTCTCGAGGCCCTCGAGCAGCGCGGGCGAGGCACCCTCGTGCTTCCACGAGGGCACGACGTGGCCGGCCAGCCGCTCGAGCTCGGGGGCCAGCGCCGACGGCTCGGCCGCCGTCTCGATCGCAACCCGCACGAGCCAGTCCGCGATCTCCTCCACGGCGGCGAGTCGGTCCGCGGCGGGGCGATCGGACACCAGGAAACCGACCATCTGGCGCCCGCGGGCCGCCGTCTCCACCGACGCGTGCATGCCCGCCTCCTCGAAGCGGCCGAGCAGCCGCGGCGCGTGCGGCGCGACGGTGGGACCTCCGGCTTCGGCCACCGCCAGGCCGTGCTCATCGCGGTCGAAGGGCTGGGACCGACCGGGAATGCGGCTGAACTTGAGCACGTGCGAGGGGTGATCGGATCCCTCCGGGAACAGGTGAAAGGCGCCGCGCGCGAGCACATCGCCCTGGCCCGGCGAGAGCAGCCAGGTCGCCTGCTCCGGTATGCCGAGCTGGCGTGCCGCCGCGACGAGGAACGGGTCGCCGCGCCTGTGGGAGGCCACAGTGACCTGGGTCCGCGACGGCACGAGCCCGCGCGACAGCACAGGCAGCAGGGCGCGGTTGCGCACCTCCTTCCAGCGGCGCGTCGGCACGAGCATCTCCTGCAGCGCGTAGCGCGCGAGGTCGGGGTTGCCGAGCGCTAGAAACGCGACGGGCTCGTGAAGGCGCGGCAGCGCCAGCAGGCGGTGGCCGGTCATGCCCTCGGCGCTGGCGACCGCGGAGGCATCGGCCCCGTGCACGATCACGCCGGCGGCACCGCTCGTCACGGCGGCGCGTGCCAGGCGTCCCGGAGCCACGACCAGGTCCGGCGCCGGCCCGCCGTCGAGCGACGCGCTCACCTCGATCCCCGCGGCCGCGAGCGGTTCTGCCCAGCCGCTCAGCCCGCCGATGACGGCTGCTGTGCGGACAGGGGTCGGCAGCGCAAAGCGCGCATCCGTGAGCGCCGCGGACATCAGGGGGCGAACCTCCGCAAGTGCTCTCCATCGTAAGCCCGCCTCGTGACGCGGCGCCAATGTCGCGGCGCGTCGTTCAGCCGGCCAACCGGTCGTACAGAGCTATGTATCGATCCGTCATCGCGCGCACGCTGAAGCGGTCGAGCGCCATTCGCCGCGCGTTGCGGCCGAGCTCCCGCGCCCGCTCCGGATCGGCGAGAAGGCTGCGAATCGCGCTCGCAAGCTCGCTGGCGCTGCCCGGGGCGACCGTCAATCCGGTGACGCCTGGCTGGACGGCTTCGGGCACGCTTCCCACCTCGGCCGCTACGACAGGCACCGCGGCGAACATCGCCTCGAGGATCGCGAGCGGGAAGGCCTCGTAGCGCGACGGAAGCGCGAACACGTCGAAGTAGGCGAGGTGCGAGCTCACCTTGTCGCTCCAGCCCGTGATCCGCAGGCGCTCGCTCACGCCGAGCTCGCGCGCGAGCGACTCGAGCCGGGCGCGCTCCGGCCCGTCTCCCACAAGTACGAGCTGTGCGTCGGGCAGGTCCGGCAGCGCGCGGACCAGCAGGTCGTAACCCTTCTGCTCGCTCAGCCGCCCGACCGAGCCCACCACCGGCCCGTCCGCCCGCCTCTCGAGTGGCGGCGGGGCGTTCTGGGGCACGCCGTTGTAGATCGTCATGATGCTCTCGGTCGGCAGCCCGACGAGCTGCTCGATCTCCCTCGCCGAACGCTCGCCCACCGCTACGTGCGCGGACACCGCTCGCGACAGCGCGCGCTTTGCGAATCGCTGGCGGCGATGCGTGGCCGGCATCGGCAGATGCTCGACTGCCACGGTCCGCACGCCGGGCGTCGCTACGCCCGCGAGCTGCGCGTATTGGCCGCTCCAGGGAGTGAACAGGTTCACGTGAAGGATGTCGGGACGCGCACGGCGCAGCAGGCGCACGTGGTCTGCGATCGCGACGACGTCGAGCTTGTCCCGCACCCGATCGAGCACCTCGACGTTCGTGCCCGGCCGGCGCGCGGCGATCGACTGCACCACGTCCGGCTGCACCCCCGCGATGGTCACCTCGAAGCGCTCCGGGAGCTCGGCGATCAGGTGCCCGACGCTCACCTCGGCGCCGCCGACGTTCAAGGCGTCGGAGTAGATCATCAGCCGTCTCCGCGGTCCGGCACTATTGCCGCGAGTTGGCTGATCCACGCGACAAGTCTTATCGATCACCTCGGGCCCTGCTCCACAGCGTCTCGGGTGCTGAAGCGCTGCCAGGTAGCTTTTTTCCGCTCATTGGACCGTTCACACGCGTCGTGGCACGGGTTTCGGCTCCCCCAGAGCTTCTCGAGGACGCCGAGCTCGGGCTGGCGGAGGGCGCCGCTCGCCCAGAGGCCGCGGCTGTGCGGTTGCGCCGGCGCGGGGTGGAGCTGAGCTGGGGCGAGCCGGTGCCGCTCGACCGGCGTGCACTCCTGCGCGCTGCGCGCGAGCGGGGCCGCTCGTCGGTCGCGATGCTGCGCGCGGATCCCTCACTTGTGACAGAGATGCAGGTGGGCTCCTGGTTCAACGCCGGCTGGCGCGCTCGCGCGCTCCGGCGCGTCGTGCTCCGAACGCGGACCGAGCGGCTGCTCGCTCCGTTAGGCGGTCTCGCGCGGCGAACCGCGATCGACGCCGCGTTCTGGGCGGGCGTACGCGACGCGGCGGATGCGGACGAATGGCGCCGGCTCGCGCGCAGCTCCTACACGGCGCTCTGCTACCACCGGCTCGCGGGCGACATGAAGGCAGGGCAGGAGGCGATGGACATGCCGCCTCGTCTGTTCCGGCGGCAGCTGCGGGTGCTTCGCCTGCTGGGCTTCCGGCCACTATCTGCTGAGGAGCTGCAGCGCTTCCACTCCGACGCGCGCTCGTGGCTGCCCCGCCGCCGCTACCTGCTGACCGCGGACGACGGCTTCAGCGACAACCTCACGCCGCTTCGCGGGGCGGAAGCGGCGCAGCTGTTCGTGCCGACGCGTGAGGTCGGCCGCGGCGCCTGGTGGATGGGAGGCGAGCCGATCGCTTCGTGGGAAGAGCTCGCGCAGCTCGAGCGTGACGGAGTGGCCATCGGCTCGCACTCGGGCTCGCACGTGGCACTCACCGATCTCCCTGAAGCGGAGCTCCGCGGCGACCTCGCTGCCTCGAGGCGCGAACTGGCCGAGCACCTCAGCAGCCCGCTCGCGCTGCTCGCCTATCCGCACGGGCGCCACGACGAGCGCGTTCGGTCGGCAGCGATCGGCGCCGGCTTCGGCGGCGCCTACACCACGCTCAACGGTCGCAACGGTGCCGGCACCGACGCGTTCTGCCTGCGCCGCGTGGAGCCCAAGGCGCACGACGGGGTGGCCGGGTTCCTCTGGAAGGTCCTCACCGGCGAGCTGCTGCCGCGCCGCTGGGAGCGCCGGGTCAATCCGGCAGCAGCAGGCCGGCGGTCGTCTCCCGCGGCCGGTCCGCGAGACGACGACCCGCAAGCCCCGGCGCCGCCGCCGACACCAGTGCCTTGAGCCGGCTCGGCAGCGTGTGGCCCGGGCCGAGCGCGACGTCGAGCGAGCGTCGCCGTGCATCGGGACGCCGCTCCACGAGTGCCTCGCGCGCGCCCTCGAGCGCCGCCCGCTTGCGCTGCTCGGCGAGCGCGTGCTCCGCGGCGCGCCGCTCGTGCGGCTCGAGGTGCTCGCGCTCGAGCGCCTTCGCGATCACCCGAGCCCGACCCTCGAACAGCCGCGCCCGGTGTGAGCTGAGCCCGCCGCTGATGCGGTAGCGAGCGAGCGGTTCGTCGACCATCCCCGCCCGCGCACCCGACATGATCAGCCGCAGCCACAGGTCCCAGTCGGTCGCGTACGGAATCTCCTCGTCGAAGCCCCCGGCCTCGCGGAGGCGCGAGCGCCTCACCGCCGCTAGCCCGAACAGGAAGTTGCGCTCGAGGATGGCTCGGCGCTGGTCGTCCACCTCGAACGGAAAGCTCGCGTCGTAGCAGCGGCGCGCGACACGGCCGTCGAGCTCGAGGAGCGCGTCTGTGGTGAGGATGTCGAGGTCGGGGCGGTGCGCGGCCAGCTCGCCGAGTGCCGCCAGGCGCTCGGGCTCGAACAGGTCGTCCGCATCGAGAAACACCACGAAGTCCCCGCGCGCGGCGCGCGCAGCCGCGTTCTTGGCAGAGGCCTCGCCACCGTTCTCCTTGCGGATGTGGGTGACGCGCGAGCCGAAGCGCTCTATCGCTGCGCCGGTGCCGTCCGTGGAGCCGTCGTCGCAGACGATCACCTCGACCGCGGGCACGGTCTGCGCGAGCGCCGACTCGATCGCATCGCCAACGATGGCCTCGGCCTGGTAGGCCGCGATCGCGACCGAGAAGGAGGGTTGCACGGCCGCCTCGGGCTCGCCCTTGGCGGCGGGCGCGAGGAACGGTCTCATCCCGACAGCAGCCGGGAGAGCCGCGCCAGGGGCTTGCGCCCCCGCCCGCGGATGTTCTCCGTGAGCCATGCGGCGTCGTCCGAGGGAAGGAAGCGCAGGATGCGCCCGGCCCCGAGCAGCGCGAGCACGAACGCCACCGAGGCGGCGATCACGCCGGGCACTCCAGTGCCGGCTGCGGCCAGCACGGCGAGGGCCGCTGCCGCGGCGGCTGCAGAGGCGAGCGCCGACAGCACGATCGGAAGCGGGCGCAGCACGATCCCGCCGAGCAGGCGCCAGATGTACAAGACGAGGATCACCGCCACCGTGGTCTGAGCCGCCGCATTAGCGACGGCCGCGCCCTTCGCGGCGTGATCCGGGATGAGCGCGAAGTCGAGGCCCACGTTCACGAACGCGGCCACGAAGCTCGCGATCACGGGAACGCGCATCTTGCCGAGCCCCAGCATCAATCCGTTGCCCATGTTGAGGAGGGGCAGGATCGGAAAGATGATCGCCATGATGATCAGGATGCCGCGCGTGTCCGCGTAGGCACGCCCGTACACCAGCTCGATCAGCGGCGGTACCAGCGTCATGATCGCGGCGGTGAGCGGCAGGGCCGCCATGATCGCGAGCCGGAGCGCGCGGCTGTAGCCCGAGCGGATGCGCTCGTGGTCGCCCGCCCCGACGAGCGTCGCGATCGCCGGCGCGAGCGCTCCACCGAAAGCCTCCGGCAACAGCACCACAGCGCTCATCGCCGAGAAGGCGATCGAGTAGAACGCGATCTCGCTGTTCGTGGAGTAGTGCTCGAGGAAGAAGAACTCCGAGCGGCGGTAGACGATCAGGCCGAGCACCATCGTGACCGTCGTGGCGAGCGTGTAGCGGACGATCTGGCGCTTGTAGTCGCTGCCGGGGTCGTGGTTGCCGTCGCCCAGACCGTCGAGGCTGCGCCGCGCGAGGCGCGTGGTCCAGATCAGGTTCATGGTCGTGGTCGCTGCCTCGACCGCGAAGATGCCCGCGATGCCGCCGCCGGCGGCGAGCACCGCGATGGTTGCCGGCACGGCGATCGAGCCGGTCACGAGGCCGACGATCGACGCGTCGCGCCAGCGCTGCATGCCGATCAGCACGGCGCTCGGCACGGTGTGCATCACGCCCATGAAGCATGCGACCGCCGCTAGGACCCAGGCTGCCGTGGGCTCGGCACCGAACGCTGCCGCGCCGCCGAGCACGAGCACGCCCCCCACGCAGCCGATCGCCTGGAGCCGCCAGCCCCAGCTGATGATCGCTCGCACCGCGCCCGCCCGGCCTGCGCCGAGCGCCTCGCCGATGTTCCTCATCATCCCGAGCGAGAGCCCGCCCGTGAACAGCTGCATGGTGGAGAGCTCGACGAACGCGATGAAGCTCTGGCGGCCCATTCCGTCCGGGCCGAGGAAGCGCGCCGCCACCAGCGAGATGATCAGCGTGTAGACCTGCGGGATCATGCGGCTCACCGCGGTCCAGATGCCGCCGCGCATCACGGTGGCGCCGCTGGTCGTGCCGGGCAGGTCGAATGCGCCGTCGCCCTTGATGTCGACGGCGTCCGCGCCGGGCGGCGGAGCGCCCTCGGGCAGCACCACGGTGCGCGGAGGCTGCAGGCCCTCAGTCATCGCGCGTTGCTCCGCCGGGTGTCGGGCTCGTCCGCACGAGGCGTGTGCGCCCTTGGCTGGCGCGCCTCTGCACGAGCCGCCGGGCGACGCCCGGCGCCGCCATCGCAGCAAGCGCCTTGGCGCGCGTGGGAGCGTCGAAGCCGTCGTCAGTGGCAACCGCCCGCAGGCGCGAGCGAACGTCGGGCGCGCCGTCGCTGAGGCCGAGCTCGGCGTCCGCCAGCTTCAGCCGCCGCTCGTGGACGTGGCGCGCGGAGGTGAACAGCTCACGCTCATGCTGGCTCAGCTCCAGCTGCTCCGACACGCGGTCGAGCACACGCACGCGGTCGCGCAGCGCCTCCACGCGCGAGGAGGCGAGGCTGCCTTCGCGCAGGCGGTAGTGCATGAGCGGCTCGTCCACCAGGCCGGCGCGCACGCCGCTGAAGATGAGGCGCATCCAACACGACCAGTCGTAGCCGATGGCGAGCTGCTCGTCCCAGCCGCCGATCGCCGCCACGGACTCTCGGCTCACGGCCGGAGCGAAGATGAAGCAGCGCTCGAGGATGCCCCGCCGCTGGTCGGCCACCTCGAAGCCGTTCTCCTGCGCGAAGCGGCCGACGCGCTCGCCTTCGACCTCGAACCATGCGTCGCTCATGAGCATCCCGACGTCCGGGCGCTCGCGCGCGAGCTCGGCGATCGCTTCGAGCCGCTCCGGCAGGTAGACGTCGTCGGAGTCGAGGATCACGAGGAAGTCACCGCTGGCGCGCGCGGCGGCGTGGTTCAGCGCGGACGCGCCACCGCCGTTCTCCTTGCGCAGGTACACGATGCGATCGCGGTATGGCTCGAGCGCCGCGGCCGTGCCATCGGTCGAGCCGTCGTCGCAGACGATCACCTCCTGCGCGGGATAAGTCTGCGCGAGTGCGGACTCGACCGTCTCGGCGACCGTCGACTCAGCCTGGTAGGCGGGTATCAGCACCGAGAACGACGGCTCTCCGGCGGCAGCCGGCGCGCCCCTTGGCGGGGGCGCCACGAAGCGCCTCATGTCCGCGCGCCTGAGCGCGCCCTCTCGGTCATCTCGCTGGAGGGAGTCATGTGAATCCGCCTGCGGCCCGGGAGCCCGCCCCGTCCATCGGGAAGGCGCCTCTGCTGGGCCTAGGATAAGGCTGCGAGCGGCGCTTCAGGGACATCCTCGCCGTGTATCGGCACGCCCTGGCGGAACGGTAGATGAGCACGACAGCTTCCAGTTCGGGGCCGGAGCCCCCGAGCAGCGACCGGCCCGCGGCGGGAGCGGCCGCTACGGCCACCACGGCGGCGTCGGTGACGCGCGGCGGCTTGTGGGTCGCGCTCGCCCGGGTGCTGCCGCAGCTGTATACGCTCGGCATCTCGGTTGCGGCGGCGCGTTACCTCGGCCCGGACGGGATGGGGCGGCAGAGCTTCATCGCGTTCGTGGAGGTCTCCGCGGCGTCGATCTTCACCGGCGGCCTCAACGTCGCGCTCATGCGCTACGTGGGCGAGACGCTCGGCCGCGACCGCCCTGAGGTCGTGCGCGGGCTGGTCACGTGGGCTTGGAAGCTCGTGATCCTGGGCGGCGTCCCGGCTGCCGGTGTGCTCGTGGCGATCGGGTTGAGCGGCTCGGAGCCGCAGGCCGCCTGGTACCTCGCCGGGCTCGTCTGCTTCCTGCTCATCCTCGCGACGGTGCCGAGCGCCGCGCTCGCGGGCGCGCAGCGCTGGCGGCTGAGCACGCGCCCGGGCGTGGTCACCGGCGCCGTTTCCGTGCCCGCAACGATCGCGGTGCTCGCCGCGGGCGGCGGCATCACCGGGCTGTTCGCGGTCGAGGCCGCCGTGGTGGGCGCCAACCTGCTGTGGACGTCGCTGCTTGCCCGGCGTGTGCTCGCCGAGCTGTCCGACGCGCACAGCGAGCCGATCGGCGAGCTGAAGCGCGACGTGCTCGGCTACACGGGGCTGATGGCCGGCGGCGTGGTGCTCACGTTCGTGATCTGGAAGCGCTCCGAGTTCGTCTTCCTCGACCACTACTCGGGCGACACGCAGATCGCCTTCTACTCGATTGCTTTCGCCGCGGTCGGCGCTCTCGGGCTGCTGCCGGGTGTCGTGTCGAGCGTGATCTCTCCCGCGTTCGCCACGCTGTACGGCGCGGGTCACGCCGACCGGCTCCGCTCTGGATATGGCCGCTCGATCCGCCTCCTCTTGCTGGTGAGCCTGCCGGTCACCGCGGGGGCGCTGGCCGTCGGCCCGGCGACGGTTCAGCTCGTGTACGGGAGCGACTACGCGGGCGTGCGTACGCCGCTCCTGATCATGCTGGCAGTGTTCCCGCTCGTCGCGCTCTCGGGCGGAGCGAACGCGCTGATGGTGGGCCTCGGTCGCAGGCTCGTACCAGGCGTTGTGGGGGTCGCGGCGGCGGTCGTCACGCTCGGCCTCAACTGGCTGCTCGTGCGCTCGCACGGCGCTACCGGCGCCGCGCTCGCCAACTCGGGCGGGCAGGTCGCGGCCACCGTCCCGATCGTGGTCTACGCAGTCACGTCGATCGGCGGCCTCGAATGGGGGGTCGGCTCGATACTGCGCATGGCGCTTGCCTCTGCGGTCACGTGGCTCGCGGCGCACCTCGCGGTGGTCGCCGTTCACGGCGGGTGGGAGGTGCCGGCGGGCGTCGCGGCCGGCCTGCTCGCCTTCGCGGTTTGCGCTCCGCCGCTGCGCGTGCTTCCGGCCGAGGAGGCGGAGCTCGTCGAGCAGGTCGCAGGCGAACGTCTGCGCCCGCTCGCGCGGCGGCTCGCCAGCGTGCTCAGTCACGGCTACGCGGCCGCCCGGTGAGCGCGCGTGAGCCGGCGGTGACGGTACTCACCCCGGTCTTCGACGGCGAGGCTCACCTCGCGGAGGCGCTCGACTCGGTGGCGTCGCAGACGTTCGAGGACTGGGAGTGCGTGGTCGTCGACGACGGCTCGCGCGACGCGAGCGCCGAGATCGCGCGCCGGTTCGCGGCCGCGGACGACCGCTTCCGAGTGCATTCCCAGGAGAACCGCGGACAACCGTACGCGCTGAATGCCGGCCTCGGACTGGCGCGCGGGAGGTACGTCGCGATCCTCGACGCCGACGACGTCGCGCTTCCCGACCGGCTCGAGCGCCAAGTTGGGCGCCTCGAGTCCGACGAACGGCTCGGTCTGGTGGGCGGTGCCGTCGTGATGATCGCGGGCGACGGGCGCGATCTCGGCCTGGCGGAGTACCCGCTCGGCGACGGCGAGATCAGGCAGCGCCTCGAGGAGCGCACGGCGTTCGTGCACTCTGCGGCGACGTTCAGGCGCGAGCTCGCGATCGCCGCAGGCGGCTACCGGCCCGCCGCGAGGCTTGCCGAGGACCTCGACCTCTGGCTGCGGCTGGCCGAGCGCGCCGCGCTGGCCAATCTCGCTGACCCGGTGGTCCGTTACAGGATGCATCCTGGGCAGCTCTCGATCACGCGGATCGAGGAGCAGGTGATGTCGGTGCAGGCCGGGCTCGCAGCCGCGCGTGAGCGACGGGCCGGCCGTCCCGACCCGCTCGTAGGCGTGGAGCGGCTCGACCGGGAGCTGCTGCACTCGCTCGGCGTCGACGACGCCGCGATAGCTCGCATGGCTGCCGAGACCGCCGCGTGGTGGGGGAGGGTGCTCGAGCGAGCCGGCGAC
>DASVXS010000056.1:0-8141 GCA_036392575.1 Thermoleophilaceae bacterium | reverse complement strand
CTCGGCGTAGAAGGCGATCGCGGCTACGCCGATCAGCACGCTCGCGACCGCGAACTCGCGCCAGGTCGGAGCCGAGGTGGTGAGTAGCAGGGCGCCTCGGCCGCGCCGAGTGGGCGCGTGCGCCGGCGTGGTGGCTGGACTCTCCTGGACTCCGGCCGTGCTCACGTAGGGGAGCTTCGCAGCCGCGGGTGCGGCGCGGATCGGCTCATCAGCCACGAGGCCGCGATGCCCACGAGGATGATCGGGAAGAAGTTGATTGCGTGCAGCACGAGGGCGTACGAAAGGGCTGTGCTGTGGGAGACGCCGAATGCCACGAGCGACGCCTGCACAGAGGCCTCGTAGAGGCCGACGGCCGCCGAGCTCGACGGGATCGTGAGGGCGAAGCTGTTCGCCACCAGGATCAGCCACGGCGCCGCCGCGCCGGGATGCAGGTCGAATGCCGGGAACAGCACCCAGCCTGAGAGGCCCACGGCGCCCCAAGCCAGCGCGGTAAGCGCCAGGGTCACAGCGAGCCGGCGCGGGCGCATGAGGATGCGGCCGCCAGCCGATACGCCTTCCACGATCGACCGTGCGCGCTCCTCGCCCAGGAACGGGAGCTTTCGCAGCCCCCAGAGGAGCACGCTGCGCAGCCGCTGCCGGAACACCGCGACGAGTACTGCCAGCAGCACGCAACCCGCGACGATGCCTGCGCAGATCACGCCGAGCAGGTGGATCCAGCCTCGGTTCGGAAACAGCGGCAGGAGCGCGACAGCTGCAAGTGCGAGCACGAACACGTCGAGGATGCGCTCCGTGATAATCGTCGTCCCGATCTCAAACGCGGACAGCCCGGTCGTCCGGCGCAGCGCGAACAGGCGCGGCACCTCACCCGCGCGCGAAGGCAGGAGGTTGTTGAACATCAAGCCGATGCTGAGCGCGCCGAAGCTCTCGGTCACGGTCACGCGCTCGGGATCCCGGAACAGCAGCTTCCAGCGGATCGCCCGGAGCCAGCCCCCCACGAAGGTGAGCACGAGCGACGGGATCACCCAGCCGTAGTGCGCGTCGGTGAGGCTACGGCGAACTTCGTCGAGCGAGATCTTGCGCGTGGCGAGCCAGCCGAAAAAGACCGACACGACGATGCCGAGCAGCACGAGCGTGATGCGCTTACCGTTGATGCGCCCGGCGGCCGCCGCCGGCGCATGGCTCATCGCCGCGCGCGGCTCCATGACTGTCTCGCGTGCCTCCATCACAGCGGAGGACTCCGTGCCCGGGGCGCCTCGGCTGGACAGGCTAGCCGTCCGCTGGAAGCGCATCAGGCGGTCCTCCGGGCACTGTGCCCAGCCCTCGCCACGAGTTCTGGTTGCGCCAGCTGATCTTCACGTCTTCGAGACCGCCGCGCCGGAACCACTCCTCGAACTCCTCGCGGCGGATGTAGTGGCTGGTGGGGGCGACCAGGTGGTCGAACACCACGCCGTGCACGAACTCGAGGTCGCGCTCGCCGAGCCAGCGCAGGTAATCGCCGTACGGGATCTTCTTGAGGCGCCCCGCAAGCTTGATCGCCGGCCAAAGCAGGCCGACGACCGGCAGCGAGATGCCCCACTTCACGAACGCGCGCGGCAGCCGGCTGAACACATGCCTACGGAGCGGGTCGACGATGTGGACGATCCACCCGTTGTTCTCACGCCCGTAAACCCACGCGAACACCTTGCCGCCCGGCCGCGCCATACGCGCGAGCGACTGGAAGCCGCGCTCGGGGTCCGGCAGATGGTGGAGCACGCCGATGGAGTAGGCGATGTCGAAGGTGCCCGGCTCGAACGGCATCTCGTTGAGGTCGCCCTGCACGAGTCCGACGCGGTCGCCGAGGCGGTCGCGCGCGGCGTCGATCGCCTGTGAGAGGTCGATGCCCACCACCTCGCGCGCCCCCCAGTCGAGGGCGAACTCGGCGAACCCGCACAGCCCGCAGCCCGCGTCGAGCACGAGCCGGCCGTCGAAGTCCTCGCGCGTGAGCGGCTCGACCCAGTCGCGCCACTGCTCCTCGGTGTACGGGTTCTCCTTTGGGTAGTGCGTCCACGAGTAGCCGAACGCGTCCGCCGTCCGGGACTGCTCGAGTGAGAGCCGCGCCTTGTCGAACAGCCGCGGGATGTCGCGCACGACCGGATAGGTGTGGCCGGACTCGCATTCGAGCTTGTCTGCGCCCTGCTCGCTCAGTCGTCCGCCGCAGGACGGGCAGCGCAGCAGGTCGAGCGTGCGCGTTGCGGTCTCGTTGGACTCGAGCATCAGCTCGCGGAGCTCGACATGACGACACCGGTGCGGCGCAGGCGCTCGAGCGCGTCGCTGAAGTACTCGCGCACCTCGCCGAGGCTGCGGACCCACTCGACCACCGCCTCGAGGCCCTCCTCGAGCGTGGACCCGGGTTCCCAGCCGAGCTCTCGGATGGCGGTCGCGTCGTGCACCAGATGGCGCACATCCCCGGGGCGAAAGTCGCCGCGCATTTCGAAGTCGGCCTCGAGGCCGTACGCCGCGGCGATCTTCTCCACGAGCTCGACCACCGTGACCGGCACGCCCCGGCCCACGTTGAATACGCGGCCGTTGGCGCGGTAGTCCTCCATGACGAGCAGGTTCGCGCGCGCGATGTCGCGCACGAAGATGTAGTCGCGCGTCTGATGGCCGTCCTCGTACACGTTCGGTTTGAGGCCGTTCAGCAGCAGCGTCGAGAAGATCGAGACGATGCCGGTGTACGGGTTGAACACTGACTGGCGCGGGCCGAACGTGACCGCGTAGCGGAGCGCCGCCGTCGGGATGCCCAGGCGCTTGCCCATGCCTATCACGGTGCGCTCCTCGGCGAGCTTCGACACGGCGTAGGGCGTCTCACCGTTCCAGCCGGCGGTCTCGGGGGTCAGGAGTGGCGTGACCTCGCGGCCGCACTCCGGGCAGTACGGCTCCCAGCGACCCTGCTCGAACTGCTCGAGCGTGCGCATGCCCGGCTGGACGGTGCCGTGCTCGGCGCAGCGGTAGAAGCCCTCGCCGTAGATCGCCTGCGACGAGGCGGCCACCACCTTGCGCACGTCGAGGCCGCGCTCGGCGATCGTCTCGAAGATGAGCGAAGTGCCGGTCGCGTTCGTGTCGTAGTAGGTCGAGATCTCGGTCGTGAACCCGCCGAAGGCGGCCTGATGGTAGACCTCGTCCACGCCGTCGAGCGCGCGCGCGAGCGTGTCGGCGTCGCGAACGTCGCCCTCGATGAACTCCGCGTCCGCGGGAATCCAGTCGGGGCGGCCCTTCGGATGCGTCTGCGAGTCGAGATTGTCGAGGATGCGGACGTCGTCGCCCTTCTCGAGCGCCAGGTCCACGACCCACGAGCCGATCAGCCCGGCGCCGCCGGTCACGAGCGTCTTCACGAAGCCACCCCCGAGCGCGAGCGCACGTGGTCGGTCACCGCCTGCGCCACGTGCGAGCGCTGCTCGTCGGTGAGCTCGGGGTAGACCGGCAGCGAAAGCACGCGCTCGGCCAGCGACTCGCAGGCCGGCAGGCTCAGGTACCCGTGGCTCTCGGCGAGCGCCGGTTGGCGGTGGAGCGGGATCGGGTAGTGCACGCCCGCGGCCACGCCGGCCGCCTTCAGCGCGGCTACCGCGCCGTCGCGGTCGTCCACCCGCACTACGTACTGGTGGTAGACGTGGGTCGCGCGCTCGTCCACCGTCAGCGGCTCGATCCCATCTACGTCCGCGAACGCCTCCTCGTAGAAGGTGGCGTGGCGGCGGCGCGCCTCGTTCCACTCGCCCAGGCGCTTCAGCTTCACCGCCAGGATCGCCGCCTGCAGCGTGTCCATGCGGGCGTTCACGCCGAGCTCCTCGTGCCGGTACTTGTCAAGGCGCCCGTGGTCGCGCAGCGCGGCGATCCGGTCGGCGAGCGCGCCGTCGCCCGTCGTGATACCGCCCGCGTCGCCGAGCGCACCGAGGTTCTTGCCGGGGAAGAAGCTGAACGCGGCCGCGCGGCCGACAGCGCCTACTCGCAGACCGTCAAACTCTGCGCCGTGGGCCTGCGCGGCGTCCTCGATCAGCGCGAGGCCGCGGCGCTCGGCCAGCTCGCGGAAAGCGGGGAGGTCGACCGGCTGGCCGTACAGGTGCACGACTAGGATCGCGGCGGTCTTGTCGCTGATCGCATCCTCTACGACGTCGACGGTCGCCAGCGCAGTGTCGGGATCCACGTCCACGAGCACCGGATTTGCGCCCACCTCGGCGATCGACTCGACCGTCGCGATGAAGGTGAAGGCGGTCGTGATGACCTCGTCGCCGGGGCCGACTCCGCAGCCGCGCAGCGCGAGCGTGACGGCATCGGTGCCGCTCGACACGCCGATGGCGCGCTTAGCGCCGCAGAAGCGAGCGAAGGACGACTCGAAGTCGCTGAGCGGCGCGCCGCCGATGTAGCGGCCACTCTCCACGACCGAGCGGATCGCGTCGTTCAGCTCCTCACGGATCGAGTCGTGCTGGGCGTGGATGTCCAGAAGGGGGATGTTCATGCAACCTGCCTACTGAGTTCGATGTCCACGGCCACGCCGCCCTCGCGCGCCGAGCGATCGGCCGCCTCGAGGATGCGCACGACCTTGCCGCCGTGCACGCCGTCGGTGAGCGGCGTCGTGCCGCTGGCGGCGCAGTCGGCGAAGTGCTCGATCTCGACGCGCAGCGGCTCGCGCCCATTCACGCGCGGCGCGAGCATGTCGCCGGCGCGCACCTCGAGCTTGAACTCCCCGTAGCCGTCGCTCTCCGATTGCACGAGCGACGAGAAGCGGCGCGTCTCGTCCTCGCCGAATGGCATCGGCACGACGCCCTTGTCGTACACGCGCAGCGGGCTCTCCACGTCGGTGTCGTCGTAGACCGCCATCTTGCTCTGACCGACGACCGTGAACTCGCGGACCTTGCGCGGGTCGAGCCATGAGTCGTGGATGTGGCCGACGACACCATTCGAGAACTCGAGCACCAGGAACGCCACGTCCTCGAGCTTGCGGTTGAGCAGCGAGAACTGGCGGGCGCTGACCCGCGTTGGCACGTCGTCGAGCAGGTAGAGCAGGATCGAGATGTCGTGCGGGCCGAAGTTCCACAGCGCGTTGAGGTCTTCGCGGATCACGCCGAGGTTGAGGCGCTGGCCGTACACGTAGAGCAGGTCGCCGAGCTCGCCATTCTCGATCATCCAGCGCAGCATGCGGACGGGCTCGGAGTAGATGAACGTGTGGCCCACCATCAGGACGCGCTCTTGGGATGCGGCGAGCTCGCAGAGCTCGTCGCAATCTCGGCTGGTGAGCGCGAGCGGCTTCTCGACCAGCACGTGCTTGCCGGCCTCGAGCGCAGCGCGGGCGTGCTCGGCGTGCATCGACGCGGGCGTGGCGAGCACCACCGCGTCGAGCTCTGGGTCGGAGATCATCTGCTCGAGCGAATCGATCCCCCGGGAGCCGGCGTAGCGCTCCACGGCGGCCTCCATGCGGGGCGCCTCGGCGTCGGAGATAGCGGCGAGGGTGCAGCCGCGCGCGTCGTAGATGTTCCGCGCGAGCTTCGACCCCCAGTAGCCCACGCCCGCCAGGCCGATACGTATGTCCTGCTTGCTCATAGCGCGTGCTCCCCGTCGATGAAAACCCGGTGCCACCACTCCATGCAGACGAGCGTCCAGATCAGTAGGCGGCGGTCGGACCTGCCCTTTTCGTGATCGTCCAAGACGGACTCGATGAAGCCGGGCCGGAAGATTCCCCGTTCCAAAGCCCGCTCCGAGAGGAGTACCTCCCGCACGTATTCCCGCTGGCTCGTCTGGAACCACGTCGCCTGAGGCGGCGTGAAGCCCGTCTTTTTCCGCTCGCGGACGTTATCAGGAAGCCTCCCGCGCATAGCCTCGCGGAACAGGTCCTTCGAGCGCCCGGATTGCAGCTTCTCCTGCGCCGGAATCGTGAGTATGAAGTCGACGAGCTCGTTGTCCAGGAACGGCACGCGCGCCTCGAGGCTGTGAGCCATGCTCAGCTTGTCCTCAAGCACGAGCAGCCCATGGAGGAACGTCTTGGATTCGAAGTACAAAATCCGGTCGAGCGGCGAGAGTTGCGCTCCTCCCGCCATGAACTCGTCGTAGACTTTCCGCGGCCGGTCGAGGTCGACATCGCGCGCGAAGCCCGGCGCGAGCGCCCCGGCCATGTCGTCGCGCCTGAGAAGGCGCTCCCAGTAGCCGAAGTAGGCGCCCTCGAAGTCATCGCGTTCAGCAAATTCGTAGCGCCAGGGGTAGCCGCCAAACAGCTCGTCGCCCCCTGCCCCCGAGAGGACGACCTTGACCCAGCGGCTGGTCATCCCGGCTGTCAGGTAGTTCGGGTAGGAGAAGCTCATGCGCGGGACCTCGAGGCGGTGCACCAGGCGCGGCAGCACCATCTCCATGTCGCTCGGGTCGAGCAGCAGCTCATGGTGGTGCGTGCCGAGGTGCTGGGCCAGCTCGCGCGCGTCGCGGCGCTCGTCGAACTCGGCTTCCATCCCCTCGGCGCCGGTGGTGTCGAAGCCGGTGCAGAAGGTCGTCAGCCGATCGAGTCTCGGCGCAGCCGCCGCTGTGACGGCGCCCGTGTCGAGGCCGCCGCTCAGGTAGCTCGCGAGCTCCACGTCGCTCACGAGCTGGCGCTCGACGGCGGCCTCGAACTGCTCGCCGACCAAATGCGGAAGCTGGTCGCGGTCGCGCGCCGGTTGCGGGTTGGGGAGCGGATCCCACCAGGTGTCGATGCGGAGCCCCGACTCGTCGAGTCGCAGCGTGCTCGCCGGGGGGAGGAGCTTGATGCCGTCGAAGAGCGAGCGGTGCGAGAGCACGTTCTGGAATGTGAGCAGCTCGAGAAACGCCTCGCGGTCGAGCACCGGGCGAACGCGACCACTCGCGAGGATCGACTTCGCCTCGGACGCGAAGAGCAACGTCTCGCCGTCCCAGTGGTAGTACACGGGCTTGACGCCGAAGCGGTCGCGCGCGATGTAGAGCGCGCGCTCGTGTTCACTCCAGAGCGTGAAGCCGAAGATGCCGTTCAGGCGCTCGACGAAAGAGATGCCCTGCTCTTCGAACAGGTGGGTGAGCACCTCGGAGTCGCTCTCGCTGGCGAGCTTGTGGCCGCGGCCGCGCAGCTCGCGCTGGAGCTCCCGGTAGTTGTAGATCTCGCCGTTGTAGACGGCGACCACCTGCCGGTCCTCGCTGTAGAGCGGCTGGTTGCCGCGCACGAGGTCGATAATCGCTAGGCGGGCGGAGCCAAGCGAGAGGTTCGGCGCGTGGTGCACGCCGCTGGCATCGGGCCCCCGGTGCGAGATCGCCGACAGCATCGAGGCGATGTCCGCCTCGGCCGGGTCGAGCGCGCGGCCTGGCGCGTATATGCCGCAGATTCCGCACATTTGAGAGAACTCGACGGGCCGCCGCGATAGCGCTCTAGAATCGGCCGCCGAATGGCGGCGGGGGAGCTTAGCAACCGACTTTCCGGGTCCTCGACGATGCCCGAAACGCGCAGCGACCAGGTCGACATCTCGCTCGTGATCCCCGCATTCAACGAGAGAGAGAATCTTCCAGTGCTCGTGGACGCGTGCCGCCAGGTCCTCAGCCCGTACGAGGGCTCACACGAGATCGTGCTCGTCGACGACGGCTCGAGTGACGGCACCCGCGAGCTCCTCGACGAGCTGGCGCGCGACGAGCCCTTGTTGCGGCCGGTGCACCACGATGTCGGCGCAAACATCGGCTGCCATCCGTCCGAGCTCGAGGGTCTGAAGCTCTCGCGCGGCGACGTCATGGTCTTCCTACCGGCGGATCTCCAGATCCACCCCGAGGTAGTGCCGCAGTTCGTGGACGCGGCGCAGCAGGCCGACATCGTGGCGAGCCACCGCGTACAGCGGGCGGACGCCGCCTGGCGGCGCTACCTGAGCGGCGCGAACAACTGGTTCGAGCGGCTGCTCATGGGCGTGGACGTGCACGATGCTCACTCGAGCATGGCGCTCACCCGTCGCGCGGTGGACGAGGTGATCCCGAAGGTCGTCTCGAACAGCGCGCTGATCCCGGCCGAGGTGCTGGTGCGCGCGGACCGGATGGGCCTGCCCATCACAGAGATCGAGATAGAGCACCACCCACGTGCCGCCGGCGTGCAGACGGGTGCAAAGCCGAGCGAGATCCTCAAGGTGCAGCTCGATCTG
>DASVXS010000055.1:0-8709 GCA_036392575.1 Thermoleophilaceae bacterium | reverse complement strand
GCCAAGGTGGCCTACTGGGTGGCCGTGGTGATTCTCGCCCTGGCGCTGCTCGTAGCGCTCGTGCTGTTCTTCGAGTCGCGCGACCAGAGCGGGCTGAGCGGCGGCGTGCTGCCGCTGCTTCGCCTCTAGGCGGGTGGTGCGACCGACACCAGCCGCGCGAACACCACGATCCGGTGCGACGCGCTGTAGAGCGGATGGCAGGCGCTCAGCACGAGCCTGTCGTGGTCGACCTTGCGAGTGACCCAGAGCGCGGTCGGCTTGACGATGCGCGTCGATTCGACCTCGTACGTGATCTGCCCATAGGGCATGTCGGCGACGATGCGGTTGCCCTTCTTCAGCTGGTCGATCGTCCTGAAAGGCGCGAGGTAGGTGGTGCGGTGGCCGGCCACAGCGGTGGTTCCGCGCTGGCCGGGGAACGGCGTCGCGGGGTAGTGGCCGGGCCCCCTTCGCAAGCTGCCGGTGTCCGTGCCCTGCACCATCACGTAGTGGCGGTGGAGCGTCGGGAGGCGGATCGTGCCGATCGCGTGGCCCGTCTTCGCGCGCGCGCGTGCGCGCGCGGCGAGCACGGCGACGCGGTGGCGCAGGCCGCGCACGTTGACCGAACGAGCGTCGGCGGCGGACTGCGTCTCGAGTGCACCGAGCTGGTGCTCGAGCCGGTCCTGCTCGCGGCTCGCGATCATCGCCGAGATCGGTTCCTGCCACGCGACGGTGATCACAGCGTCGGCAATCAGCAGGGCCCCGGCGACCGCCACGACAGCAGCAAGGAAGCGCACCACGGCGCGCACGTGGGTGGAGCGCTGCCTCACCACGCGAGGAAGTGTATGTCCGCAATGTGCGGCGAATCGTGGGTCGCTTGGACGAATGGCCGAGTTGCGGCGCTTTTGCGCGCCGTCGATATTCGACCCATGACTGCGCTGGACGCGCAGGCCGGCGCGCCGTCCCTCGGTGAGGAAGCCCGGGCGGCGGCCGCCGACCGCTCGGTGATGGCAAGGACGCTCGCCTACGTGTTTGCCGTGGGGTCGACGCTGGCGGTCGTCTCGCTCGCGCTGCCGAGCTCGGTCGACGTGCCGAACGTCGGTGTCGCCGCTCCGCTCGGAGCCCTCGCCGCGGTCGCGACCGCCGCGCTGCTGGCCGTGCTGGTACTAGGGGCGAAGCGGCTGCGCGCCTGGGCCTTTCACCTGGTGCTCGCCTGCGGAACGCTGCTCGTGTCGGCGGCGATCTACTGGAGCAACAACGCGACGAGCACCTACCCGATGCTCTACGTCCCGATCGCGCTCTATGCCGCCTATTTCTTCACGCCGAGGGAGGCGGCCGTACAGGTGGGGGTCGCCGCCGCTTCCTACGCGGTGGTGCTGCTCGCCTCGGATGCGGACCACGGCTCGGTCGCGGCCTGGCTGCTCACGGTCGGCACGCTCGCTACGACCGCAGCGCTCGTTCGCACGATGCGCGACCGGCTCGAGCGCCTCATCGGCCGCCTCTCGGACGCGGCGCGCACCGACGTGCTCACCGGGCTGCTGAACCGCCGCGGCTTCCAGGAGCTGTTCGGCAACGAGCTCGAGCGTGCGACGCGCTCGAACCGGCCGCTGAGCCTGATCGTCGGCGACATCGACCACTTCAAGGATCTGAACGATCGCTTCGGCCACCGCGCCGGCGACGATGCGCTCGAGCGGCTCGCCTCGGTCCTGCGCGCCGCCAAGCGCCGCATCGACACGGCGGCCCGCGTGGGCGGCGAGGAGTTCGCGCTGATCGTGCCGGAGACCGAGGAGCACGACGCCTACGTGCTCGCGGAGCGCCTCCGCCGCGCCGTGCGCGAGCAGTTCGAGGACAGCGACCGGCGCGTGACGATCAGCTTCGGCGTCGCGAGCTTCCCCAAGCATGGCCGTACCGCAGAGGCGCTCTTTCACGCCGGCGACCTCGCGCTCTACGCCGCCAAGGAGCTCGGCCGCGACCGCACCGTGATCCACAACCCGGAGCTCGCGGGCGCGATCGCTGGCACGCGGCGCCGTTTCGAGCGCGACGGCTATCTGGCGACGGTGCTGGCGCTCGCCGAGGCGCTCGAGGCTCGCGAGAGCGGCAGCGCCACCCACTCACGGCGCGTGGCCCGCTACGCGGAGCTGATCGCGAGGGAGCTCGGGCTCGGGGAAGAGGTGGTCGACCGTGTGCGAATCGGCGGCGTGCTGCACGACGTCGGCAAGATCGGCGTGCCCGAGAGCATTCTCTCCAAGAACGGGCCGCTTTCCGAGGAGGAGTGGGAGGAGCTCAAGCGCCACCCGCTGATCGCGGCGCGCATCCTCGACTCCGGGTCGATCGAGGACATCCGTGCCTGGGTGCTCGCGCACCACGAGCGCTTCGACGGCACGGGCTACCCGCACGGACTCGCGGGCGAGGAGATCCCGATGGAGGCGCGGATCCTCTCTGTGGCGGACGCCTGGGAGGCGATGACGTCCGACCGGCCCTACCGCCGGGCGCTCACAACGGACGAGGCGCGCGCCGAGCTGCTCGCCTGCTCGGGCTCCCAGTTCGACTCCGAGGTCGTGCGCGCTTTCCTGCGCGTGCTGGACGGCTCGGACGTCGAGAGCCTCGTGCCCTAGCGAAATTCCGCTTGCCGGTGACCCAAACGGGGTACCTGGGCTTTCCGCGGGCCCCGAATGCCGCCGCTCTCGTCCCGCGTTGGTGGTTACAGTTGCCAACCCTCAAAGGAGCGGACGCACTCACACAATGGCTAAGCAGCTATCTCCTCTCCCCGACGCAAAGTCGGTCCGCGTCAATCCCTCGGCCGCCGAGCTGAAGGAGCTCGCGGCCAAGATGCCCAATGCGCGTCGAACGAAGTACGACAACCTCAACGTGCAGACCGAGGTGCTCGCGCGCTCGAAGGCCTCCACGTTCCTGGTCCTAGATGATCCGGACGGGAGCTCGCAGCAGGCGATCTCGCGCGAGGAGGGCGAGCGCATCGCGCGCCTCCAGGACGAGTACATCGCCGGGCGCGACATGGTCATCGTCGACGGCTACATCGGCAACGACCCCGAGTTCCGCACCCCCGCTCGCCTGTACATCGAGGAGAGCAACGCGAACATCGCGGGCATGCAGAAGCAGCTGTACTTCGACGTCGACGACGGCGATGGCTTCCAGCCGGAGCTCACCGTGATCTACACGCCCCACCTCGCCGTCGAGGGGTATCCGAACGACCGCGTGATCGCCGTCGACCTGGAGCGCGGCGTGACCCGCGTCTGCAACTCCGACTACTTCGGCGAGTCGAAGAAGGGCGGCCTGCGGATGTGGAACAAGCTCGTGTTCGACCGCGGCGGGCTCCCACTGCACGCGGGCTGCAAGGTGATCCCCACCGACGACGGCGACAAGGTCGGCCTGATCGTCGGGCTCTCGGGCACCGGTAAGACCACCACCACGTTCACGCGCCAGAACGGTTCGCTGCCGGTGCAGGACGACTTCGTCGCGATGATGCCGGGCGGCAAGGTGTACGCCACCGAGGCCGGCTGCTTCGCGAAGACGTTCGCGCTCTCGCAGGAGGACGAGCCGACGATCTACGGCGCGGTCACGACACCCGAGGCCTACCTCGAGAACGTGTCGCAGGACGACAACGGGGATCTCGACTTCTTCGACACGAGCTACACGCAGAACGGGCGCGCCACGTTCTCGTTCTCATCGATCGAGGCGGCCGACGCTCGCGACCTCCAGTCGGCGGACTTTCTGCTGATCCTCAACCGCAACGAGAACATCATCCCGGCGGTCGCGAAGCTGGATGCGGAGCAGGCGGCTGCGTACTTCATGCTCGGTGAGACGCAGGGCACGAGCGCGGGTGGTGCCGATGAGGCGGGCAAGTTCCTTCGCGTCCCGGGCACGAATCCGTTCTTCCCGGACGATGACGACCATCAGGGCAACCGCTTCCTGGAGCTCATGGCTGAGCACCAGCTCGATGTCTACCTCATGAACACCGGCCGCGTGGGCGGCGCCGAGGCCGACGAGCGATCGGTGAAGGTGAAGATCCCGCACAGCTCCGCGATCGTGAAGGGCATCGCCGAGGGCACGATCGAGTGGGAGGAGGACCCTGACTTCGGCTATGAGGTCGCGAAGTCGGTGCCGGGCATCGACCCCTCCGATCCGGTACTGCGCCCGCGCGAGCTCTACGCGGAGCAGGAACGCATCGAGGAGTACGACCGCGCGGTGGAGCACCTCAAGCGCGAGCGCGTCGCCTTCCTGGAGAAGTTCCCGGCGCTCACTCAGGAGATCGTGGACGCCGTTCGCTGATCGAATCTGGGACAGCCGGAAGGTGCGGAGGGCCCTCGCACAAGCGGGGGCTCTCCGCGTTTTGGGCTGGCGCCGTCCGCTCGTCCGCGGCTGCCCGCTGTTCTTCGGAAGAGCAGTGAGGGTGGGGTGGGGGTGACCCACAGCGCCGCGCTCTCCGCGGGCCGGGTCATGAATAACTGCAGGCGAGTGGGCGCGTCGTCTCCGTCGCCTGCAGAAATTCATGTATGGCGTGAATAACTGCAGGCGCGTTTCGCCGAGGAGCCGGTCGCCTGCAGAAATTCATGCCCCGCCTCCTTGACTGCCCGCCGTTTCTCACGTTTCGAGAACTGGGGGCGTTTCAATACACGAGTGCCATTGCCCCCGTTCCAGGTCTTCCTCGAAGAGCACCGCGATCGTGTGTTCCGGTTTCTCGTCGCGAGCGTCGGGCCCCACGACGCAGAAGACTGCTTCCAGGACACGTTCATCTCAGCTCTGCGCGCATACCCGCGCCTCCGCCCGGACTCGAAACTGAGCGCCTGGGTGCTCACGATCGCCCACCGCAAGGCGCTCGACGTGCACCGCGCTCGCGCGCGCCACGCGATCCCCGTCGACGAGCTGCCCGAGCGGGGGGTGGAGGATCAGCCAAGAGACGGCGAGCATGGACTCTGGACGAGCGCGCGTGACCTACCCGCGAAGCAGCGCGAGGCGCTCTTGTACCGCTTCGCGGGCGACCTGCCCTACGCCGACGTGGCGGCGGCGATGGGCGTGTCGGAGGACGCGGCACGCCAGAGCGTGAGCCAGGGGCTGAAGAAGCTCAGGAAGGAGCTGGTGGGATGAGCGAGCTGGAGAAGGCATTGAGGCGGGACGCCGTGGTCGCGGATCTCGACGCGCTCACGCACCGGTTCGCGGAGCGAGCGGCCGGCGAGGGCCTGCTCGATATCGCGTACGCCGAGCTCGACTCGCCGCTCGGGCGGCTGGTGGCCGCGAGCACCGACCGCGGGCTTGTCACGCTGAGCTACGCCGACTCGGGCGTCGATCCGGTGCTCGAGCGGCTCGCCGCGATGATCTCCCCGCGCGTGCTCGAGGCTCCGGCCCGGCTGGACGACGTGCAGCGCGAGGTGGACGAGTACTTCGAGGGCCGGCGCCACGACTTCGACCTCCCGATCGACTGGGCGCTCGTCCACGGGTTCACCGCGCGCATCCTCCAGGCCACGGCCCGCATCCCGTTCGGCGAGGTGTCGAGCTACCGTGGCGTGGCGCGCGAGGCGGGCAATGAGCGCGCGGTACGGGCGGCGGGCAACGCGTTGGGCGCGAACCCGATCCCGATCGTCGTGCCGTGCCACCGCGTGCTCCGCACCGGGGGCGCACTCGGCGGCTACACGGGCGGCGTCGAGCGCAAGAAGCACCTGCTCGCGCTCGAGGGTGTGCTTCCGCGCTAGTGCGGGTCGTCGCCGCCGCTGGCGGAGGCGGCGGGCGGGCGCGACTCCTCGGCGAGCGACGTGATCGCCAGTTCGCCGCGCGAGGCCTGCTCGAGCACGTCCGCGGCCTCCTCGGCGGAGCGCGCGTAGAGCTCGACGAGCATGTGGATCACGATCTGGTCGGCCTCGTGCTTGTGGAAGCGCACGTGCGTGAAGAACTCGCGCGTGCCGTGGTCGCCGAACGCCCCGTAGGCCAGCGCGTCAGCGGCCTCCGGACCCGAGCAGGCTTCGACCTGGTCGCCGTCGACCGTCACTGTGCACGACGCCACCCAGGGCGTCCCCGCCACCATCCGCTCCCAGCGGTCCTCGACCGCCTCGATGCGGCTGATGCGCCGGCCGTCCTCCTCGTAGAAGGCGAGGCTCAGGTGCGGCTGATCGTGCAGGCAGTCCAGGCACTGGACCACCGCCTCCTGCACCTCCTCGACGGGATCGACCGCCTCACCCGTCTCCGGATCGACTTTCAGGACGCCCTCGTAGTGCACCTGCACTTCGAGGTTCCGTGACCAGCAGCGGTAGCAGCGGAGCCAGCTCGAGCTGGTCCCCAGGGACTCAGGCGCAGACCCTTCCATGCCTCTATTCTGACAGCGCATATGGGAGCGCCAAGGAGGGGTGTCTCACATGCGGCCTCGGCGGCGGTTGCGGTGGCGGCGCTGGGGGCGTTCGTGCTGGCCGGGTGCGGGGGCAAGGACCAGGGCCCGAATGCGCGCAAACCCGCTCAGGAAGCGGGTGCGGTGGTGAACACCTTCGAGCGCGACCTGCTGGCCGGCGACCACCAGCACATCTGCAACGAGATCTTCAGCTCGCAGGTCCGCGAGCAGGCGGGCGGGCGCGGCTGCGCGGGCTTTCTGCGCCGTACGGCCGGGCCCGTGAAGCGGTCTCGTATCGAGGTGAAGGCCGTCGCGCTCATGGGCGACACCGCGAAGGTGCGGGTCGAGACGAGCGCCAGCGGGCAAGCTCGCGTGGCCGAGACGATCGAGCTCGTGCGCCAGGGCGGCCGCTTTCGGATCGCCTCGCTCTCTCGCTAGCGAGTGTGCGCCCGGCCCAGCGCCAGCACGCACAAGAGCAGGGCGGGGGCCGACCACAGAAGGCCCGCGGCGGGCGAGAAGACCGTCCACAGCACCCCGGCTATGAGACTCGCCGCGACGACGCCCACACCGTCCACTACCGCGAGAAGCGTGAACAGCGATCGGCGCTCGTCCGGCGGCGCGTGCAGCGCGATCAGCGTTTGCTCCGACGGCTCGACGAGCCCGACGGCCACGCCGGCAGTCGCGAAGCACGCTGCAAGCCCTGGAATGTTGTCGGGGACGAAGGCGAACCCGGTGTAGGAGGCGAGGAGGATGGCCGAGCCCGCAGCGAGTGGCGGCGCTGCTCCTATCCGGTCCACCAGGCGACCGGCGGCACCGCTCGCCGCGGAGGCGGCCAGTCGGTACAGCGCATACCCGAGCGCAGCCATCCTCGCCGCTCCGACGAGACCGTGATCAGGGCGAAACAGCGCTGTGGCCCTCAGGATCAGGAGAACCACGGTGATGTTGCCGAACTCGAACGCCGCGATCCCGAGAAAGCTCCATCCGAGCTTGCCGGAGACGAGATCGCGCAGGCGCGAGACGGTGATCGGCGTCGCGGGCGGCGGCACCTCGGACGGCACGCGCCGCCACCCCCGCAGCGCGAACGCGAGCGCTAGCACTCCCGGCACCACCGACAGCACGATCGCGGTCCTGATTCCCACGCCGAGCAGCAGCAGGCAGGCGATGATGGGTCCCGCGACTGCCGCGGCGTGTTCCAGCAACCGGCCGCGGGCGTACGCTTGCCCGAGCGACGAGCGTTGCGTCCGCTGGGCGACCTGCACATGACGCTCGGGGCTTGCGACGCCTCGCGCCGCCCATGCCCCCGTCCGGAGAAGCCCTGCGACCAGCGCGGTGCCCGACACGCCAGTGAGGCTGGACAGCGCGGCGGTGCCGGTGTATCCGCCGAGCCTCAGTCGTCGGCGCTTGTCCGGATCGCGGGAGCGGAGGTCGCCGGCGAGGCGCGCGCCGATGCCCATCGCGTTCGCGATTCCCTCGATCGCCGCCAGCGCGGCAGGCGACGCGGCGAGGATGCCGGTCACGAGCGCGGGCAACAGCGACGTCGGGATCTCGTGGGCGAGCGTCGCGAGTGTGTCGGATGGGATCTCGCGCGTGACCGCCTCGGTGGCGCGCGGTGCTTCAGCCACTCGAGCCAAGGCTACGCCCCGCGCAGCGCGGGGCGTTAGGCCTGCGGGCTGGGCGCGAGCCCGGAGAGCGCCTGCAGCGTGAGCTCGGGGTCCGTGCGCGGCACCGGACCGATGCAGGGCGACGTCGCGCCCGCGTCGAGGTAGCGCCGGACCGTCGCGGCCGCCTCGTCGGCGCTGCCGATCGCCGCCAGCGAGGCGATGAAGCGGTCAGAGATCTCGGCGCCCGCCGCTTGCGGGTCACCAGCCGCCATCGCCTCGTCGTATGCCGCGATCTCGTCCTCGAAGCCCGAGCGCTCGATCGCTGCCCGGTAGAACGGGAGCGAGAAGTAAGGGATCAGTTCGTTGCGCAGCGCCTCGGTGGCCGCGCGGTCGTCGGTGACCGCCGCCGGAACGGCCGCGACGATGTCGAAGCCTTCGAGCGTCTTGCCGGCCTTCTCGCGCCCGATCTTGACCTCGGGCACCACGACGCGCTCGATGTACTCGGGGTTGCACAGCCAGAGCACGACGCCGTCGGCGACGCGCCCGGCGAGCCGCAGCATCGTGGGTGAGAGAGCCGCGACGTAGATCGGCAGGTCCGCTCGCACCGGATAGCCCATGAAGTGGAAGCGGGTGGGGAAGCGCGAGCCCTCGGGCGGATCCTCATCGCGGAAGATCGCCCTCAGCGACTCCACGTACTCGCGCAACTCGGCGACCGGCCGGTCGATCGTCGTGCCGTACCAGTTCTCCACGGTCACGCGGTGCGAGACGCCGAGACCGAGCACCATCCGGCCGCCAGACAGC
>DASVXS010000054.1:0-15293 GCA_036392575.1 Thermoleophilaceae bacterium | reverse complement strand
CCTGGCCGTGAGCGATGCCGACCGTGACCGCGAGTGCGAACAGGAAGCGAGAGGTCGCCTCCATCAGCACGAGGCCGCCGTACAGGCCGAAGCGCCGGTGCCCCGCGAGGAAGCCACGCGCGAAGTAGCTCGCCGCGTACGCGAGCACGGCGATGATCAGGATCCAGTAGAGGGTGGCGGAGCCGCCGAAGAGGTGGTTCTGCAGTCTGTCCCTGAAGGCGAGCGCCGCGACGGCGAACACCAGGCCGAGCGCAAGCTGGATCGTGGCGGCAACCCGCAGGTGCTCGTTGCCGTGCTGACCGCGCGCGTCGCGCTCGGAGATCGTGCGGGAGAGCAGCTGCTCCACCGGCCGGTAGAGCACCGAGACGACGATGAAGATCGCCGACCACAGCAGGCTGATCTGGCCGTAGTCGGTCGCGTCGAGCGTGTGGCTCGCTAGCGCGAAGTACGAGTAGGTGACGAGGCCGGTGACCCCGATGCCGACCGCGAGGATCGATGCGCCCCGCCCGTACGAGCGGGTCGCGGAGGGCGAGCTAGCTGAGGCGGACAAGCAGCATGGTCCACGGGAACGGCGAGCGGGCCTCCTCGACCGTGCCGTAGCGGGAGAGGAGCGACACGAACGACCGCTTGGACCAGTGGTTGATGTGGCCGGGCGTGTTGCCGAAGTCCTTCAGGTAGGCGCCGCGCGCCATGTTGAGCCCTCGCCAGAGCGGCTCCCGCGGCACCGACACGAGCAGGTGGCGACGTGCGACGCGCGCCATCTCGGCGAGCGTGCGCTCAGGCTCGGGAACGTGCTCGAGCACCTCGATCGCGCTCGCCATGTCGAACTCGTCATCGACGAACTCGAGCGAGGTGGCGTCGGCGGGCACGTATTCGAGATTCGCGCGCTGGCGCGTGTCCCACTCGGCCTTGAGCTTGTCGTCGTCGAGGTCGATGCCCACGATGCGGCGATCGCCGAGGCGCTCTGCCCACTCGTAGGTGAGCACGCCCTCGCCGCAGCCCACGTCGAGGATCGAGTTCGGCGCGGCCTTCGCCCACAGCTCGTCGAGCGTCGACTGGAAGCCCTCCATGAGCCTGCGCACGACCGGGTTCGTGGACCCGTACTTGTCGAAGGTGTTGCCGGTGGGGACGGCCTCGATGGGGGCCTGGGTCACAGCTTCACCGCCTCGCGCTCCTCGGTCGATTCCTCCTCGGGCTTGCCGGTGGCGGGGCCGGCGTCGGCGCCGGTGGTGGCCTCCTGGCCGGTGCTCGCCTTGCCCGGCTCATAGTGCGAGGGCTCGATGCCGAGCTGCAACTCGACGCGCCGCACGCGCTCGAGGATGCGCTGGGACAGCACGCGGCTGCCGGCGAGCACGTCGCCGATGACGCCGAGAGCCGCGAGCTGCACGGCCGCGATGAACAGCACCGCACCGAGGATCAGCGACTGGACATGACCCGCGCCCGAGCCGCCGATGTAGGCGACGAGGAAACGGATCCAGATCGCCGCGGCGGCGATGCCGACGATGATCGCCGCGGTCATGAACACACGCAGCGGCTCGTAGAGGGCGTAGATGCGGAAGATCGAGACGGCGTTGCGGCGCACGTACGCCCACATGGAGGGGAAGAGGCGGGACTCGCGCGTCTTCGGGTTGGTCCCGATCGGCACGTGGTCGACCGCGACGGTCATCTTCCCGGCCTGGATGATCGTCTCGAGCGTGTAGGTGAACTTCGAGACCACCTGCATCGCGAGCGCCGCCTCGCGGTTGTAGGCGCGGAAGCCGGAGGTGGTGTCCTCGATGTGCGTGCCCGAGGCGCGGCGCACCACGGCGCTACCCAGTTGCTGCAGCTTCACCTTGAGGTTCGAGAAGTGCTCGATCGTGTCGACCTGGCGGTCGCCGATCACCATGTCCGCGTCGCCGGCAAGGATCGGCGCGACGAGTTTCGGGATTTCCGACCCCTTGTACTGGTTGTCGGCGTCCGTGTTGACGATCACATCTGCGCCGAGCTTCAGGGCGGCGTCGAGGCCCGCCTGCCAGGCGGCCGCCAGGCCCTTGTTGTTCGTGAGGCGCACGATGTGGTCGACGCCGTGCTCGCGCGCGACCTCGACGGTCCGGTCCGTGGAGCCGTCGTCGATCACGAGCCACTCGACCACGTCGACGCCGGGCATCTGGCGCGGGAGGTCGGCAAGCGTGCCGGGGAGCGTCTCCTCCTCGTTCCAGCTCGGGATCTGGATGATCAGCTTCATCGGGGCGGGTTCAGGCTAGCGCAGGGATCGGAGGCCGGAGCACGGATCGAGAAGGCGGCTTCCGGCGCTGACTCCGCGCCGCCAGAAGGCACGGAGAATCCCGCCGTTAACGGCGGGTACCGCTGGTATTCTGCCGACTCTCACCGAGCGGCGCGCTGCCCCCCGTCACCTGCTCGCCGCCGGCTCCCGTGAAGCCGCTGTGTTCGTGAGCAAACTGATCACCCGCGGCGCGCCCCAGCCAGCCACCGTGCCGCCCGCGGCCGGGCTCGCAGGCGAGTCGCGCCTAGCCACCCGCGCTGAGGCGCTGGCGACGCGCCGCAACGGCGCGCGGTTGCTCGCCTTCGTCTCCGCGGTCTCGCTCGGGATCTTCCTCTTCCGGCCGACCTACCCCAACTACGACAGCTACTACTCGCTCGTCTGGGGCCGCGCGCTGTCGCACGGGCACCTGCCCGACTACGACGTCTTCCGCACGCCCACACCTCATCCGCTCTGGGAGCTGCTCGGGGCGGGGCTGTCGTTCTTCGGCGGGGCGGCGGACCGGCTGCTCGTGCTCATCACGATCGCGAGCTTCATCGGCCTCCTCGTGGTGCTTTTCCGCTTCGCACAGCACCTGCTCGGCACGTTGATCGCGCTGGTCGGCGTGGCGGTGGTCTGCACGCGCGCCGACCTGATCTTCTACGCGCTGCGCGGGATGGTCGACGTGCCGTTCCTGTTGCTCGTGTTCGGGGCGGCGTTGTGGGAGCTCAAATCGCCGCGCCGCGGGCTGCCGGTGCTGGTGCTGCTTGGCTTGGCCGGACTGCTCCGCCCGGAGGCCTGGGTGCTGTCGGGCGTCTACCTGCTGTGGCTCTGGCCGGCGATCAGTCGCGAGCAGTTCATCCGCTACGCGCTGCTCGTGGCGGCCGCGCCGCTGTTGTGGATCGCCTCGGACTGGATCGTCACCGGCCATCCGCTCCATTCGCTCACCTCCACTCGCGACGTCGCCGGCCAGTTCGGCCGCGATCGCAGCGTGCCCGAGGCGGTGAGGCTGATCCCGGACTACGTGGGCGCGAACGAGAAGATCGTGAACGTGGCGGCCGGCGGCCTCGGACTGCTGCTCGCGCTCTGGATGCTGCGCCGCCGCGCCTACCTTCCGCTGGCGCTGATGGCCGTGGGCATCGGCGTCTTCCTGATGATCGCGATCGCCGGGCTGTCGGTGATCCCTCGCTACCTCGTGATTCCGTCGCTGCTGTTCAACCTCGGCGTGGGTGTGGCGCTCGCCGGCTGGGCGGTGATCACCGACCGGCGCGCGCGCCGAGTCGCGATCGGCGTCGCGGCGCTGTCGCTGCTGCTGGTGATGTGGCGCACGCCTGCCTGGATCAACGACTTCCGCAAGCTCAACGGGCAGACGCTGTTCGTGAAGAAGCAGCACCAGGGGCTGAAGGCGATCCTCCAGGATCCGAGCGTCACCGCGCTGATGGCGAAGTGCCGCCCGATCACGTTCCCCACGCACTCGGCCCTACCCGTGGTGGAGTGGGAGACCGGACTCGGCAAGCACGACCTCCAGGCCTCGATCAACCAGACCGGTCCGCCCACGCACGGCCTTCTCTTCCTCGGCTCGAGCTTCAACTTCGAGCCTGCCGCGGCGCGCTCGGTCACCGGCGTGAACCAGAAGTCGGCGCGGAAGTGGTGGTCGAACTACCCGCTCTCGGCGTTCAAGTTCGTCGCGGGCAACTCCATGTGGCGCGTCTACGCCAACTGTCCAGGCGCCTGAGGCGCCCGGGGCCCGACCGACACCTTCTTTGCATCGTTGCGCTCCGCAACTCTGAAAACGAAAAGGTGCCGGTCCGGGCGCCGTGCGCCGGTTAGGCTGCCGCACGTGCCCGAGCGCTTCAGCGCAAAGCTCACGGAAGCGGACGGTGGCGGCGGTGGCCGCTGGCTCGAGGTGCCGTTCGATCCGAAGCAGAAGTTCGGGCAAGCGCGGGCGCCGGTACGGGGCACTCTGAACGGCACCGAGTTCCGCGGCCGGATCGCTGTCTACGGCGGCCGCGCGGTGCTCGGCCTCAACAGGGAGATACGTGAGGCGGCCGGCATCGAGCTGGGCGACGACGTGGAAGTGGTGCTCGCGCTCGACGCCCAGCCGCGGGAGGTCGAGGTGCCGGACGCGCTTGCCAACGCGCTCGCACGGGCCGACGACGCGCGCCAAGCATTCGACCAGCTCGCCTTCACGCACCGCAAGGAGTACGCGCGCTGGATCGCAGAAGCGAAGCGGGACGACACTCGTGAGCGGCGCGTCAAGAAAGCCGTCGAGATGCTGCGCGAGGGCGTGAAGACGCCCGAATGATCGAATGGCGCGCGAGCTCAAGCTTGGCCTCAACCTGGGCTACTGGGCCGGCGGGCCGCCGCCGAACGCGGCCGAGACCGTGAAGGAGGCCGAGCGGCTCGGCTACGACTCGCTATGGGCGGCCGAGGCGTACGGCTCGGACGTGCTCACTCCGCTCGCCTGGTGGGGAGCACAGACCGAGCGCATTCGGCTCGGGACGGCGATCGTGCAGATGAGCGCTCGGACGCCTGCGGCAACCGCCATGGCTGCCATGACGATGGACCACCTCTCAGGCGGCCGCTTCATCCTCGGGCTGGGAGTGTCGGGCCCGCAGGTGGTAGAGGGCTGGTACGGCCAGGCATTCGCAAAGCCGCTCGCCCGGACCCGCGAGTACATCTCGATCATCCGCCAGATCCTCGCCCGCAACGGCCCCGTCACTTTTGAGGGCCAGCACTACCGGCTGCCGTACGAAGGCGGCACCGGCCTCGCGAAGCCGCTCAAGTCGTCGATCCACCCGCTCCGCGAGGACATCCCGATCTTCCTCGGCGCCGAGGGCCCGAAGAACGTGGCGCTAGCGGCCGAGCTCTGCGACGGCTGGCTCGCGCTGTTCTTCTCCCCCGACCACGAGCGCTTCTACCGCGACGCGCTCGCCGAGGGCTTCGCCCGCGAGGGTGCGCGGCGCTCGTTTGACGACTTCGAGATCGCGGCCTCTGTGAACGTCGTCATCGATGACGACGTCGAGCGCGCCGCCGACCGGATGCGCCCTCTCTACGCGCTCTACTTCGGCGGGATGGGCGCGAAGAAAGCGAACTTCCACGCCGACGTCGCGCGCCGTATGGGCTACGACGCCGAGGTCGACGAGATCCAGGAGCTCTATCTCGACGGCAAGAAGGAAGAGGCGGCCGCGGCAGTCCCGACCGAGCTCATCGAGCGCCTGGCGCTGATCGGGTCCCCGGACAAGATCCGCCACGACATAGAGAAGTGGCGGGACTCGATGGTGACGACGCTGCTGATCGGCGCCGACCCCGCGCTGATCAGGCCAATGGCAGAGCTGGTGCTGGGCGCCTAGTCCGCCCCCAGCACCTCGCGGATGTAGCTCTCGCGCACCTCTCGCCGCTGGCGCAGCATCCAGATCTCGGCGAGGCGCGGGCCATCTCCTTTGTCGAGAACCTCGCGCACGTAGCTCGCGCGGACGTCCTTTGGCTGGCGCAGGAGCCATCCCTCCTCGCGCGCCGCCGCTTGGCTCGCCGCCGCCCGGCGCACGAAGTGGGGCGCGAGCAGCACTCGCTTCGCGATGTTGCGGCGGTCTAGCGGCATCCGTTCAGGTGGTGTACCTCGATCAGCGGCCCCGGACGCCTGTAGGCGCGCGGGTAGTAGTCGAAGGAGTGGTCGAAGTTGAACTCGACGGGCCCCTCGCCGGCGTACCAGGGTGAGAAGACAGCGACCGTCTCCGACTCGGCGTCGAGCCGCGAGTAGTAGGCCTTCGCGTTCGCGAGCCCGGCCTTGAGGCCGCGGCCCTCCTGATAGGTACCGGTCACGACCCAGCAGTAGCGCTGCGAGCGGTAGGTGTCGATCAGCCCGGGCGTCAGCTTCTTCTCGTACCCCTGGAACGGCGGCTTGATCGGGTAGAGCCGGTAGCGGTCGGGCGCGCGCCGTCCGCCGGTGGTGAAGAAGCCGCTCGGGAAGAACGGCTCGGCCACCAGCCCCGAGCCCTGCGGCACGTTGCGCGCGAGCCACTCGCGCGTGAGCGTGCGCGTATCGGTGTGCGCGAGCACGCTGTCCACGCGCACGCTTGCGGCCAGGCCCTGGACGACGAGAAGGAAGCCCGCGGCCACGAGCAGCGCCGGCGCGGCCTGGACGGCGCCGCGACGGGCGACGAACCAATCCACGAGGCGCACCATCCCGTAGGCGGCGAGGATCGCCAGGGCCGGGTACGCGGGGAGGAACCAGCGTCCGAAATAGCGCGCCTGCCCGCCCAGGAACAGCCACAGCACGATCGGGAAGACGATGAGCAGCGCGCCCCGGCGCCAGTCCGAGCGCAGGGCAACGACGGCGCCCCCGACCGCGGCCGCGAGCGGGATCCACCCGAACCCCCACGTGAGCGTCCACAAGTAGTAGAGCCAGCCAGGCACGTCGTCCTGCCCGAGCTTCGCGAGCCCTCCGGCCGTCGCCGACTGGCCACCCACCTGCGACTTGAACTTCGAGAAGTCGATCAGCGAGTAGGGGTTGAGCAGCAGGAAGAGCAGGACGAACAGCACGCCCGCGATCACAGCGCCGCGAACGAGCGCCCCGAGGTCGTCGCGCCGGTCGCGCAGCCGCAGCAGCGCCGCGATCGCGAGCACGGCGACCATCGCTCCCGCCGTGTACTTCGTGGCGGTCGCCACGCCGATCGCGCCGCCGGCGAGCGCCCAGTCGAGCGCCCGGCCGCGCTCGTACACGAGCAGGCACGCCCCGAGCGCCACGGTGAGCGGTACGAGCGTCACGACGTCGTTCAGCGCCTGCTTGGAGTAGAAGACGGGCAGGAACGCGCAGGCGACGAGCGCCGCGGCGAGCAGTCCCACACGCCGGCCGTAGTAGCGCGAACCCGCCCAGTGCACGAGCCACACCGCGAGCGTGCCGAGCAGCGCGACCACGATGCGCGCGGTGACGAACGCCGACTCCGGGTCGTTCTTGAAATGCCGCACGAAGCCGCTCGCCCCGAACGGGAAGCCGGCGTGGAAGCGCAGCTTGAAGACACCGAAGAGCAGGTACGTGAGCGCGGGCGGGTTCTCGAAGTAGCCGGGGTTCAGCGAGCCGCCCAGCATCGACACGGCCGGCGGCACGAAGTGGTGCTCCTCGTCGTAGTTGAACGCCCAGGGCATACCGTGCCGGATCGACCACAGTCGCAGGACGAGCGCGCCCACGAGGATCCCAGCGAGGGTCCAGCCTGCTGCGGTCGGGCGGCGGACGCGCTCGAGCAGCGTCGCCCCGCGGGCGGTTGTGCGCGGCTTCGCCTCGGCCGTCACTCGCTCACCCCCTGCGGCACGCCCGCGCCCTTCGGCAGCGGCCCGTAGCCCTGCTTGCAGTTGTTGAGGCGGTAGATCTTCACGTCGGGGCCGGGGCGCGCGAACTTGCTCGGGTAGTAGTCGTACGAGTGGTCGAAGTTGAACTTGAGGTGCTTGACGCCCTTGTCGTAGGGGCTGGCCTCGAAGACCAGCTTCGACTCGCGTTCGAGCCGTGCGTAGTACGCGAGGGCGGGCGCCAGGCGGTCATTTTCGGCCCTGCCGCGAATGACGCTCATCGTCATCACGAGGCAATAGCCGCTACGACGGTAATGGTCGAGGACTTCGGGACGCAGCAACGTCACGTAGTCGATGCGCGTCTCGCCGATGTCCCTGATGAACCCGCGCACGAACTGCTTGCGCTCCGGCGGCGCCTTCCGACCTGGGCGCGCGAGCCGGTAGTAGCGCCCCGGGACGGCAGGCTCGATCACGATCCGCAGCCTCGGCGGGTAGGTCTTCACGAGGTAGTCGCGCGCGAGCTGGCGGGTGTCGGTGCGCCCGAGCAGCCGCATCGTGCGCACGTCGGCGGCGAGCGGCTGGGCCAGCGCCGCGAGCACCACCGCCGCCAGCGCGCCCGCCGCCGCGAGCCGCCGCCCGCGCAGCGCGGCGACCGCACCCACCGCCTGCACGATCGCGTAGCCCGCGAAGAGCGCCAGAGCGGGGTAGACCGGCAGCAGCCAGCGCCCGAAGAAGCGCGACTGCACGCTGAGGTAGATGAACAGTGCGAGCGGGAAGGCCGCGAGCAGGAGCGCGCGCACGGGATCGCGCCTCGCCACGAGGAAGCATCCCGCCGCCGCCGCTACGAGCGGCACCCAGCCGAGCCCCCAGGTGAGGCTCCAGAGGTAGTAGGCGAAGCCGTTGTCCTGCGCTTGGCCGACCTTGCCGAAGTCGCCCACCGTCTGCGACTGCGACGTGAGCTGGTGCCTGGCGTGGCTGAAGTTGATGAAGAAGTACGGCGTCGTGACGAAGAAGGCCGCCGTCGCGACCACGAGCGCGATCCCGAGTCCCTTCAGCGGAGCGAGCCCGTCGGTGCGCATGCGAAACGCCGTCGCGATCAGCAGCGGCAGCAGGACGAGCCCGGCCGTGTACTTGAAGCCGATCGCGAACCCGACGGCGGCGCCACCCACGAGGTACCAGCGCAGGTCACCGCGCTCGTAGATCCGCACCGCGGCGAAGAGCGCGATCGCCACGGGAAGCAGCGTGCCGACGTCGGTCACCGCGATGCGCGAATAGGCGACAGGCAGGAACGCGAACGCGAGCACGGCCGCAGCAACGAGCCCCTCGCGCAGGCCCCAGAGGCGGCGCCCGACGAAGAACACGCCGGCCGCGCCTGCGCAGCACAGCAGCGCGGCCACTCCGCGCGTGAGCTCGTACACGCCGCTCGGGTCGGGGCTCGCGAACATGCGCACGACGTTGTCGAAGCCTCCGAACGGCCAGCCGTGGCCGTAGCGGAAGCGCATCGCGATGTTCAGCAGGTAGGTGAAACCCGACGGGTTCTCGTAGTAGCCGGGGTCCCAACTGCCGCCGCCGAACATCGCCACGGCGCGGTTGGTGAAGTGGCGCCCCTCGTCCTGGTTGTAGACGTAAGGGAGGCCATAGCCGTTGTGCCGGAGCCGCAAATACAGGCCCGCGACGAGGATCAGAGCGAGGATCGCATACGCGGGCCACGCGGCGGCGCGTGTGCGTCGCATGGGCGGGGACCCTACATGGCATTGGTAAAGTTGACTCGCGAGTCAATTTTCCCGGGAATGACCCAGCTGACCGCGACGCAGCGCGACGAGCGCCACCTGTTGAGAGCCATTGAGCTCGCGGACCGGGCGCGCGGGATGACGAGCCCGAATCCGCTCGTGGGCGCCGTGCTCGTCAAGGACGGCCGCGTGATCGGCGAGGGTTTCCACGCCGCCGCCGGTGAGCCGCACGCCGAGCGCATGGCGCTCGCGAGCGCGAGCGAGGATCCGGCCGGCGCGACGATGTACGTGTCGCTCGAGCCGTGCTGCCATCACGGGCGCACGCCCCCGTGCACGGACGCGCTGATCGACGCGCGCGTCGGGCGGGTCGTGGTGGCGAGCGACGACCCCACGGAGAAGGCCTCCGGACGCGGCCTCGGCATCCTGCGCGACGAGGGGATCACCGTCGACGTGGCCGCCGGCGGAGCAGCCCAAGCCGCCCGGCTGCTCAACCAGCCCTTCCGCAAGCACGCGAAGACGGGCCACCCCCTCGTGGTGTTCAAGTCCGCGATGACGCTCGACGGCAAGGTCGCCACCCACACGGGCGACTCGAAGTGGATCTCGAGCGACGCCAGCCGCGCCCGCGCGCACCGCTGGCGAGCCGAGATGGACGCGGTCGCAGTGGGCATCGGAACCGCGCTCGCCGACAATCCGCTGTTGACCGCGCGCGTAGAGGGCGTCAGGCGCCAGCCGCGTCGTGTGGTCTTCGACTCCGAAGCGCGCCTGCCCGCGGAGGGGCAGCTCGCGGCGAGCGCGAACGAGGTGCCGCTCACGGTGGTCACCTCACGCGCCGCCTCGCGGCGCGCCGTGGCCGCGCTCGAGGCGGCGGGCGCCGAGGTGATCGTCGCGACCGGTGGCAACGAGGCCGCGCGCGTGCAGTCGGCGCTGAGCCAGCTCGGCGAGCTCGGCGTGCAGTCGGTGCTGCTCGAGGGAGGCCCGCACCTGGCGGGCGCGTTCATGGATGCCGGCGAGATCGACGAGGCGCGCATCTTCATCGCGCCGATGCTGCTCGGCGGGCGCCGCGCCCGAGTGCCGCTCGAGGGCCAGGGCGTGGAGACGATCGAGGCCGCGGATCGCGCGCTCGCGATCGACTCCGAGCGCATCGGGGACGACCTGCTCATCACGGCCCGCATGAGGGAGTGGTGATGTTCACCGGCCTCGTGCAGGGAACCGGCAGCGTGCGCGCGATCGAGCGCTCCGAAGACGGCGTGCGCCTCGAGGTCGCCACCGAGCTCGCCTCCGAGCTCGGGCGCGGCGACTCGATCTCCGTGAACGGCGTATGCCTGACGGCGGTCGACGTGGCTGACGGCGGCTTCCGCGCCGACGTGATGGCCGAGACGCTGCGGCGCTCGTCGCTCGGCCCGCTCGGCGAGGGCGACCGCGTGAACCTCGAGCTCGCGCTCCGCGCCGGCGACCGCCTCGGCGGCCACATGGTGCAGGGCCACGTGGACGGGACCGGAACGGTCGAATCGGTGACCGACGAGGGGATAGCGAAGCTCGTGCGTATCGCCTGCGAACCGGCCCTGCTGCGTTACATGGTCGAGAAGGGCTCGGTGGCGGTCGACGGCGTGTCGCTCACGATCGCCGCAGTCGACGACGACGGCTTCACCGTCTTGCTGATCCCAGAGACGATCGAGCGAACCACGCTCGGACTTGCCGGGCCGGGTACCGTCGTGAACGTGGAGGTGGACGTGCTCGCTAAATACGTTGAGAAGCTGGCGGTGCGCACATGAGCTCGCCGTTCAGCACGATCGAGGAAGCGCTTGAGGACATCCGTGCCGGTCGCATGGTCGTCGTCTGCGACGCCGAGGACCGCGAGAACGAGGGCGACCTCACGATGGCCGCCCAGTTCGTCACGCCGGAGGCCATCAACTTCATGGCCAAGGAGGGGCGCGGGCTGATCTGCCTCGCTCTCAACCCCGACCGCTGCGACGAGCTCGGCCTCGATCTCATGGCGGCCAAGAACGAGAGTCCGTTCCAGACCGCGTTCACGGTGTCGATCGAGGCGCGCGAGGGCGTGACCACCGGGATCTCCGCCCACGATCGCGCGCGCACGATCCAGGTGGCGATCGACCCACGCACCCGCCCGCACGACCTGGTGCAGCCCGGCCACATCTTCCCGCTGAAGGCGAAGACCGGCGGCGTGCTCGAGCGCACGGGTCAGACCGAGGCGGCGGTCGATCTCGCGCGCCTCGCTGGGCTCAACCCGGCGGGCGTGATCTGCGAGATCATGAACGACGACGGCACGATGGCCCGCGTGCCCGACCTCGCGGCGTACTGCAAGCGGCACGGCCTCAAGATGATCACGGTCGCCGACCTGATCGCGTACCGCCGCAAGCACGACAAGCTCATCGAGCGTGTGGTCGAAACGCGGCTGCCGACCGACTTCGGCGAGTTCAACGTGGTCGGCTTCCGCTCGCTCGTCGACGACAAGCACCACGTTGCGATGGTCAAGGGCGAGATCGACGGGGCGGAGGACGTGCTCGTGCGCGTGCACTCGGAGTGCCTCACGGGCGACGTCTTCCACTCGCAGCGCTGCGACTGCGGCCAGCAGCTCGAGGACGCGCTCACCCGCATCGAGGAGGAGGGCCAGGGCGTGCTGCTCTACCTCGCACAGGAGGGCCGCGGCATCGGCCTCCTCAACAAGCTGAAGGCCTACAAGCTGCAGGAGCAGGGCCTCGACACCGTCGACGCCAACCTCGAGCTCGGCCTGCCTGCCGACCTCCGTGACTACGGCATCGGCGCGCAGATACTCGTGGACCTGGGCCTCTCGACGATCCGTCTCCTCACCAACAACCCGAAGAAGATCGTGGGCCTCGAGGGCTACGGGCTCGAGGTGACCGACCAGATCCCGATCGCGCACGCGCCCACGGCGCACAACCGCGACTACCTGCGCGCGAAGCGCGACCGCCTGGGCCACATGCTCCACCACCAGGGCCTCGCGCTCGACGAGGAGATGATCGCCTCCGAGCGGCGCCTCGACCGCGAGCGCGCGGGCGCGCCCACGCCGGAGCGGCAGGAGGCCGAGGAGCCGCGTGGCTGACCGCTGGGCGATCGCGGTCGCGACGTTCTACGAGGACCTGGCCGAGAAGCTCGTCGAGGGCGCCTCGCGCGTGTTCGACCAGGCCGGCGGCGAGGTGCACGTGCACGAGGTGCCCGGGGCGTTCGAGCTGCCGCTCGCCGCGAAGTACTGCGCCGAGTCGCGCCGCTACGCGGGCGTGGCGTGCGTCGGCGCCGTGATCCGCGGCGAGACGAGCCATTACGACTACGTCTGCAGCGAGGCTGCGAGCGGGATCGCGCGCGTGTCGCTCGACACGGGCGTACCGTGCTCCTTCGGCGTGCTCACCGTCGAGAACCGTGAGCAGGCGCTCGAGCGGCTCGGGCCGAAGCGTCACCAGGGCGAGGACGCGGCGCGCGCTGTGATCCGGATGGTCGAGCTCCACCGCGAGCTCACGTGATCTGCTCGGAGATCACGTGAGCTCCGAGCAGCGTCTGATCAACCTCTACTCGGATACGCAGACTCGCCCGAGCCGCGAGATGCGCGAGGCCATGGCGAACGCCGAGGTGGCCGACGAGCAGCGGCGCGAGGACCCGACCGTGAACGCGCTGCAGGAGCGCGTGGCCTACCTGCTCGGGCACGAGGCCGCGGTGTTCCTGCCCAGCGGCACGATGTGCAACGCGATCTCGTTCCGGCTGCACATCCGGCCGGGCGGCGACGAGGTGGTGCTCGACCGCACCGCTCATCCGATCGTGGCTGAAGCCGGCGGCCCGGCGTCGATCTCCGGGGCGATGATGAACCCGCTCGAAGGCCGCAACGGCATCTTCAGCGCCGAGCAGGTGGAGGCGGCGCTGCGTCCGCCGGATCGCTACCTGCCACGCTCGCGGCTCGTGTCGATCGAGCAGACCACCAACATGGGCGGCGGCCGCGTATGGCCGCTCGAGACGATCCGTGAGGTGCTCGACGTCGCCCGCGCGCACGACATGCGCGCGCACCTTGACGGCGCGCGGCTGATGAACGCGGTCGCGGCCGCGGGCGTGTCGGCCGCCGAGTACGCCGGGCCGTTCGACACCGCCTGGGTCGACTTCTCGAAGGGGCTCGGCGCGCCGGTCGGGGCGGTGCTCTGCGGCTCGCACGAGCTGATCGAGGAGGCGTGGCGCTACAAGCAGATGTGGGGCGGCGCACTGCGTCAGGCTGGCGTGCTGGCGGCCGCCTGCATGTACGCGCTCGACCACAACGTCGACCGGCTCGCCGAGGACCACGCGAACGCGAAGCGGCTCGCCGAGGGGCTCGCGGAGCTGCCCGGCGTGGAGCTCGACCCGGCGGCCGTGGAGACGAACATCGTGATCTTCGAGGTGCCCGACGCGGAGGCGTTCGTGGAGCGCGCGGCCGCGGAGGGTCTCCAGCTCAGCCGCACCCCGGGCGGCGGCGTACGCGCGGTCACGCACCTGGACGTGAGCTCCGAGCAGATCGAGCAGGCGCTCGCGATCGCCCGTGGGCTCGTCAGCCCCCGGTGATCGGACAGGCCCACCGGTACTCTCACCCGCATGGCCCCAGTTACAGCAGAAGGAATCGAGGGACTTAAGGACCTCATCGGACAGCCGGTCGGCCCGAGCGAGTGGCGCGAGGTCACCCAGGAGATGATCGACCAGTTCGCCGAGCTCTCTGGCGATGACCAGTGGATCCACGTCGACGTGGAGCGCGCGAAGACCGAGAGCCCGTTCGGCACCACGGTCGCGCACGGCAACCTCACCCTCTCGTTGATCGACGGCTTCAGGAAGGACCTGATCCAGTCGAACGGCTTCAAGCTCGGCGTGAACTACGGCTGGAACAAGGTGCGCTTCCCGGCGCCCGTCCCGTCCGGCTCGCGAGTGCGCGCCAGCGCCGAGGTCGTGTCGGTCGACGGCGTGGGGAACGGCTGGTGGCAGATCGTCACCCGTTTCACGATCGAGGTCGAGGGCAACGAGAAGCCGGCCTGCGTGGCCGAGTCGGTGGGGCGGGCCCTCCCGTGAGCGGCGTCGTAGAACGAATCTTCCTCGCGCGGGAAGAGTCCGGCCCAACGGCGCCGGTCGAGGAGGTCGAGGCCGTTCCAGGCCACGGGCTCGTGGGTGACCGCTACTGGTATGAGAACGGCGATGCCGGGCCCGGCAAGGCGATCACGTTGATCGCCGCCGAGGCGATCGAGGGCTACGCCGCTGACACCGGCAACCCGCTCGCCCCGGGTGAGCACCGCCGTCAGGTCGTCACGCGCGGGATCGATGTGAACGCGCTGGTCGGGCGCCGCTTCTTCGTCGGCGAGGTCGAGTGCGAGGGCGTCGAGCTGTGCGAGCCGTGCAACCACCTGCAGAAGCTCACCGGGCGCGACAGCCTGATGCGCGACCTCGTGCACCGGGCAGGGCTAAGCGCCGACATCGTGAGTGGCGGCACGATCCGCCTCGGCGACTCGGTGGAGGCGGTTGAGCGGGATGCCGCTTCTCGAACGGCCTGAAGGCGTCCTCATCCACTGGGAGGAGCGCGGGGAGGGCCCGCTCGTGGTTCTCGTCACGCCGATGTTTTCGACGCATGACGTCTACGAGGACCTCTTCGATCTCCTCGCGCGTGACCACCGGCTCGTCTACTACGACGTGCGTGGGGTGGGGCAGTCGAGCCGCGTCGGCCCCTACGACATCGACACCGACGCGGGCGATCTCGCCGCCGTGGTCGAGGCGGCCGGGCCGCCCGCGGTGGTCGCGGCATCGGGCGAGTCGCTCCACCGAGCGGCGCGCGTAGCCGCCGCCCGACCCGACCTGATCCCGCTCGTGCTGAACGTCGGGGGCACGCCCACCGGCCCGCAGCGCACCTACGGCAAGAGCAGCGGGCTCGCGGGGTCGATGACGGTCATCCAGGCGTTCGTGCAGCTGATCTCGAGCGACTACCGCGGCGGGCTCCGAAGCGCGATCGCGCCCGCGAACACGCAGCTCGACGACGCCGGCGTGCGCGACCGCATCGAGAAGCTCGTGGAGTA
>DASVXS010000053.1:0-5015 GCA_036392575.1 Thermoleophilaceae bacterium | reverse complement strand
GCCTTCGCGGGCTGGGCGGCAGCGGCCTGGCCCGCGGCGCGGATCCGCGCCTCCTGCTCGGCTGCTCGTTCCGGCGCACGACCGGCCCACTCGCGCAGGCGCTTCACATCGCGCGCCTGTGAGAAGTACAGAGCGGCCAGCACTGCCAGTCCCACGACCGCCGCGAACCCTGCGTAGGCGCCGATCTCCTGGACGATGGTCATTCGTCGTGAACCTTAACCGTGCGCGCGGGTGACTAGATGCGCGTTGGCGACTCGGGGCCGGCGGGTTGTTCCAGGGCTGCTGTGGCGGCCTGCATGCGCTCACTGGAGAGCTTCGCGACCGTCTTCGCGAGGCCTGCCGCATCGCCCTGATAGCTCAGCTCCTCGACCTGCGAGAACGCGTCGTCCACCCAGACCGGATCGAGCCGTTCGCGCACGGCGGCGACGATCTTCTCCGCGGGCGTGGGGCGCGCGCGCTCGTCGGGGTTGAACAGCTCCTCGTGGAGCTTCTCGCCCGGTCGCCGCCCCACGATCGAGATGGCGATGTCCACCCCCGGCTCCTGTCCCGAGAGCCGGATCATGTTCTCGGCAAGGTCCATGATCTTCACCGGATCGCCCATCTCGAGCACGTAGATCTCGCCGCCGTCCCCGAGCGGGCCGGAGCGGATGATGAGCTGCACCGCCTCCGGGATCGTCATGAAGTAGCGCGTCATCGCCGGGTCGGTGACCGTCACCGGTCCGCCGGCCGCGATCTGGCGGCGGAAGATCGGCACCACCGAGCCCGAGGAGCCGAGCACGTTGCCGAAGCGCACGATCGTGTAGCCCGTGCCTGCGTGGCGGCTCTGCGCCGCCTCCACTGCCCACTCCGCGAGCGCTTTCGAGGCGCCCATCACGGTCGCCGGCGTGACCGCCTTGTCGGTCGAGACGAGCACGAAGCGCCTCGCTCCGGCGTCACCCGCGGCCGCCGCCACGATGCGCGTGGCCACCGCGTTGTTGCGCACGGCCTCGATCGGGTTCTCCTCCATCAGGCCGACGTGCTTGTAGGCGGCGGCATGGAAGACGAACGAGGGCTTGTGCTCGAGGAACACCTCGCGCATCCGCACCGCGTCCTTGCAGTCGGCAAGCACGGCGGTCGCACGCGTGAAGTGGCGGTCGTCCTCGAGCTCGCGCCGGATCTCGAAGAGCGCGTTCTCGCCGTGCTCGACGAGCACCAGCCGGGCGGGGCCCACGCGGGCGATCTGACGGCAGAGCTCGGCACCGATCGAGCCGCCCGCGCCGGTGACGAGCACCACCTCGCCGGCTAGGTAGGAGCCGACGCGGTCGATCTCCACGCGCACAGGCTCGCGGCCGAGAACGTCCTCCACCTGCACCTCGCGCAGCTGGCGCGTGAGGTTGATGCCGCCCGAAAGGATCTCGAAGACGGTCGGCAGCGTGCGCACGGGGATGCCGCGCTCGCGGCACGCGGTCACCACCTTCTGGCGCACGACGCCTGGGGCCGACGGGATCGCGATGATCACCTCGTCCGGCTCGGCGTCGTCGAGGACGCGCTTCAAGTCGTTGGTCGAGCCGAGCACCTTCAGGCCGCGCACGCGCATGCCCTGCTTGCGCGGGTCGTCGTCCACGAAGCCGATCGGCAGCTGGCGCAGCTCGGGGTTGCGGCGGAGCTCGTCGACGACCGACTGGCCCCCGTTGCCCGCGCCGACCACCAGCACCTCACGCATGTCGCGCACGAGCGGGGCGCGGAACGGGCGCTCCACCAGCGAGCGCACCAGGAACCGCGTGCCACCCACGAGCACGAGGGTGAGGAGCAGGTCGAGTGCGATCACGCCGCGTGGCGGGTCGGTCCCGCCCGGTGAGATGGCGAAGAGGATCGCGACGAGCAGCAGGTCCGCGACCACGACCGCGCGCACCGTCGACTCGAAGTCCTTCTGGTCTACGAAGCGCCAGAGCTTGTGGTAGAGCCCGAACAGCGCGAATACGAGCACCTTGAAGGGGATGACCCACCAGATCGTGTCGCGCAGCAGCTCGTCGTAGCGGTGCGGAATGCCCGCGTCGAAGCGCAGCACGAACGCGAGGTAGAACGCGACGCCGACGGCGCAGGCGTCGATCACGACCTGCCCGATCCTGCGGGCGGCGACGGATGTCGAGAGGCGTGTCCTCAGAGAGTGCAAGAACCGGCTGGGACTGTCGTGGAATGGGCCAGCGGGCGCACGCGAGCCGAGCATCCGCGCGGGACGCCAGTGCGAGATGGTAGCGCCGTCAGAGGGCGGTCGCAGCGCATGCCGTGACCACCTCCGCAACGTGCTCGCGGGACAGCTGCGTGCCCATCGGAAGCGCCAGGTGCGTGCGGGCCGCCTCCGCGGTCCCCGGCAGGTCGAGCGAGGTCCCGCCGAAGCGCGCAGTAGCGGGCTGAAGATGCACCGGGCGGCGGTAGTACGCGCGCGCGCCTATGCCCCGCTCGGTGAGCGTCTCGAGCAGCTCGTCCGCGCGCTCGGAGCGCACCACGTACAGGTGGTAGGCGTGCTCGCAGCCGGGCGCCGGCCGCGGCAGCTCCACGTACTGACCCAGGCCCTCCTCCTCGTACGCATGCGCCCCCGCCCGCCGCGACTCGATCCAGCCGTCGAGCTCGGGCAGCAAGAGCCGCAGCACCCCGGCCTGCAGCGAGTCGAGCCGCGAGTTGTAGCCGACGTCCTCGTAGGTGACCTTGTCCTTCGAGCCGTGGAAACGCAACAGCCGCGCCCGCTCGGCCACCTCCGCGTCGTTCGTGACGATCGCGCCGCCGTCGCCGAGGCAGGGCAGATTCTTGCTCGGGAAGAAGGAGAACGTGGCGACCGTGCCGAGCGCTCCCGCGTGGCGGCCGTCGAGCGTGGCACCGGCAGCTTGCGCCGCATCCTCGACGACTGGCAGCCCGAGCTCGAGCAACTCGGGCACCGGCGCGACGTTGCCGAACAGGTGCACCGCCATGATCGCGCGCGTGCGTGGAGTGACCGCGCGCTCGACGGTCTCACGCGTGACGTTGAACGATTGAGGGTCGATGTCGCAGAACACCGGCACGCCGCCTGCGTTCACGATCGCCTCGGCGCTCGCGTAGAAGGTGAACGACGGCACGACGACCTCGTCGCCCGACTGGAGGCCGAGCGCGCGCAGCGCGATCGTGAGCGCGTCCGTGCCGTTGGCCACGCCGACGCAGTGCTCGGCGCCCAGGTAGCCGGCGAACTCGCGCTCGAATGAGGCGACTTCCGGCCCGAGGATGTAGCGTCCATCCGCCGCGACCGCCGCCAGGCGCTCCGCGATGCTGTCCTGGTAGGCGTCGAGCGAGGTTGCGAACAGTGACACCGGCACGGCTCGCTACCCTACTTCGCTCTCCCGAATGCTCATCCTCGCCTCGATCACCGATCAGTTGGTCACCTTTGCGACCAACGTCGTGGGCGACCTCGGGCTCGGCGGCATCGCGCTTCTCATGGTTCCGGAGAGCGCCTGCATCCCGATTCCGAGCGAAGCCACCATGCTCTTCGCCGGCTTCAACGTGTCGGAGGGCAAGTACTCGCTGCTCGCCGCCGTCGCCGTGGGCGTCGCCGCGAACGTGGTGGGATCGTGGATCGCCTACGCGATCGGCTACTACGGCCGCATCGACCTGCTCGAGAAGCACGGGCGCGCGCTGCACGTCAAGCGAGAGCACCTCGATTGGGCGGACCGCTGGTTCGAACGCTACGGCGAGGCGACCGTGTTCTTCTCGCGCATGCTGCCGATCGTGCGCACGTTCATCTCGCTGCCCGCGGGCGTCGCCCGGATGCCGTTCTGGCGCTTCACGCTGTTCACGCTGCTCGGTTGCGTTCCGTGGGTCTTCCTGCTCGCGTTCGTGGGCAAGCAGGCCGGCCAGAACTGGGAGGACTGGAAGAACTCCCTGCATTACGTGGACTACGCGGTGGCAGGACTGATCGTGCTCGGAATCGTGTACCTGGTGTTCAGGCGCCGCCGGCGCGCCACGGCCGAGACGGCCTAGCCGTTGCCCGCCCTGAGCGTCCGGCAGGCGCTCGTGCTCGGCGCGCTGCACGGGCCCGCGGAGCTGCTGCCGGTGTCGAGCAGCGCGCATGTGGCGCTCATCCCGCAGCTACTCGGCTGGCCGTACACCTCGCTCGAGCCGAGTGAGCGCAAGTCGTTCGAGGTAGCGGCGCATTCGGGGGCGGCACTCGGGCTCGCTTGGGTCGCACGGCGAGACCTCGGCACGCTGCGCTCCGCGATTCTCACGACGCTGCCGCCTGCGCTCGCGGGCTTTGCGCTCGAGCGGCCGGTCGAGGAGCGCTTCGGCTCGCCGCGGCAGCTGGCGCTCACGCAGGTGTTCGCCGGCGTCCTGCTCGCCGCGGCAGACCACCGGGGCGCGACCCGCCCGGAGCGCGACGCCGGAGCGCTCGACGAGCTGGCGATCGGGGCGGCCCAGGCGGTGGCCCTCATCCCCGGCGTTTCGCGCATGGGCGCTGTGCTCACGATGGCGCGTGCCCTGGGCTTCGACCGCGCGGCGTCGGCGCGGCTCGCGCGACGCGCAGCGCTGCCCGTGCTGGCCGGGGCGGCCGCGTTGAAGGGCGCACGCGGAGTGCCGCGCCGGCTCGCGGCGCCGTTCGCCGCGGGGGCCGCCACATCGCTCGTATCCACGCTCGCCTGCGTGCCGCTCGTGCGACGCCTCGATCGCAGCCGCTCGCTCGCGCCCTTCGCCGCCTACCGCGTCGCGCTGGGCGCAGCGATCCTCGCGGCCGGGCGATCAGGTTCAATGGCCGCATGAGCGAGAGCGCCTACGCACGCGCCGGCGTCGACACCTCGAGGTCCGACGCCGCGGTGGCCGGCCTCGTGGAGGTGCTGCGCTCGATCGATCCCGGGCGACCCACTCGGTCGATGGTCGGCTCGGGTCACTACGCCGCCGTCCTCAGGCTCGACGAGCGCACCGGCATCGCGCTCTGCACCGACGGGGTCGGCTCGAAGGTGATCCTCGCCGAGCAGCTCGGGCGCTTCGACACCGTCGGCATCGACTGCATCGCCATG
>DASVXS010000052.1:0-6180 GCA_036392575.1 Thermoleophilaceae bacterium | reverse complement strand
GACGGCGTGCTCGACCGCCTGATGGCGGCCTAGCGACTAGGCGGGCACCTTGCGGCGCGGCCGCGGCTTGGGCTGACACGTCTCGCAGACGTAGGTCCCCCGCCCGGCGGCACGCATCTTCTTGATCGTGCTGCCACAGCGCGGGCATGGCTCGCCCTCGCGCTGGTGCACGAGGAAGCGATCCTGGAAGCTGCCGTAGGCGCCGTCCACGTGGCGGAAGTCGTCGAAGCTCGCTCCCTTCGCCTCGATGCCCGCCTCGAGGGACGCCACGACGGCGTCGCGCAGCGCCTCGATCTGTGCGCGCGTGAGCGTCCCGACCGGCCTCAGCGGGTGGATCTTCGCCAGCCAGAGCGCCTCGTCCGCGTAGATGTTGCCGACGCCGGCCACCCGCTCCTGGGACAGAAGGAACGCCTTCACCGGCGCCTTCCGCCCCTTCGCCTGGGCGCGCAGCGCGTCGGGCGTAAAGTCGTCGCCCAGCGGCTCGACGCCGAGGCGAGCCGAGAAGTAGTCTTCGAGCGCGTCGTCGCCGAGCAGCACGATGCCGGTGCCGAAGCGGCGCACGTCCACGAACAGGACGCGGTCACCCGAGTCGAGCACGAGCCGGGCGCGCAGGTGCGGGCGATCCGGCAGGTCGTCGTCCTCTGAGACGACGAAGAGGTTGCCCGTCATGCGCAGGTGCATTACGAGGTGGACCTCGTCCTCGAGTGACACGATCAGGTACTTGCCGCGGCGACCGAGCCGCTCCACCCGCCGCCCACGCACGGCGTCGGCGAGTGCCTCGGGCGGCGCCGGCTCGCACCAGCGCGGGTCGAGCACCTCGAGGCGCTCGAGCACGCGCCCCTCCACGCGGGGCGCGAGCTGGCGGCGGATCGTCTCTACCTCGGGAAGCTCGGGCATGGAATTGAGGCTAGTCGGGGCGTCGATAGGCTCACCCAGTGCTCGCCTCCGCAGCGCTCGTGGCGTTCGTCCCGGCGGCGGACCTCGACCGGTCCGACGACTTCTACGGCGGCGTGCTCGGGTTGGAGCGTGTCGAGTCGAGCGGGTTCGCGAACGTCTACGACGCGAACGGCACGATGTTGCGCGTGACGCGCGTCGAGAACCCGATGCGTACTCCGTACACGGTGCTCGGCTGGACGGTGAAGGACATCGCGGCCGCCGCGCGCGACTTAGCTGCGCAGGGCGTGTGGCTCAAACGCTTTCAAGGCATGGACCAGGACGCAGCCGGCATCTGGACGGCGCCGGGCGGCAGCCGGATCGCGTGGTTCGAGGACCCGGACGGCAACATCCTGTCGCTTCAGCAGCCGCCCGGATAGGCGGCGAACCGCTCAGGCCATCGTGTCGACGGCGACCTCGAAGTACTGCTTGCCCTGATCGCTTCCCGACGCGGCCTGGGACGCCCCTTGCCGGGCCTGGTCGCCGAGGTCGTCGCTCGCACGCATCGCCTCCTCGCTCTCCCAGAACGAGATCCCGATGGCCTGGCCGCTCGAGCTGTCGAGCAGCAGCGTGAATCCCTTGTAGCCGTCGGCTCCCTCGTACCGCGGAACCGTGGTCTCCTGGACAAACTTCTTCAGGTCATCGGCCTTCTCGGGCGAGTACGTGATGCGGCCAATACGCGCGTGCACTGGAGCCTCCTCCGTCGGTCGACACTTCGACGCTAACTCCGCTCCCCGGTCACCGCAACTCCACGAAGGGCTCGCCCGGCAACCGCTCGGAGCGCCGCCCTGTCAGCCACACGAGCGCGCTCGCGCCGACGTCGGCGAGCGGCCCGTCCACGCGCCTGCCGTCGCAGCCGGCGAACGTGGCGAGCAGCGGCGCGTGCTCGCGGGTGTGGTCGGTACCCGGGTGGAGCGGGTCGCAGCCGTGATCGGCCGTCAGCACGAGCATGTCGCCCCCGCGCATCCCCGCGAGCCACGACTCAACCGCCGCGTCGGTTGCCTGCAGCGAGCGATGGAAGCCCTCGACATCCTTGCGGTGCCCATAGACCTGGTCGGTGTCGATCAGGTTGGCGAACACGAGCCCCGAGTCGAGCTCGCCCACCAGCCGCGAGATGACGGCGATCGCCGAAGGGTTGTTCGGCGCGGGATGGTGATGGTCGATCCCTTGCCCGGCGAACATGTCGCCCGCCTTGCCCACAGAATGCACCGGGAGGCCCGCGTCACGCACCGCGTCGAGGTACGTGGGACCGGGCGGCGTCAGTGATAGGTCGCGCCGCCCATCCGTACGCCGGAACCCACCGGGCTCACCCTCGAACGGGCGCGCGATCACTCGTCCCACCGCATGTTCGCCAATGAGCAGCTCGCGCGCGCGCTCGCAGTGCTTGTAGAGCTCCGGCTCCGGCACGACGTCCACGTGCGCGGCCACCTGGAATACCGAGTCCTGCGAGGTGTAGACGATCAGCTTGCCCGTGCTGAGATGCTCCTCGCCGAACTCCTCGATCGCGCGCAGACCCTCTCGCGGCGCGTTGCCGATCACGCCGCGGCCGGTCGCCCGCTCGAAGCGCTCGATCAGCTCGGGCGGGAAGCCCTCGGGGTAGACCGGCGCGCGAGGCGCGGACACGCCCATCAGCTCCCAATGACCAGCCGTCGAGTCCTTGCCCGGCCCGATGTGGTGGAGGCGCCCGTGCGTGGCCGGCCGCTCGACGGGCGCGACACCTCGCAGCGGCAGGATGTTCCCGAGCCCGAGGTGCTCGAGCGCGGGCAGGCGGAGGCCACCGGACGCCTCGGCGAGGTGCGCCAACGTATTCGTCCCCTCATCGCCGTAATCCGCGGCATCGGGCAGGGCCCCGCAGCCGCATGCATCGAGGACGACGACGAACGCCCTCCTCCGACCAATCACGAGCCGCGTTCTAGCAGCCCGGGTTCAGGTCGTGGCCCGCGGGTGGGCCTTGAAGTAGACGTCCTTCAGCCGCTCGCTCGAGAGGTGCGTGTACACCTGGGTGGTGCTTACGTCCGCGTGACCGAGCATCTCCTGCACCGAGCGCAGGTCGCAGCCGCCGGCGAGCAGGTGCGTCGCGAACGTGTGGCGGAGCGTGTGCGGGCTCATGCGGTCGCCCAGCCCGGCGCTGACCGCGTGCCGGCTCACGATCTTGTAGAGCCCCTGGCGGGTGAGCTGGCCGCCGCGGAAGTTCACGAACAGGTGGGGCTCCGGCGTGCCGTTCACGAGCTTGGGGCGACCGCGCTCCATGTAGATCCGCAGCGACTCGACGGCCTTTCGCCCGATCGGCACCACGCGCTCCTTCGAGCCCTTGCCGCGGGCGCGCAGCATCTCGGTTTCGAGGTCGACGTCGCGCACCTCGAGCCCGATCGCCTCGGACGCGCGCAGCCCGCAGGCGTACATCAGTTCGAGCAGCGCGCGGTCGCGCAGCGAGGTGGGATCGGTCCCCTTCGGCTGTTCGAGCAGGCTCGCGACCTCGCCGCGCGTCAGCACGTTCGGCAGCTTCTGCCCGCGCCGGGGTGCGGTGAGGCTCGCTGTCGGATCTGTCTCGAGCACGTTCTCGCGCCGCAGGTGGCGATAGAACGAACGCAGGCACGCGGCCTTGCGGTGCACGGTCGCGGGCGAGGCGCCGGCTCCACCCGTCGCGTCTCCGTTCGCGAGCGCCTGCAGGAAGTCCGACACGTCGCGCGTGCTCGCGCCCGCGGCTTCCACGCCGCGGCTTTCGAGGAAGCGCCCGTACTGCAGCAGGTCAGAGCGGTAGGCCTCGAGCGTGTTGCGCGACAGCCCCCGCTCGAACTCGAGGTACGCGAGGAAGTCGAGCATCAGGTGCTCGAAGGGCTGCGTGCGTAGGTCCGTGCCGGCGACCGCCATGCCCGGACCTTTCGCCTAGCTGCCGGGCTTCCCCTCCCGCTGCAACGGCTCGCTCAGCGCGTGGTGCGCTTGACCTTGAAGGTCGCGAACGGCGGGTCCGCCGTGTCGTTGCCAACCGCGTCGGCCATCGAGACCTCCATCAGGTACGTGCCGGCGCGCAACTTCTTCGAGCGCACGACCCCGTTGAAGTTCACCTGGTTCTTGCCCGCCTTCTCGATCGTGAAGTTGCGCACGCCGACGCGCTTCGTCCCCCGCGTCACGATCAGGCTGAGCCGGCCGGGCTCGCTCGAGACGAAGCTCACCTTGGCGCCCGGCTTCTTGCAGCGGCGCGCCTTCGTCAGGCAGATAGTGCGCGGCTTGACCGAGAGGCTCGTGACGAACGGCGGCGTGAAGTCGCCCGGAGATGCCGACACGAAAACGGTCTTCGGCGCCAGGTTCCAGTTGCCGGCCATGTCCTGCACCGCCCCCGGGCCACCTAGCGTGAGCGTGCCCGCCTCGCCGGCGAGCCAGGGCTGGCTCGAGTTGAGCCGGATCCACGAGCCGTCGGGTGCCATCGCGCCGCCCGAGATCGGCCGCGGCTTACCGCCCATCGAGAGCGAGAAGTCGCCGCCCGCGACGCTGGCCGGGTCGATCGGCTCGCTCGGCTGGATGTAGATCTCGCTCTGCGAGGTGCCGCGCGCACTCAGGATCGTGGGCGAGACGAGGTCGCTCGGTGTCGTCGCCACCGCGTACTCCGACGTGCCGGTGGCACCGGTGATCGTGGCGGCCACCTTCTGTCCGGGTGCGAGCTCGGGCGACGGCGTGTAGCTGTACGAGCCGTCGGAGCCGACCTGGGCCATGAAGCTCGTTCCGGCGTTGGTTGCCGGGTCACCGAGGTAGAGGTCGACCGTCCCCGGCGCCGCGCTCCCGTTTACGGGGAGACTCCCGTCGGGTTGGCGGGGCCCTACGCGCAGGGCGGGCGCGGCTACGTCGCCGTTGGCGCCCGCCGCCAGGTCGATCGGCGTGATTCCGGCCCCGAAGATCGTGGCCCGCTGGATCTTCACACCGGTGACCCCGCTGTCGACACGGACTCCCGTGCCGCCCGCCCGGCGTACGCCTACGCCGAAGAGTCCGGAGTTGCTCGAGCCGGACGCGAACTCGATCACCGGATTGGGCCCGGACCCGGTCACCGTGGCACCGCGCGTATCGGTGATCGTGACGCGGTGATCCACCACGAGCGGTCCGCTCGTAACCGACACGTTCTCGCCGGCGTTGTCGAAAACGATCGTGTCGTCGTCGAGCGCATCGGCGAGCGCCTGGCGGAGAGAACCGGGCCCGTCGTCGCTCCCGTTCGTTACATGTCGGGGGGCCGCGTATGCCGCGGGCGCGGCAGCCAGCGCGGCGACCGACGCCGCGACGATCGCGAGCGTTCCCCTCATGCCTGCTGGATGTACGCCTTGAACCAGAGCAGCCCCACGAGCGTCTTGGCGTCGCGGTTCTCGCGGATCAGGCGATCGAGGTCCGACAGCGGCACCGTCTCGATCTCGATGCGCTCGTCCTCGGCGGGCTCCGCCCGCTCGTCGTAGAGGTCTGTGGCCAAGTACACGTGAACTTCCTCGTCGGAGAAACCCGGCGACGAGTAGAAAGTTGTGAGGTGCTGCCACGTGTTGGCGCCCTTGCCGATCTCCTCGGCGAGCTCGCGCTTGGCTGTCTGAAGCGCGTCTTCGCCCTCCTCGTCGAGCTTCCCGGCCGGCAGTTCGAGCAGCGCTTCCTCGCCTACGGCCTCGCGCGGCTGGCGCACCAGGTAGAGGCGCTCCCCGTCGTGGGCCACGACCCCGACCGCGCCCGGGTGTGACACGACCTCGCGGCTGTACTCCTCACCCTTCTCGTCACGGAAGCGCTCGATCCGGACGCTCGCGATCTTGCCCTGCCAGACGTCCTCCGCGCCTATGCGCTCAAGCCCCATGGATCTCCTTCGCGAGTGCGGTGCCGCCCGCCAGCGCCGCCTTGAAGAACAGCTCGTCGTCTGCGATATCCCGCCCCATGGTCCGGGCTGGCAGGCCGGAGCCAGCATAGTCATCGAGGTCGACGCTCACTTCGACGACACGGTGCTTCTCTCCTACGGCGCGCCGGACCCCGGCGGCCTCGCCCTCGGGGACCGCGACCGTGACCGGGCGAAGCAACAGCCGCAGGACCGTGCTCGTGTGGTGTGAGAGCCAGCGGTGGCGCGGCCGCGGGTCCCCCGACGACATGCGCGGGATGAGGAGCGTGCGGCAGCCGAGAGCGAGCGCCGCGTGAGCGTTGTCGAGCGCGACAAGCCCGCCGTGGCCGAGTGCCGTTGCCGAGCCCAGGATGCCGGGGCCAGGGCCGGCGATGGCTGCGTCCCATCCGTCGGCC
>DASVXS010000051.1:0-14044 GCA_036392575.1 Thermoleophilaceae bacterium | reverse complement strand
GAGTCCGTCGAGGCCGCGGACGTGACCTGGCGAGAGGCCACGAGCACGACCGCCAGCGTAGCTGCGCGCGTGACGACCTTCCGCGCCGACGAGCGGCTCCACGCGGTCGCGCCGCGCAGCGGCAACTGGTGGGACCACGCGGTCATGCTGACCGTCGGTGGTCACCTCCCCTACCGGCCGCGCGATCTCTTCCAGGGCATGGACGGCCAACCGCTCGAGCGCCGCGCGAAGGTGCTCGCCTGGCGGCTGCGCCTCACCGCCGGGGCGCTTCCGAGGCTCGCGTCCCCGCACAGGCTGTTCGCGCCCGTGCCCGCTCTCGCCACGCACGCGGAGGCCGATTACCTGGCCGCGGGCGTGGACTGGGGCGCGGTCGCCGCGGACATTGGCGAGTGGGCCGCGTCGCGCGGGATGGAGCTGCCCGTCATCGCGCGATAGCGCAACCGTCGCCGCGCTGTCGAGTGTGGCCAGATCGCCGCGGAATGGCTCAAGAATGCGCGATTGCGGTCCGATAGAGCCGCAAGGGAAGCCGCGCACCGGGCGCGGCCATACACGGAGGGCCCGAAACAAATGGCCACGATCGAGCAGGGCAACGGCTTCACCCCCAGCGTCGAGGCGCCCCAGAAGCGAACGGTCGCGCTCGAGCTGAGCGTGCCCGAAGCGGAGGCGCTCCGCGCCTGGCTGCTGACGGCGACGAACGACGGCAAGACGGCGCTCGACGACAGCATGGTCAAGGCGGCGACGATGAAGCTTGGCGCGTCGATCGATCTCATCTCCGCGGTCGTAAAGGTGCGCGAGGAGCTCGAGGGTGCGGGCTTCGACACCGCCGACATGACCGACGAAGAGGTGGAGGCGCTCGGGCGGAAGATCTCCGAGACGTCGCTCCACCGCCTGACCTAGCTGCTACCGGCGCGAGGCCGGCTCGGCCCCTGGTGTCTGAGTTCCTGAAGCCGGACGGCGCCGTGGTGAACGTCTGCGGCGACCACCCCTGCTACGCCTGGGGGTGGACGGGGCCGTGAGCTGTTGACGACGCGGAAAGAACTACGTAAGTGTATGCTTACGGTGAGTGCAGACTTACCAACCTGACACGTGGTCGGCGCTCGGTGATCGCACCAGGCGCGCGATCTTCGAGCGGCTAGCGGAGAGCCCGTCAGCGGTCGGCGAGATCGCCGGAGGGTTGCCAGTGAGCCGGCCGGCCGTGTCGCAGCACCTCAAGGTCCTGAAGCAGGCCGGACTCGTCGTGGACGAGCCCGCCGGCAACCGACGCATCTATCGCGTGAACCCGGACGGCCTAGTCGCGCTGCGCGCCGACTTGGACCGGTTCTGGCGCACCGCTCTGACCGCCTACAAGGCGGCCGTCGAACAAACTGAACAGGAGATCTCATGAGCACACCGGCATCCGCGACGTCTATCCGCCACGACGTGGTGGTCGAGGCGCCGCTCGAGCGCGCGTTCTCCGTCTTCACCGACGGCTTCGGCAGCTTCAAGCCGCGCGAACACAACATGCTCAGCGTCGACATCGCCGAGACGATCTTCGAGCCGCGCGTTGGCGGCCACGTCTATGACCGCGGAGTGGACGGCAGCGAGTGTCGCTGGGCACGCGTACTGGTTTATGAGCCGCCGCATCGCGTGGTCATCAGCTGGGACATCAGCCCGCATTGGCAGGTTGAGACCGACCTCGAAAAGACCAGTGAGGTCGAGGTGCGCTTCACCGCCGAAGGCCCGGACCGCACGCGGGTTGAACTCGAGCACCGCAACCTCGATCGCCATGGCGACGGCTGGGAGGCCGTGCGCGAAGGCGTCGACTCCGAGGGCGGCTGGCCGCTGTACCTGCAGCGCTACGCCGAGGTCGTCGCTGCGTGAGCGCCGGCACGTCTTCGTTCGAATACTGCAAAGTTCGCCGACCGCTGCTACCTTGCGCATTAGAAGGAGCCGGACAGGCCCGTCCGGCAAAGCAGGTGCAGGCAGACTGTGGGTCGTGTAACGCCCTCCGGATGTCCGGCACATACCCCTGGAGGGAACAGAACACATGGCCACAGGAACCGTGAAGTGGTTCAACGACGAAAAGGGCTTCGGCTTCATCACTCCTGATGACGGCGGACGTGACCTCTTCGTCCATCACACCGGCATCCTCGGCTCGGGCTTCAAGAGCCTGAACGAGGGCGCGCAGGTGAGCTACGAGGCAGAGCAGGGCGACAAGGGCCCGAAGGCCGTCAACGTCCAGCCTGTCTAGGACGACGATTCAGCCGGCTCCCTACGGCTTCGCGCGCTAGCGCGACTGTCAGTTAGCGGGAGCCATCTGAATCGTAGGGCGATTCAGTCAGCTGCCTCGCCTAACCACTTCGCAGGACACTGACGAGAGAGCGCGCCGGTTGGCGCGCTCTTTCTTTAGATGACGGAATCGTCAGGTTTGCTGTTAACCTGCTCCCGCTCTCAGAGGGGGACTGAGGGACTCGTTCAGTTCCGAGGCAAAGGAGCAGGTGCATGATCCGGATGATCGCCCGCGCGATCCCAGGCGCGCTCGTCGCGCTCCTGGCCATCTCCCCCGCCGCCGGCGCGGCCACGCGTGACTACGCCGACACGGCGCTCAACATCATCCCGTCGGGCCAGTGGGGCGGCTTCCCGCTGAACCCGAAGGCCGACCTCCAGGCCAAGATGTACGACGGCCTCACGCCGCTGTTCGGCAACGTCAAGCCGAACGACCTCACCAAGTACTTCAAATCTGAGCGCTTCGGCGGCAAGGGCACCGTCGAGAAGGTCCCTCGCAAGGGCGTGAGGATCGTGCGCGACTCGTACAACGTGCCGCACATCACCGGCAAGAAGCGAGACGACGTGATCTGGGGCGCCGGCTGGGTGGCAGCCGAGGACCGTCAGCTCCTGATCGACCAGGCGCGCTTCGACGCGCGGATCGCGGCGATCGACGCTCCCGGGCTCGATGCGTTCACGCTCGTCCAGCAGCTCCGGCAGTTCGTGCCGAGCGCGCAGACGGAGGCGGTCGTCGCGCGACAGACCAATGTGCTGAAGAAGGCCGGCGCGAAGGGTCGCTCGCTGCTGCACGACATCGACGTGTACGCGGCCGGAATGAACGCGCAGTACAAGGCGGCGGGGCATCCTGCCGATCCGCCGTTCGGCCGCACGGACGTCTACGCGGTCAACGCGCTCGCGGGCCAGCTCTTCGGCCGCGGCGGAGGCGACGAGGTGCGGCGCTCGATGTTCCTCGACGGGCTGCAGAAGCGGCTCGGCTCAGGGCGCGGCCTCTCCGTGTTCAACGACCTCCGCAACTACGAGGATCCGGCCTCGCCGGTCACGATCGACAAGGCGTTCGCGGGCGAGTCGAAGATGCCGAGCGGCGTCGGCGCCGGCAATGCCGTGATCGACGACGGCAGCTTCCAGCGCACGCCGGCGGCGAAGCTGTCCAAGTCGGCCGCTCCGCCGGACCAGCGGCGCAGCGCGAGCAACTTCCTGGTGGTCGGCGCCAAGCGCTCGAGCACCGGGCACCCGCTCTTCGTGGCGGGCCCACAGATCGGCTACTTCTACCCAGGCCTGACCATGGAGATGGACCTCCACGGCGGCGGCATCGATGCGCGCGGCGCCACCGCGCCGGGACTCAACCCGGGGGCGATCTTGATCGGCCGCGGGGCCGACTTCGCCTGGAGCCTCACCTCCGCCGGCTCTGACGTGATCGACCAGTACGCCGAGACCCTCTGCGGCGCCAGCGACCACAAGTACATGTACGAGGGCAAGTGCCGGAACATGCACTTCTTCAACGCCGGCGTGATCAAGGGCTCGGGCGGCGCGCCGGACCAGCCGGTCACTTTCTGGACGACCGTGCACGGTCCCGTGATCGGCTACGCGACGTCGAAGGGCGTGCGCGTGGCGATCTCCTCGAAGCGCTCGAGCTACGGCAAGGACGTGCTCTGGGAGCTGCCGTTCGTCGACGCGAGCAACGGCCGGATCGATTCGCCGCAGACGTTCATCAAGTCGTTCGCGCAGTCGCCGTTCACCTTCAACTCCGTGTACGCCGACGACAAGCACATCTCGATGATCTCGACCGGCCTGTTCCCGAAGCGGCCGAAGAGCGTGAACCCCGGGCTGATCACCAAGGGCAACGGCAAGTTCGAATGGCAGGGGTTCCTGCCGCACAAGGACTACCCGCGGGAAACCGACCCGAAGGACGGGATCCTCGTGAACTGGAACAACCGCCCGGCGAAGGATTGGCCGGCGGCCGATGACGAATGGGGCTACGGCTCCCTCTACCGCATGCAGATGCTGCGGAACGGCCTCGTGAGCAGGAGGAAGCACACGCTCGCGACCGTCGTGTCGGCGATGAACCGCGCCGCCACGCAGGACTTCCGCGACCTCGCGGTGGTGCCGGACATCGCCGCGGTCCTGAAGGGGAGCACGGCGCCGAGTCCGCGCGATCAGAAGATGCTCGACCTGATGCTCGCGTGGCGTCGGGCGGGCTCGAGCCGGCTCGACCGCAACAACGACGGCAAGGTCGACGACCCGGGAGCGGCGATCGTGGACGCCGCCTGGCCGGGCTTGGCGGATGCGGTTATGCAGCCGGTGATCGGGCCGCAGCTCGACGCGCTCGCCTCACTGAGCCCTCGCAATCCGGCCGCGCGCGGCGACTTCCAGGGAGGGTGGCTGTCGTACATGGACAAGGACCTGCGCACGCTCGCCGGCCAGAAGGTGGCCGGCACGTACCGGAACCGCTTCTGCGGTGGTGGCAACAAGGCGGCGTGCCAGCAGGCGCTATGGGGAGCGATCCACGCGGCCGGCGACACGTTGCAGGCTGCGCAGGGGCCGGATCCCTCAGCGTGGAGGGCGGACGCGAATGCGGAGAAGATCAGCTTCGCGCCGGGGCTGCTGCCCTTCAAGATGCGCTACACGAACCGCCCGACCGGGATCCAGCAGGTGATCAGCTTCGGCGGGCACCGGCCGTAGGGCGGTCACCCTCCGTTCCGAGGCGAGCACTCCGCGATCCGATCGAGCAGCACCGCACGCTCGCGCGAGTTCTGCGCGAGCGCTGCGGCGCGCTCGAACTCGGCGCGCGCTTGGTCGATTCGGCCTAGCTTCTCAAGCAGGTCTCCTCGCACGGCGGGCAGTAGGTGGTAGTCGCTCAGCGCGGGCTCGGACCTGAGTTTGTCCACCAGTTCGAGGGCCGCCTCTGGGCCGTACGCCATGCCGACGGCGACCGCCCGGTTGAGCTCGACGACAGGAGACCGCGTGAGCTGGGCGAGTGCGTCGTAGAGGGCGACGATCCGCTCCCAGTCGGTGTCGTCGGCCACGCGGGCGCGCGCGTGGCAGGCGGCTATCGCTGCCTGGAGCGTGTACGGCCCGAGGGCGCGGCGCGTGCTCTGCGCGCGTTCGAGCGCGGCTAGTCCACGGCTCACGAGCACCCAGTCCCACCGCGAGCGGTCCTGGTCGAGCAGCAGCACCTGCTCTCCTGACGGGCCGATTCGCGCGCGCGACCGGGACGCCTGCAGTTCCATGAGAGCTACCAGGCCGTGCACCTCCGGCTCGGACGGCAGCAACTCCGCCAGGATGCGCCCGAGCCGAAGCGACTCTTCGATCAGCTCTGGCCGGATCAAGTCGTCGCCCGCTGTAGCTGCGTAGCCCTCGTTGAAGATGAGGTAGATCGCCTCGAGCACCGAGGCGAGGCGGTCGGGCAGCTCGTCGCGCTCGGGCACCTCGAACGGCACCCGTGCCGCCGAAAGCGTCCGCTTCGCGCGCACGATGCGCTGTGCGACGGTCGACTCGGAGACCAGGTACGAGCGCGCGATCTCCTTGGTCGTCAGGCCACCCAGCAGACGCAGCGTGAGCGCGACACGTGCGTCGGTGGAGAGCACCGGATGGCAGGTCGTGAAGATCAGGCGCAGGAGGTCGTCGTCGAACGGATCGTCGATCTCGGCGTCGAGATCCGGGTTCTCGGCCTGGCCGCCGATCTCGGCTTCACGCGCCAGCTCCTGGGTCTTGCGCTCGTGCACGTCGGCTCGGCGCAGCCGGTCGATCGCGCGGTGCTTCGCAGTGCCCATGAGCCAGGCGCCCGGTTTGTCCGGGACGCCTGACTCGGGCCACTGCTCAAGGGCGGCGACGAGCGCCTCCTGGGCCAGGTCTTCGGCGAGTCCGATGTCGCGTACAAGCCTCGCCAAACCCGCTATCAGCCGCGCCGACTCGATGCGCCAGACGGCCTCGATCGTGCGGTTGACGTTGCTCGATGAAGGGCGGATCGTCGGCACCGGCGCCCTACTGGTTTGCCGCGGCCTCCCTGCGCAAGCGCTCCTCCTGCTCCCGTAGCTCAGGAGTGAGCTCTTCGCCGAAGTCATCGGCTTCGAACACCTGGCGAATCTCGACCACGCCGCCGCCCTTCCCGTCGGGATTCGGGATCCGCTTGGCCCACTCGATCGCCTCGTCCAGCGACTTCACCTGCCAGAGCCAGTAACCGGCAACGAGCTCCTTGGTCTCCGCGAAAGGGCCGTCGATCACCCTGCGCTCGTCGCCGTCGAAGGCGATCCGAACGCCCTTGGAGCTCGGGTGCAGCCCCTCGCCGGCGAGCATCACGCCGGCCTTGACGAGCTCCTCGTTGAAGTTGCCCATGTCGGAAAGGAGCTGCTGGCTCGGCATCACGCCCGCCTCGCTGTCCTCTGTGGCCTTGACCAGGACGATGAATCGCATTGGTACGTCCTCCTTGGGTTGGTAGGTCTCTACCTATGCATCGAGCGAGCTACGCGAAAATCGACACGCGGGCGCTGGCCCGTCCGACGCTAGCCGCGGATCGACCGCGAGGACCCTCGCCGTCGAGCGCCGCTGCCGCGTGCGCGACCCGGCCCTGAGGCGCTGTCGCGGCGTGTGTCCGCGAAGAATCGCTTGATGGCCGCGTGCGTCTCGCGCGGGCGCTCGACCTGTGGCACGTGGCCGCAGTCGAGCTCCGCGTGCTTTGCGTGGGGAACGGCTTCTGACACGTGGCGCTTGAAGCCGATCGGCACGAGTGTGTCGCGGTGGCCCCAGATGAAGAGCGCCTCGGGCTCGAGGCCGGCCAGCCGCGTCCAGAAGCCGGTCTCGCCGTCGGGTTCCTCGAGGTAGATGTTCCTCGCGGCGGCGTAGAAGGCGGCGCGGCCGCGCGGGGTCAGGTAGGCGCGCAGGAACTCGTCGACGCCCGCGGCCGCCCAGCCGTCCCGCGCGCCGGGCACGAGGCGGCGCACTACGCCCTCGACCACGCGTCGCGGCGCCAACTGCAGCAGGCCGAGCTCAGGCCTCACGAACCGAAGTAGCGGCGCCCAGGATCGCTCGCGCATCCAGGCCAGTGAGGGCGTGACCAGCACGAGCTTGTCGACGCGCTCGGGGTACGACATGCCGAGCTCGAGCGCCACGCGACCGCCCATGCTGTTCCCGATCACGTGCGCCCGCTCGATCTTCAGCGCGTCCATGAGACCGACGACCGAGCGCGCGAACCATGGCGCGTCGTAGGGCGCCGCGAGCGGCTTGTCGGAGTCGCCGAAGCCAGGGAGGTCGAGGGCGATCACACGGTGGTCCGCGGCGAGCGCGGCGACGGTGGGGAGGAACGAGGCCTTGGTGCCGCCCAATCCGTGGATGAGGAGCACGGGTGGATCGCCCTGCCCGGCGCTCGCGGTGCAGATGCGGCCTTTGTTCGTCTTCACGCGCGCGAAGCGCAGGCGCCCTTCGTCAGTCATGCCGCTCGTCGCGGCGAGCAGCCCGACGCCGAGGTGCAGGTCCTTGCGGATCACGAGGCGGCCCTGCTCGAAGGCGGCCATCCCGCCGCGCACATCTGCTGCGATGCGGCGCCAGGTGCTGGCGTCGGCCACGAGCTGGGCGTCAGGATCGGCGCGCGGGCTCGACTCGCGGAGCTCCGCCTTGCGCCCGCGCACGACTACGTCCCAGTCGCCGTTCCCCGCGACTGAGAGGCGGATCCGGGCCCGTCCGGTCGGGGCGTCGAAGACCTTGGGGTCGTAGCGCTCGACGAGCGCCTTGAGATGGTCCGGTGGCTGCCGCACCGTCGTGGTGGATATCAGAGAAGGCAGCGGACAGTTTCGACGACCTATCGTGAACAGGTGCTCCGAGCCCGTCCGTTCCTGGTGTTGTCGCTCGCCTGCTGGGCGCTTCTCTTGCTCGTCTACGTGTTCGCGCTCGGGACCGGTCCGGGCCGGGCGGCGGACCGCCACACGCTGCTGAACGGCCCCGCCGGGCCGCGCTGGCAGGAGGTCCACGACGCCTCGAGCCACCTCGTCCACACGATTGACGTGAGCTCGCTCGTGCTGGCAGCCGTGGCGATCGTGGGCATCGCGCTGGTGCGGCGCCTGCCCGGGCACGCCATTGCCGCCGCGGTCACGATTGTCGGCGCCGTCGGGACGACCGAAGTGCTGAAGCCGGGGCTCGGCGCGCTCGACCCCCTCGGCGAGAACGCCGATCGTGCGATCGGGTCGAGCTTCCCGAGCGGCCACGCCACTGTGGCGATGTCCGTCACGCTCGCGCTCCTCGTCGTTGTGCCGCCCGCCTGGAGGCCCGCCGCGGCGGTGCTCGCGGCGCTGTATTCCGGCGTCGTCGGGATCGGGCTCGTCCTGCTGGGCGCGCACTTCCCGAGCGACGTGGCCGGCGGCTACCTCGTCGCCTGTGCGTGGGCGTCTGCGGCTTGCGCCGGGCTTGCTGAGTGGACCCGGCGGCACCCGGAGGTCGATGCGGTGCCTGGCTCGCGTGCGATCGCCGCGGGGGCGACGGCGGCGCTGAGCGTCGCGTTCGTGATCGTGCTACTCGTTGCGCTTGCCGCCGTGCGAAGCACAGACCTCGGCAAGCTCGAGCCGCTGGGGCGCCTCCACACGTCGTTCTTCGCGACGAGCGGCGGACTGCTGGTGCTCGCGGCGCTGGTCCCCGCGGTTCTCGCGGCGATGTTGCTGCGGGGGCATCTGCGCGCGGGGTCGGCGCTGCACGTGTGAGGCCGGGAGCTCGGCCCCCGGGCCGGGCTCCCGACGCGATAGACGAACTCAGGGATTCGGCTGCGGCTGCTCAGACGGCGCCTGCTGCTGGTCTTCAAGCCGCGGCGGCATGGTGTCTGGCGCCGGCGGGAGCGGCTCCTGTCCGCGCAGCGGTTCCGCCTCGGACCGCCAGATATCGTTCAGCGATACCTGCAGGTAGGCATAGAAGCCAAGCGCGATCAGCAGGTAGAGGATCAGTGCGATCCATCCGTTCGGCGGCTCCTTGCCTGCGATGCGTGCCGCGCCCTGCACTCGCTTGGTGCCGCGCCAATAGCTGATCAGCGCGGGCACGATGATGATGCCACCCGGGAACAGTGCCAGCACTGAGGCCGTCGGGTTCTGTCCCAGGTCGTAGCCCTTTGCGCGGCCGTAGTCGCGCATCTCCCGGTTGACGCGATACCACCAGACGAGGTGGTAGATGCCCAGCGTGATGATCGGCAGCAGAGCCACGGCCCAAGGGCTGCGAACCTTCACGCGGTCCTCGGTGTTCCTGATCTCGAGCTCGTGCGCCATGACGAACTTCTCCTTCCGGGGCCCCTTGTGACCCTCCGGCGGGGTAACTACTCAGGGCACGATCCACGCGGGGGATCTCGGGCGCGTCACCCAGAACAGGTGATATTGGACTCTGTGATCGCCGCTCTCCTCTGAGAGCTGCGGAGACACTCACGAGTCGCATGGAAAGCGGAAACTCCGCCGCGAGATACTGGACGGGCGATGTCGCAGGAGAACGTCGAGTTCGTGAAGGGGCTCTTCGCAGCCGCCTCGGGCATGGACAAGGAAGCGTTGTTGTCGGCGCTGCCGGAGTTGATCGCCCAAACCTGTGATCCCGAGATCGAGTGGCATGAAGACCCGCAGCGGCCCGACGCCCGTATCTACCGCGGTCACGACGGCGTGCGCGAATCGTTCGAGCGATGGCTCGACGAGTGGGACGAGTACGGCACCGAGGGCGAACGATTCATCGACTGTGGCGACGACGTACTGGCGGTTGCCCGGGAACGTGGTCGCGGGACGAGAAGCGGGGTAACGGTGAGCGCCCGGATCTTCATCGTTGTCACGTTCCGCGACGGCAAGGTCTTGCGCTACCGCGAGTTTTACGACGAGGAAGCGGCGTTCAAAGCCGCGGGGCTCCGGGAGTAGCCCCCGCGTGGGGCTGACCCTCTCCGACAACGAGCTGCTCGAGCGGCAGTTCGCAAGCCTTCGCGTGTTCGTGCGCGCGATTGGCGAGGGCTCGCCCGGCGGCAGCGTGGTCGAGCGGCCCGGCGTGACGGGGTCCGTGTCACCGGCCGTGCCGACGCGCTCGATCATGAACTCGGTCGTGTACGACCATGCCGGCGCGCTCGAGCAGGCATGGGACGACCTCGCGAGCGCCTACGACGAGGCGGGCGTGACCGCCTGGACCGTTTGGGTCGCGCCCGGCGACGAGGACGCTGTGCGGGTGCTTCGCGAGCGCGGGCACCGGCTCGACGCCGAGCCGACTGCCATGGCGTTCGAGCTCGCGGGGTTCCGCGGTGAGCAGGCGATCGACCCGGACCCCCGTCCGTCGGGGGTGGAGTCCGCGCGCCTCAACGACGAGGCCTATGGCTACGCGGGCGATTTCGAGCGCGGGATCGGCAGCGTGATGGAGGACCGCGGCCATCTGTACATCGCGAGCGCGGACGGGCGCCCGGCCTCGTGCGCCTGGGCACTGGACGCGAGCGGCGACTGTGGCATCTTCGCCGTCGCCACCACACCGGCTGCACGCGGCCGCGGACTCGCCGGCGGCCTGATCGCGCGAGCCCTGCTCGACGCTCGCGAGCGCGGCTGCGAGACGAGCTCGCTGCAGTCGACCCGTATGGGCGAGTCCGTGTACGAGCGGCTCGGCTACCGCTCGCTGGGCAAGCTGGGGATGTGGGAGCACCGGCGCTAAAGGCGCCGGGCCGCGTGGACGAAAGTAGGTACAGGGGCGCCAACGCGCGCGCCTATCTTTCGAGCACCTCGATGTCGCAACGGATCGGCCGTCCACGCAAGCCCGGAAAGCGCTCATGAGCGCCGACACCGAGCACGCGGTCATTGCCTCGGCGCTCGATGCGACCCGCCTTGCGGCGGCCACGATCCTCTCGGTCGACACTCGCGGCTGCATCACCGATTGGAACCGCCGCGCCGAGGGCACTTTCGGCTGGTCGCGCGGCGAAGTGCTCGGCCACTCGCTCGTCGCGACCATCGTGTCGCCGCGCCTGCGCGCCCAGAACGATCGCGAGCTCGGCGCGTTCCTGGGATCCGAGCCCGGCGCCGAGAGCCGTATCGAAACGGTGGCGAGCCACCGCGACGGCCGCGAGTTCGAGGCGCGGCTGGTGCTCGTGCCGGTGTCGCTCGGTCGGACGCCCGAGTTCACTGCCTTCCTCGACGACGTGGCGGTCCGGCCGCCGACCCACGACGGCATCGAGCATCTGCGCCGCCGCCACTCGAACGTGCTCACGTCGATCGCGGAAGCGCTCGGCGACGAGCCGCGCGAGCAGCCGCCGGGGCAGCTCGCCGGCGCGCTCGTGCTGGTGGAGCAGCTCTCGGAGCCGGGCGTCCCCGAGGCCAGCGAGCCCCTGGACATCTTCTCGCCGCCGGCCGAGCCGCCGGAGCTACTCGAAGCCGAACAGGTGGAGGTCGAGCCGGAAGGCGTCGAGGTCGATCCCGAGCCGCTGCATGATGAGCCGCCTGCTCCGGACCCCGCCGCACTGCCGCCGCCCGGAATCTCGCTTGCCCCGTCCGAGACCGCTCTCGCGGTGCAACGTCAGGAGCGAGCGCTGGTGGCGCCCGAGCCGGTCCCCGCCTTGCTAGAGGGCGAGCGGCTCGTCCTGTGCGCGCAACCGGTGCTCAACCTCGGAACCAACGAGATCTCGCAGTACGAGTTGCAGCTCAAGGTAGCCGACGACGAGGGGAGGCTCACGCCGCCCGAGGCGCTGGTGTTCGCGGCGGAGCGCTACGGCGTGGTCGGCTGGATCGACCGCTGGCTCGTGCGCCGAGCGGCCGCGCTGGCAGGCGAGCATCAGCGTGACGGCGTGAACGTGCGCCTCGCGCTGGCGCTCTCCGGGCAGGCGCTGCTCGACCCGGACCTCGTGCAGTCGGTCGAGCGCGAGCTATCCGCCAACGGCACGGATGCTGAGCGGCTGGTGCTGCAAATCTCGGAGGCAGCGGCCGTCGCGAACGTGGAGCGTGCCGCGGAGCTCGTCTCGCGCCTGCGCTCGATCGGGTGCGGGACGGCGCTCGCCGACGTTGGGTCAAGCTTCACGTCGCTTCGCCACCTGAAGCGCCTGCCGGTCGACCAGCTCCGCCTGCACGGCGGCGTGACGGAGTCGCTCGCGGACAGCCGCACCGACCGCCTCGTGCTGCGCGCGCTCGTGGAAGTCGCGCACGGGGTGGACGCACTCGTCGTTGCGGACCTCGTGTCCGCGCCCGGCACGCTCGAGGTGCTCAGGCGGGAGGGCGTCGATCTCGCCCAGGGCGTGCTCGTGGGCCGCGCGGCGACCGCCGCGGAGACCTGGCCAGGCGCCGACCGGGCTTAGACCAACTTCTCGCCGGTCTCCTCGAAGTGACGCTGGATCGAACGGTGGTTGAAGAAGCTGCCGAACGAGCCCGCCAGCGTGGCGACGACTGAGATAGCGACGGCCTGCAGCAGGAAGTCGTAGACGCGCGCCGCGGTGGAGACCGGGTTGGGGAGCTGGGACGACACGGTGAGCAGCTGGGTCGTGGTCCAGAACACCGCGTCGAACACGGTGTGAATCTTCGTCCCGGCCGCGTTGCGCTCCAGGAAGAAGATGACGATGCTCGAGAACACATCGAAAACAACCACGAACGTCGCCACCGCGACCAGCCGCTGCCGCAGGTGTAGATGCACCGGCGTCTCGCCGCGGACGACGCGCCTCGCCTCTGCCACCGCCCCCCTCATGGGTTTGTCGGCCACGCGGCGAGTATGGCCCCGGTGGCAGTCGTAAGAATGGTTCAGGAGGGCGGTCTCGGGTAGACGCGCCCCCATGGGAACAGGCTTCGGCGAAATAGTCGCAACGATCGTGATCGTGATAGCCGTCCTGGCGCTGGTGGCCTTGGTCGTCACCCGCGTGAGCATGCGGACGCGCGGCCGCGTGGGCTCCCATTCCGAGGCCCACGAACGCGGCCGGGTCGGCCGGATCTGGGGGCAGAAGCGCTAGCCCTAGCGGCGAGGTGGCGGCTGTGTGAGCGTGCCGCCCCGTGAGCGCCTGATCAGGTAGACCAGGATCGCGGCGAAGATCACGGACAGCAGGATGCTGCCCGCGTTGCGCAAGCCGAGCGCGAAGAGAACCAGGCCGGCCGCGAGGTTGCCGGCGATCCCGACGAGGATCGTCTCGCCGATCGTCATTGCCTCACGGCCGGGGAAGGCCAAGCGGGCGAGCGCGCCCACGAACAGCCCGCTGAGGACCAGGACGATGAGGAAGGTGATGAGTCCCATGCCCTGAGGCTACCCACCCGTGCTCGCGGTCATCCGCGATTCACACGCCCGAATCGAGGGCAACAACTAGATTCGGGCCCGAACCCCACCCCCGACCCCACCCCGAACGGGAAAGACTCGAGAGATGACCGAGGCGAACGAGAGGGTCGTCGAGCAACTGCGGCGCGCTCGCGACACCGGTGACGATCTGAGCGCCGCCGTCCAGGCACACCTCCGGGCCGCCGGTCCAGGCGAGCTCCGAGACGCGCTCGCGCAGCGACTGCGTGAGGTCGAGCTCGAGCGCTCGTCGATCACGCGCCGGCTGTCGTCGCTCGAGCCAGGACCCTCGCCGCTCGAGATCGGCGTGACGATCGCGACGCTTCCGTTGCGGATCGGGTTGGGCGTCGCCAGGCTTGCACTCGCCCCGGCGCGCGCTGCTGTGAAGCTGCCGCTCGAGATGCTGCTGGGAGCGGGCGGAGGCGAGGAGCGCGATCCCCCGGAGCGCCACGCCGCGGCGGAGCGCCGCGCGGCGTCCACGTTCGCGTCCCTCGAGCGCCTGGCGGACGACAGCGGTGACGCATCGACGGCAGTGCTCGCCGAGCGTGCCGCGGCCGCAGCCGAGCGT
>DASVXS010000050.1:0-17918 GCA_036392575.1 Thermoleophilaceae bacterium | reverse complement strand
GGGCGTGGTCTGCGGCGCCGGGGCGCGAAGCTTCCTGTCGTCGTTGACCTGCGCTTGACCTGAAGCGAGCGCGGTGTGGAGGGAGCGAACGACCAGCGCGCCGTCTCCCACTGCCGCCGCCACGCGCTTTGTGGACCCTGTGCGGACGTCGCCGACCGCAAAGACGCCCGGGCGGGTGCACTCGAGCAGGAGCGGCCCGCGGCCCTCCTGGTTCCAGTGCCGGGGGAAGTCGGGGTGGCGCCTGGCCTCCTCGCCCGTGACCACGAAGCCCTTGTCGTCCTGGCCCACGAACTGGACCAGCCCCTGCGACCTCGGGGAGGCGCCGATCATGGCGAACAGCGCCGAGGTCTCCACCCGGCGGTCGGGACCCGCACCCGAGATCACCACGGATTCGAGCTTCTCGTCCCCCTCCAGCGATCGCACCTCACACCCGGACCAGACGCGGACGTTCGACTTGGCCTCGATCTGGTTGACCAGGTAGCGCGACATCGCCGCCTCGAGCGGTCGCCGGGCCACGACGTGGACCTCGCGCGCGTGGTCGGCCAGCTTGACCACTGCCTGCCCGGCCGAGTTCGCTCCGCCTACGACCACGACGTCCTCCTCCGAGCACTGCTGCGCCTCGATGTGCGTCGCCGCGTAGTAAAGGCCCAGGCCCTCGAACCGATCCGCGTTGTCCGCGGGCAGCCGGCGATAGTCCGCTCCGGGCGCCAGGACGACGCAGCGGCCGCGGACGCGTTGACCGTCGGCCAGCCCGATCTCGCGGAAGCCGTCCTGCGGCTCCGAGATCTCGCAGGCCTCATGGACACTCGAGAGCACCGCGCCGAACTTTCGCGCCTGGAGCGTCGCCCGCCGGGCGAGCTCGGCGCCGGTGAGGCCCGTCGGAAAGCCGAGGAAGTTCTCTATCCGCGCGCTCGTGCCCGCCTGGCCGCCCGGGGCGAAGCGCTCGACCACGAGCGTGCTGAGGCCCTCAGAGGACGCGTAGACCGCGGTGGCGAGCCCGGCCGGGCCCCCGCCGAGCACGACGACGTCGAAGCTCTGGCCATCGACCTGCGCGCGCAGTCCGAGCTCATCGGCGACCGAGGTCACAGTCGCTCGCCGGATGACGCTGTCGGAGCGGACCAGGACCGGGCACTCGGCCTCCCCGATGCCAAGCCCTTCGATCAGGATCCGGCTGTCAGCGTCGGAGGCGAGGTCGTGCCAGGTGAAGGGAACGAGGTTGCGCTCCAAGAGCTCCCTTACGGCGAAGGACTCTCCCGACCATCGTGAGCCGATCAGCCGCTGCTGGCCCAGACCGCGGCCCTGAAGCCACTCTCGGCGGGTGACCATCGTCCGCAGGAGCAGGTCGCCTAGCTCGGCCGTGGTCGCGACGACGCGGCGTACTTCCTCCGGCGGGAGCGCAACGAGCGAGGTGGGCTCGGCCGCGTACCCGGCGGCAAGGGTCGGCTCGCCGGTGAACATCGAGATGTCGGCGGCGAACGTTCCCGCCCTGCACTGGGTGAAGTACCGATCCCCCTCCGGCGCGTGGTCGATGATGTCGATGGCTCCGCTCTGGACCACGTAGAGCGGGGTCTCGCGCTGGCCGTGCTCGAACACGACGTCCCCGCGCGCGAACGTGAGCTGGGTGCCGATCTCCGCCAGGTACTCGATCTGCTCCGGCGTGAGCTGGGGAAAGAGCGTCGGATCGTCGGGGTCGAGGAAGTCCTCTACCGGGGTCGGCGCATAGTCGCTCGCCATCGCTCACGCTCGACTCTACTGCGCCGAGCCGGCGCACCCACCGCAGCCAATGACGACTCGCATGCCCGTCTCCTGACAGCCCGCGACCGCCGCTTGGGCGTAGGCCGGGAGCGGCTTGACTCGGAGCGAGGGCGTCCCCGGCTCGGTGGCCGCGTCGGGAACCGGCTCGCCGGGCACCTCGGGAACGGGTTCGGGCTCCGGGGAGCCCTCGGCGACGCGCGCGCGCAGGAAGCTCACCGCCACCGCGATCGCGACGAGCACCAGCCCGGCGCCGGTCAGGTATGCGACGTGGTAGCCGGAGTTGAGCGCCGCGGCCGCGGGCTCGCCGTCCGCGACCAGGTTGTCGGTTCGCTCGGTCGCGAGCGTGGCGAGCACGGCCAGCCCGATCGCGCCGCCCACCTGAACGCTGGTGTTGACGAGCCCCGACGCAAGCCCCGAGTCGCTTTCCGTGGCGCCCGACATCGCGAGGGTCATCAGGGACGGGAAGCCGAGCCCGGCGCCCAGCCCGATCAGCACCATCGGCGGAAGCAGGTCGCTCACATACGTAGCGTCGATCGGCGTGCGGGCGAGAAGGAGCAGCCCGGCGAGGACAAAGGCCATCGCGGGGGCGAGCGTCGCCTCCGGGCCGAACCGCAGGTTGAGCTGCCCCGTGAAGCGAAAGGACATCGTGCCCATGGCAATAGTCAACGGGAGGTAGGCGAGGCCGACCTGGAGCGGGTCGTAGCCCAGGATCTGCTGCATGTAGAGCGCGCCGAGGAAGAACATCCCGAACATCCCAACGACGAGGAGCGCCTGGACCACGTTCGCGCCGGAGACGTTGCGGGAGCGGAACAGCCGAAGCGGGATCAACGGATTCGCCACCCGCGCCTGGCGTGCCAGGAAGACGGCGAGCAGCCCAATCGCCACCGCACCGAGCGCTAGCGTCTGGATCGATCCCCACCCTTCTTCGGCCACCCCGAGGATCGTGTAGACGCCGAGCATGAGGCCGCCAGTGAGCAGCGCGGCTCCCGGGAGGTCGGCGCCCGCGGCGAGGCCGATCCCATCGGGGTCGGGAACGAGCCTGATCGCGAGCAGCGCGGTCGCGACGCCGATCGGGATGTTGACGAAGAAGATCCAGTGCCAGTTGATTGTCTGCGTGAGCACGCCGCCCAACAGCAGGCCGACCGATCCACCCGCGACCGCGACGAACGTGTAGATCCCTATCGCCCTCGCCTGCGCCCGGGGCTCCGGGAACATGGTCACGATCATCCCGAGGATGACCGCGGAGGTAAGCGCTCCGCCGACTCCCTGGACGAACCGGGCTCCGATCAGAAGACCCTGGCTCTCGGAGAGCGCGCAGAGCAGGGACGCGCCGCTGAAGACGCAGAGCCCGACCAAGAAGACGCGCCGCTGGCCGATCAGATCGCCGATCCGTCCCGAGAGCAGCAGCAGGCCGCCGAACGCAACCAGGTACGCGTTCAAGACCCACGCGAGGTCGTTCTGACCGAAGCCCAGGTCCTCCCGTATGGACGGCAGGGCGACGTTCACGATCGTCGCGTCGAGGACGATCATCAGCATGCCGACGCAGAGGACGTAGAGCGCCAACCAACGCCGCCGCTCCGCCTCCGCGATCTCAAGAACGCCCCTCTGTTGCATCCGCTACCTACCTTCTCGCGCGCCGAACCCCCTCAACGACCCCGTCGAGCGAGATGTGATCCGACCTGACGATGCTCCTCACTTGAGTTCCCCTCTGCCTAGGCGCTCTAGAATCGCCATGATAGTATCACTACGATAGTATGGAGTCGGGCGGTCGTCGATAGGAAGACGGGAATGCGGAAGCTCAATGTCTCGACCCTCGTTACGCTCGATGGCGTGATCCAGGACCCAGGTGGATTCCAGGAGCTCGCGGAGGGCGGATGGGGCAGCCGCTACTTCGACGACGAGGCCCAGAGTTATGCCCTGGAGCACCTACGCGAAAGCGACGCGTTCCTCTGCGGTCGGGTCACCTATGAGGTGTTCAAGGAATTCTGGCCCCAGGTGAAGGAGGGTGAATACGCCCAGACCCTGAATCAGATGCCCAAGTTCGTCGCCTCGAGCACGCTCAAGGAACCGCTCGAATGGAACGCGACCCTGCTTCAGGGGGACGTGGGCGATGCGGTTGCCGAGCTGAAGCGGCAGGAGGGTCGCGACATCGTCACCTATGGCAGCGCCGGCCTGATGGCCACGCTGATGGGACGCAATCTGATCGACGAATACCGCATCTGGGTCCATCCGCTCGTGATCGGCACGGGCACCCGGCTCTTCGCCGAAGGAGTGCCGACCTCTAGCTTGGAACTCGCCGAGTCCCGAACGCTAGGCACCGGAGTGGTAATCCTGGTTTATCGCCCGCTCTGACGTCGCTGGAGGTCAGCCGCGTTGAACCAAGAGCCCGAAAAGCCGATGGTCCTCGTCGCGCTGCTGCTCGCGGCGTTCATGATCAACCTCGACACGACGATCGTGAACGTGGCGCTGCCGACGCTGGTGCGCGAGCTTCACGCCTCGACGGTGCAGCTCGAGTGGATCGTCGACGCCTACAACCTGATGTTCGCGGCGTTCGTGCTGGCCGCCGGGAACCTCGGCGACCGGCTCGGCCGCAAGGGCGTGCTGCTCGCAGGGCTTCTCGTCTTCGGCGCGGCGAGCTTCGCCGGCGGCCTCGGGAACAGTCCCGGTGAGCTGATCGCGGCGCGCGCGGTGATGGGGCTGGGGGCCGCGCTCATCTTCCCGGCAACCCTGTCGCTGCTCACGAACGTGTTCACAGAACGCAGGGAGCGCGCCCGGGCGATCGGGCTCTGGGGCGCCAGCACGGGCGTCGGGATCGCAGTCGGGCCGATCATCGGCGGCTGGCTGCTCGAGCGCTTCTCCTGGTCGAGCGTCTTCTTCGCGCTCGTCCCGTTCGCCGCCGTCGCGGCGGTGCTGGTCGCCTTCGCCGTCCCGACCTCGCGGGATCCCGAGGCGCCTCCCGCCGACCGGCCAGGGCTGGTGCTCTCGACGGCGGCGATGGCCGCCCTGATCTACACGATCATCGAGGCGCCCAACCGAGGGTGGGCGGCCGGCCTCAGCCTCGCCGGCTTCGCGCTGGCCGGCGTCCTGCTCGCCACGTTTATCGCCTGGGAACGCCGCGTCCGCGAGCCGCTGCTGGACATCCGCCTGTTCAGGAACCTGCGCTTCAGCGCGGCGAGCGGCGCGGTCACGATCACATTCTTTTCGCTGATGGGATTCATCTTCGTGATCACCCTCTACTTCCAGTTCCTGAAGGGCTATGGGCCGCTGTCCACCGGGGTCAGGCTCCTGCCGGTCGCGGTGTTGACCGGGATCACCTCGGTGCTCGGCACCAGGCTGGCGGTGCGGCGCGGGACGAAGCTGGTAGTCGCCAGCGGAATGGTCTGCCTCGCGATCGGGCTCGCCTGGGCCTCGACCTCATCGACAAGCACCAGCTACCTGACGATCGCCGCCTCGATGGTCTTCATCGGGTCCGGAATCGGACTCACCAGTGCACCGGCGACCGAGTCGATCATGGGAGCCGTGTCCGCCGCCAAGGCGGGCGTCGGCTCGGCGGTCAACGACGCGACGCGAATCACCGGCGCGACGCTGGGTGTCGCCGTGATCGGAAGCATCTACGCGTCAATCTACGCCAGCCGCCTGGCCGACTCGCTCCCGGCCGCTGTCCCCGGTTCGATCGCGGACAGCGCACAGCGATCGGTCGGCACCGCGTTCGGGATCGCCGCGCGCCTCGATGCCACCGGCCGGCCGAGGCTCGCGCAGGGACTCCACGAGGCCGCTTCGAACGCTTTCTTCGACGGCTTCCAGATCGCGGTCCTGGTGGCGGTCGCCATCACCCTCGTGGGCGCGGTCGCGGCGGCGATCGTGATCCCGAGCCAGCCGCCAGAGGTGGCGTGCGAGCCGATCGAGATCAGCGGGCCGCAGGTTTCGCCGCAAAGGCCTTGACGAACCTCGTCACCTCGGCCTTGGATCCCTCGAGCCGGACGTCCTTGGTCGGCAGCCGTCGCTTCTCCCGGGGTGAGGTGAGGAAGACCGCCCAGTCCGCCGTCGTCGCGTCAACCGTCACCGCCGCACCCTCCTGCTCGCCGCGAGTCAGATCCCAGGCACCGTCCGTCGCTCGCAGGCTGTAGCTGTCCTCGCCCGGGAATCGCCAGACCCAGACCAGCCCGCCCGGCGGGGCGGACGAGTACCTGTTCAACCAGACCTTGGTGCCAATCATCGCCGCCTCGCCGTGAACCGGCTCATCGGCTCGTGGGCGCTCCGTGGCGTGCTGTATTCCCCAGAAGGTCAGCTCGTCGATCGCCGGTCCGAGGTCTCGCCCGGCATCCGTCAGCCGATACCAGACCTCGTTGCCGCGCTCTGCCGGCTCACGCTCGACCACCCCCGCGGCCTCGAGCCGCCGGGGCCGGTCCGTCAGCCGGGTCGGAGTGATCGGGTTCAGGCTGCGGATCAGATCCGTAAACCGGCGTGGGCCGGGCAACAGGTCCCGGACGATCAGAAGCGACCAGCGCTCGCCGACCACTTCCAGCGCCCGCGCCTCCATGCAGAAGTGTCGGTAGACCCGTTCGACTTCCAGAGTGCGTGCCACCTCTATCGAGACGATCGTATCGGCTCGATAGGTGATCTGCGGGGCCTGAGGGGCGAAGCGCCCGGCCCACTATGTGACCCACGCTTCTGCCACCCACGGAGTCAGAACGCGCACGCTAGACGCCTCAGGCGGCACAACCGTGAAGCCGATAACCGGAACCGAGGTGGCTCCCACAACTCACGGGCGTCCTCTCTCTTATTGCGCGGCGAGCAGTACTTCGTGCCGGCGAGCAGCGAGCCCGCGTTGTTCACATAGCTCCGCAGTTACGTGTCGCCTGGTTGACGCCCGGCATCGAGGCGTGCTCCTCGATGTAGGTATCGACCGCCTCCCTCACGACCTGGTCCGGCAGGTCGGTCTCGTTCACGACCACGCCGCGCTCGAGGTCGCCGCGCTGTCAGCGGTGCTTCGCCCGGAGCGCGATCCGCAGGACCTCGCCGCTCGGCATCTCGCCGCCGCCGGCGGGTGAGATGCTCCAGTTGGACACGTAGAGCGATCCGTCGCCGCCGGCGGCGAATCCGCCCGGGAAGTTGAGGTTCGACACCACCGTCCTGGGCGACGTGCTGTGCGGCGCGACGCGCACGACCGCGCCCGTGCCCGGCGCCGCGTTGTCGAGCCCCGCCGTCGAGAACTCGGTTGCATAGAACTTGCCGTTGTGAGCGAAGCCGCAGCCGGTAACCGCAGTCAGGCCCGTCGCCCACTGGGTCAGCTTGTGTCCCCGCGGCGTGAAGCGCCACACCACGGACGCGCCTGGCTGGTTGCCGCCGCCGGTGAGCTCACCGACGTAGAGGACGCCGTGACGGCTTCTGTCGATGCATGTCGGCACCGCGTCGGAGGACGGCGGATTAGGGATGAACGCCACGACGTGCACCTTGCCCCTCGCGTCGATGCGGTCGATCGTGTTCGAGCCGGCATCGACGACCCAGGTGGCTCCGGGCAACGCGAGCACGCCGTACGGGTTCGCGTCGGGGAACTGACCCGGGACCAGGTCGCCGTGAGCAGCGCTCCATGTGAAGTCTTCGTGGCCGACGTCCGCGCCGAACCTGACCCCGCGCCCGGGCGTCACCCTGATGAGACGGCCCGCCTGCTGCTGCAACTTTGTGGTCGTTGCGGCGGACAACCCGGGCGGGATGGCGTCGCGCGACCCGGCCATGATCCCGAACATGCTGCCGTTGCCCAGGAACGAGATGCCGTCGACGCCTGTCGCGGAGGAGCCCGTCTCCTCGGCGGTTGAGGCCAGCCCGGACACGACGCGATGGCTCCTCCCGGCCTGGATGTTCACGCGGCTGATGCCGCTGCTGAACCCAAAGCATGCCGTGCCCTCCTCACCAGCGGATACGCACTCGCTGCCGCCGTGGCCGGCCTCGGCGACGTAGAGGCGCCCGCGTGGCCCAAACGCCAGGTCACGCGGGTTATCCAGACCCGACACGACGGTGGTCACCTTGGGCCCTGACGCCGCAGCGGCCGACCCGGCCGCGAAGAGCAGTGACCCGAGCACGGCCGCCGAGGCGACCAAGAACACGCGAAAACAAGGCACGGGATCCTTCTTTCCTCGGATCGTTCCGCTTCGGTCGCACGGCTTGTCATCGGCTGCCGGCGGCGCGAAGGGCTGTCGGGCGCTCTCTATCACCTCGCGACCCACCGGATCAAGGTTCAGCTTCGTACACCGGAAGCGCCGATCCCCGTCCGGTCACGCCGCCTACGCGCTAGCCCGGGAACAGCCCCGCCAGGATGTACTCCGTCCCCTCGATGTGTTTGCGGATGAGTTTCACCGCCGCGCGAGAATCACCCCGCGACAAGAGCGCCACGAAGCGTCAGCCGCCCCCGTTGACAGGGGACGTGTGAACTCAGATACTCGGCGGCCATGCGATCAACCCGGGCGGGACTTGCCGCCGCCCTGGTAGCAGTCGCCTGCGCCTTCGTAGCCCCAGCGGCGATTGCCCAGGGCGTGACGAAAGCCGGCCTTCAGCGCCAGCTCGAGGCCCTTGTGGCGGCCGACGGCGGCCCGCCGGGCGCGATCGTGACGCTGCGCCGCGGATCGCGCATGACGACACTTCGCGCCGGGGTGGCCGACGTCGAGACCGGCAGAAAACCCCGCCCGACCGATCACATGCGGATCGCGAGCGTGGCCAAGGCGTTCAGCGGCGCAGTCGCGCTGCGGCTAGTGGCCAGCGGGAAGCTCGAGCTGAGCGAGACGATCGGCGAGCGGCTGCCCAGCCTCCCCTCCGCCTGGTCCGCCGTGACGTTGCAGCAGCTGCTCAACCACACCAGCGGCCTGCCCGACTACACGCAGTCGGACGGCTTCAGGATGCAGGCCGAAAGCGATCCCCAGGGCCACGTGTCGCCTGCGACGATCCTGAGCTGGGTCGAGAGGGAGCCGCTCGTCTTCACTCCGGGCAGCCGCTACGAGTATTCGAATACCGACAACATTGTCGTCGGCCTCATGGCCGAGCAAGCCGGCGGTCGGCCCTATGGCCGGCTGCTGCGAGAGATTGTCTTCAACCCGCTCGAGCTGACCCGCACGAGCTTCCCGAGCAACCCGCCGCTTCCGCAGCCGTTCATACACGGCTACCTGGTCGAACCGGGCTCCCCACCCGAGGACGTGAGCACGCTCCTCAGCCCGTCGGGAGCGTGGTCCTCCGGCGCCATAGTGTCGACGCCCAGGGACCTCGGCACGTTCATCCGCGGCTACCTCGGGGCTCGCCTCTTCCCGGCATCGCTGCAACGCCGTCAGCTGCGCTTCGTCGCGGGCGGCGAGTCGAGCCCGCCCGGGCCCGGCCGGAACTCCGCCGGCCTCGCCGTCTTCCGCTACCGCACCAGGTGCGGAAACGTCTACGGCCACACCGGCAACTTCCCCGGCTACGTACAGTTCGCGGCGGCCACGCGCGACGGCAGCCGAGCGGTCACAACGTCGCTCAACATCCCCGCGCCCAGCGGTGCCCTCCTCGCCCGCCTACGCGCGATGCAGCAGACCGCGGTCTGCCTGCTGCTCCTCCCGAAGTAGCCGATCCCGCGGAAGCTCACTCTGGCGGGGGCGCCGCACCTTGAGCCGCATACGCCGACCAGCTGGACCCGCGCGGATCGGACATGGGGTGGGGTGGTCAACTCCACGAACTCGAGTACGAATATGGGTGCCCACCCCACCCAGCCAAATAGCGGGCGTCTAGAACCAGACGCGGTCGCTATCGCTGTGGACGAATCTCAGCAGCGGCTCCGAGCGGCTCAGGCACCAGCTAATGCGCCTGTTCCCCTCGCGTGGATGCGGGGCCGCGCCGGCTTCGACGCGGGGAGCGGCCCGGCTATCGCAATGGACGAATAGCCGGGAGCGCCACCTCGCAGCCGCGCCCACGCTCGATCTCAAACACCGATTCCTGTCGGATCCGGAGCGCCAACGCCAGGAACTGACCTCGACGATCGCAGGGCCGTCAGCGCAAAAGCGTGGTTGCGAAGCCCGGCGACCCTCTCGGACAACTGTTCCAGACCACCTTGTTGCCGGCCGAGCCGCGCACGCCGTTAGATGGAGCCGCCCCCAAGTGTTCCGCTGGCGGGCGGGGAGGGCGGCCCCACGGTGTCGGGGACAAGCAATCGGTCAGCCGGGAAGAGGCTCCGAGCGGCGGGATAGCCATACTCGTCCAAAGTGGGACCTTGAGGAACGTGTAGAGGAAATGTCGTTGATGGTGAACGCGTTGACGCACTCTGCTTCGTAGCCGAGACTCTGGGCCTCGGCTCTGGACGACGACGGTCGACCGAAGGAGGAGCGCATGTCGAGTTCTCGTCGCCTCACGTTCGCCGGACTGCTGGTGGCGGTGATCGCGGCCTTCGCCTGCCAGGCCGGCGCCGCCGGCGGGCAGAGCGGGGGATCTCCTGCCGTGGCTACGGCCGGGCAGGCTCGGGTGCTGCTGCTCTACAACTGCCAGCGCGGGAGATACAAGCCGAGGAAGGTGATCGTCACCTGTGCGGACGCGAATTTCCGTGTGCGCGGCATCGTCTGGTCGCGCTGGACGCAGACCGAGGCGAGGGGCCGAGGGACGGCGCTCGTCAACGACTGCAATCCCAACTGCGCTGGGGGCACCTTCAGGACGTATCCGGTCCGTCTACACGCATTCCTGCCGCGGATGACTGGTGGCTGCGTGCCTCACTCCCTGTTCACCCGCCTCGCCTGGCGCTTTCCCGAGAGCAAGCCGGAGGGACCGCGCAAGGGAACGGCGAAGCTCGTCTGCCCACCAAGCGGCCCATAGACGATCCGGAGCCGGCCGCAGCGGCGCTCACGTCAGCCGGGAATCGAATCGCCGAGCCTCCTCTAGGCGCTGGGGATCCCGCGTCTGGCTCGAGCGCGGCGAGTGGCGCTCGAGCCCTTCCGGCGCGGCCTTGCGCAGCGCGGTCTGAGGGAAATCCGCTCCTGGACGCGCGGGAGGCGGCCTACGCGAGCCCTATATGCGGCGACTACTGGGCAGACGCGCTTCCGCTCACCGGAGCACCGGGATCGAGAACGACAGCCCGGAACACGCCGCTTGCTCGAGTCCGCGAGAGCGCTGGCCAGGCCGTCGCCAGCGGCGGATCGAGGCCGTAATACAACTGCTTCTCGCCACCCGCCGCCCACCGCGCTACGAAAGGCCAATTAGAGCGGCCGAACTCGCGTTTCACCCTTCGTCTCAGTTCAGCAAGGTCCGAACGAGCCTGGTTGCGGTTTCTCCCGGATCGCTCCTCGATCTCGCGAAGCGGGATCCAAACGCCGGGGCGTTCCGCGCACATGTCAAGCGCCGCGAGCACGGTCGGCCACGCGAAGTTGCCCAGACGTGCCAAGTCATCCGCTGTCCACGCCAGCTTCGGCAACATGGGCGAAGCTGGCGTGCCTTCACGTCTCGACGTGACCGCGAGGCGCACCCGCGAGACGATCCAAGCCTTTCTCGGTAGACATTCGGTAGACGGCCTCGAACCCAAGGCCGTCGCTAGGCTCTGGAATCAGCGTGCCGGAGTAGCTCAGCTGGTAGAGCAACGGTTTTGTAAACCGTGGGTCAGGGGTTCGAGTCCCCTCTCCGGCTTGGCTGCCGACGCATCGGCACCACGATCTCGCCGAAGCACTCGCAGCGCCCGTGCGCGTACTCGCGGGCTGTGACTGCGGCTGCGATCGCGTCGCGCTGGTCTTGATTGGTTCTCAGCGGCACGTCAGCCAGCTCGAGTCGCGCGAGCGCTTCGCGCGTCCACGACGAGCGCGCTCGACCGCCTCGTTCGCCGGACCAGCGCGTCCACGCCGCCGTCGGAAAGCACTCGATCACCTCGGCCGCGAGACCTTCGAGCGCCTCGTACAACTGGAGACCTTCGCGGATCCACTCGTAGTAGTCGCTCCCGTCGAGTCGGTCGCGCGACGGCGTCCAACGGATACCGCACACCGCCGCGCGCAGCGCGCGCTCGTCCGGGCGAACGCCGTGTCCCGGCGGCGCGCATGAGCGCGGACTGTCAATCGCCACGATCGTCGGGCGCACTGAATCCACCCAGGCCACCACATCCTCGACCCGCTGCCTGTCTAGGAGCTCGAGCAGGCGCGATTCGTCGATCAGCGCAACGTCGAACTGCTTGCGCTTGCCACCGACGTCCACGCCCATCCACTTCGGCACCGCTCAGTGCACCAGGATCTTCAGGCCGACCATGAGCAACCCGAAGCCGGCGCTGATCACAGCCGTCGCCAGCGTCTCGAGCTGGTTGGCGTCGGCGCGGCGGGCGATCACGACTCCCCAGGCGGTAAGGCTGATGATGCCGGCGGCGATCGCCAGGTCGACGGCCGTGTCACGCGAGTAGACGCCGGCCCATCCGAGCAGCAGCAGGCCAAGCGCTGGCGCCGCGGCCTGCGCCATAGGCCATTGCTCGGCCGCGACCGAGCCCAGCTCGCTCAAGCCCCCGCCGGTCGTCACCTGTCTCGCAAGCCAGTTCGCGTACACGTGCGCGGCCCAGAAGACGAGCATCGTGACCCCGACCCAAAAGAAGATGTCACCGGCGGTCGCGGACTCGTCTTCGGACAGAGTGGCCACGAGCGAGGTCGCGAGGATCTGCCCGTAGATCGCGCCTGCGAGGTGGGACCTGGACCGCTCCACGGGTGCAACGTAACGGGCGGAGACTCGCCCTGCCATGGCGTTCAGACAGCAAGTGGAGGCCGCGCTGGCTGCCACCAAGCGGAGCGGCAACTAGACCGAGCGGACGGCTTCCTGGATCGGCGTGTCGCCCGAGAGGACCTCGAACGTCTTGCCGATCGTCGTGGGCGCGAACAGGGTTGCCAGCAGCGTCTGCGCGACGTCGTCACGCGGCACCTGGCCGCGGCGGCCGAGCTTGGTCGCCGCCTCGATCCGCCCCGTGCCGGGGTCGTTCGTGAGCCCGCCCGGACGGACGATCGTGTAGTCGAGACCGCTCGCCTCGAGCGCGCGGTCAGCCGCCGCCTTCGCCTCGAGGTAAGGACCCATCGGACCTGAGGCGGATTCCGGGTCGTCGGCGCCCATGGAGCTGACGATCACGTAGCGGCGCACGCCGGCCGCCTTCGCGGCATCCATCAGCTTCACCGCGCCCCCGAAGTCCATCGTTTGCTTGCGCTCGGCTCCGCTCCCCGGCCCCGCGCCCGCCGCGAACACAACGGCGTCCGCGCTGCTCACCACGTCGCTGAGGTCGTCCTCGATGGCGTCCTGTTCCAGGTCGAGCACGACAGCCTCCGCGCCGTCAGCCTCCAGGTCGGCCGCCTGGTCGGGGTTGCGGATCAGGCCACGCCCGCGATGGCCCTGCTCGGCGAGCGCGCGAAGAAGCCTTCGCGCCACCTGGCCGTGCCCTCCTGCGACGAGTACCTCCACTCGCCGCTCAGTATCCCGGCTCGCCGCCGGACAAACGGGCGTGGCCTATCCCGGACGGGCGCCGAAATCGATCCGCTCGGACCACTCCGGAAAGTCGATCAGCGGATTGCGGTTTCCCTGTCGGGCGAAGATGGCCGCGTTCCGGTGTCGCTCGTGCTCTTCCGGGCCTGATGCGGCGTGCCACCCCTGCAGCATCGTCACGTGCTCGGCGTCGTAGCGCGGGCTCGCCGCGCTCACCTCCGGGTATCGGATCAGGAAGTACAGCGCTGCCCGCGCCGCCTTCGCCTTTCCGTGCGCCGGTTCGAACCCCGACCGTTCTCGCCGCCCGCAGGGATCGCGGACGACCTCGGGATAGTCAGGGAAGTCGTCGTAAGGGAAGTTGCCGCGAAAGCTGTTGCACTTCGACTCGCAGGCGAACAGATGGTGGACGTCTCCGCGCATCGGCTCGGCGTGGTCGAACCACGACTGGCAGTACACGTGCTCGCAGTTGTACGGCAGCGTCGTCTCGAGCTCGGCCTCGAGATCGCGTAGCGTCAGCCCCTCGGTGATCAAGCGAGCTCTCTCGTCGCGGCGCCGTTCTTCGGTCTCCGCATCCTCGCGAATGAGTGTTTCGGGGTCGTAGACCTCGTCGGTGTAGATGCTTCTCAGTGTTCGGTCCGGCTGCAGATCCACCCAGGGGTAGACCTCGACATGCGGCCGGTACTCCGGCTGCCTGCGGTGTGTGTCCGACACCAGCCGTGACAGTGCTTGGAAGAGCTGAGCGGGGTCGAGCCCATTCGACACATCTGCGTAGTAGGAGGCACGATCGCGATCGTCGGCCTCGGCGTCGTAGTACACGGCCTGCTCGCCCGCCCATAGCTGGGCGAGCGCTTCCTCTAGCGACGACATCCCGGGCCCCGCTAGTTGCAGATCACGACGCAGACCTGCTTGCAGACCGTCTTCGCCACCAGCTCACACACGGGTCGGCAGACGATCGGGCCGCCTGGTACCCGCGGCTCGCAGACCTTCCGGCAGACCTTCTGCATTACGGGCTGGCAGATCCGCTCGCATTTCCGGACGCATTTCGAGGGAGGCTTCGTCACGTGGTCGGGAGGGAAGACCCATTCGTCCGCGTGAAGGAAGGCCAGCTTTTGCTCGTAGGACTGCTGGAGCAGGCCCTCCAGCGCCGCCTTCAGCTCCGGCCCAGACGCCGCTGCGGCAAACCGCCGGATCGCGTCGTCCGCGTCCTCTTCGGTGATGGTGACGCCGCTGACGAAGTCCGGATCTTCGTCCTCGACCTCACCAGGAAGCCGGGACACGAGCTCATCCGGGACCTCGACCGGCTCCCCTCGCTCGAATGCCTCGCCGAGCAGCTCCAACGTCGCACTCTCGTCCATCGCTCCCCCTCGTCGTATGGATCCGGCTGACGTTCAAGGGGGAGAGAACGCTGAGGCAAACTTGAGCGCGCAGCCTACACGGACCGTCGGGACCCGCGCAACTCGTCTAGCTGCGGATGAACACAGGCGTGCCGAGCGGCACGCGGCGCATCAGCACGCGTAGGTCGCGGTCCGCGGCGCGCAGGCAGCCCGCCGATGCGGCCTTGCCGATCGTCGCGGCGACGTTAGTGCCGTGGATCGCGAGCCGGTTGCCGCCTTGCCAGCCGGGCGGCGTGTGCGGCTGGTGGCCGGACAGCGCGAGGATGCAGCAGCCGTAGTAGGCGCCGTAGTTCGCCCCGGAGAGCTTGTCTGTGACCTGGAAGCGGCCGGTCGGCGTGGTCGAGCCGGGGCGCCCGATCGCCACCGTCATTGCGCGCACGAGCTTGCCGCCATTGCGGAGCTCGAGCCGCCGGCGCGACAGGTCCGCCCGGAGCGACCAGCGCGTGGTGTCTCGCTCGAGCGCCTTGCTCTCGCCCCGGATCCAGGCGAGCTTCCCGTTCGCGATCGCGGGCGTGGTGACGCCCAGCCAGCGCCCGCGCCGCTTTGCGACCGACAAGACCTCGGGCGAGCCGAACTCGGTGGACGACGCAAGGCGGCCGACGGGGCGCCCGTTGACGCTGTTGTGGATGAGGATCGAGCGGCCCTGGCGCACCCGCACCACTCGGAAGCCTTGGGGAGTCGACCGGGGGCGCGCCGGGCGCGCGGCCTGCACGTCGGCTGCCGGCTGGGTCACGGGAGCGGGAGCCGGGTCGGCGAATCCCGAGGACTTCGCGGGTTTCGCCGCCGTCTTCTCGGCGCGGACGTGGTGCGTGCGGGACGCAGAGGCAGCCGCCATGAAGCCCAGCATGGCCAGCAGGAGCGCGACGAGAAGCGGTCTGACGAGTGCGGGCATCCGACCCAAGGGGTCGGCCGGATGCCGGCGGCTCGCGAGTCAGGCAGGCGCGCCCTGGACGTCCGTCCAGGTGCGTTTCGCCCAGCGGCTACAGCATCACGTTGCGCGAAGCGAGGTGCGCTCCCACCTTGCGCTTCACGCGCTGCAAGGCGTTGTCGACCGTCTTCGTGTCACACACCAGCCGCTCGCCGATCGCCTCGTACGAATGGCCGTCCAGGTACAGCGAGAGCACAGAGCTCTCGAGCTCTGAAAGCACGCTCGAGAGGCAGGCAACGAGGCTGTGCAGCTCCTCGGTGGAGATCACCTGGTTCACCGGGTCGTGCGCGGTTGGGCCGGGAAGCACCTCGTCGAGCGTGGGCTCGCCGTCGCCGGCCGACGCCGGCGTCTGCGAGAACGACACGTACTGGTTGAGCGGCGTGTGCTTGTTGCGTGTCGCCGTCTTCACCGCGGTGATGATCTGGCGCGTGATGCAGAGCTCCGCGAAGTTTCGAAAGCTCGACTCGCGGTCGTAGCGATAGTCGCGAACCGCTTTGTAGAGCCCAACAAGACCCTCCTGAATCAGGTCGTCGGAATCCCCGCCGACGAGGAAGTAGGAGGAGGCCTTCAGGCGGACGAAGCCGTAGTAACGGCGCACGATCTGGTCGTACGCGTCCTTCTTCCCCTGCTTGGCGAGCGCGATCAGGTAGTGATCATCAAGCTGAGGTTGAGCGTTAGACCTTGATGCGCTCAACGGCCGTGCCGGCGAGGTACTGATAGCCACGAACGTTCCCCTTTCGGGACATGCCCAGCAGGCACGGCCCTTTTCGAACCGTGGCGCACTACCTCCCCTGGCGCCAGATTTAGCTGAACTCGAAGGCTCTACCTAAGGTTCAGACCATCTGTCGCCGCGCAGTATGGTCGAAGTTATGGAGCCTTGTCAACCGCGCTGAGAGCGAAATTGCAAGACGCCGTAGAGCAAGGCGGCCGCGGCAGCCGAAACGTTGAGCGAATCGACCTTCCCGCGGAGGGGCAGAGCCACCAGCTCGTCGCACATGGCGGCCACGCGCGGGCGCAGCCCGCGGCCCTCGGACCCCAGCACGAGAACCACCTTCCCGCGGTAGTCCGGGCGCTCGTACGGGATCCCGTCGGCAGAAGCCCCGTACACCCACGCGCCCGCGTCCTTGGCCTCTCCGAGCCAGTCCGCGAGGTTGCACACGCGCGCGACCGGCAGGTGCTCGACGGCGCCGGCTGACGCCTTGGCCACGACCGGCGTTACCTCTGCGCTCCGCCGCTCCGGGATCACGACGCCGGTCGCCCCGGCGGCCTCGGCCACGCGCACGATCGCGCCGAGGTTGCGCGGATCCGTCACCTCGTCGAGGGCCACCACGAGCGCCTCGTCCGCCTCCAGCAGGGAGTCGGCGTCCGCGTAGGGGTACGCGTCCACCTCGGCGCACACACCCTGGTGGTCGGGTGACCCCGCCAGCACCTCGATCTCGGCGGCATCCACCTGCGACAGCCCCGGCGCCTCACGCAGCCAGTCCTCCCTCGCGGCCTTCGGGGTGGCCCACACCCGCTCAACGCGCCGCCTGCCCCGCAGCGCCTCGCGCACCGGGTTGCGGCCGTAGACGATCATCGCGATTCAGCCCGCGCGTACGAGGCGCGGCCCTTCGGGCGTGTCCCGCACCTCCCAGCCGCGGGCGGCGAGCTCGTCGCGCTTGGCATCGGCCGTGCTGAAGTCGCGCGCTTGGCGCGCCTCCTCGCGCTCGCGCAGCAGCTGCTCGGCCTCCGGGTCCGCGGGCTCTTCCTCCACGTCGAGCAGGTTTTCGAGGCCGAACACGCGCAGCATGTCCTCGAGCTCGCCGACGCCCAGCCGCTCGCCGGCGTCGAGCCGGCGGTTCGCCTCGGAGACCCAGTCGAACAGGGCCGCGCGAGCGGCGGGGGTGTTGAAGTCGTCGGCCAGCGCATCGAAGAAGCGATCGGCGTAGGGCTCGAGCGCCTCCGGCGCCGGAGCGTCGCGATCGAGGCGGCGCGCAAGCTCGCGCACGCGATCGACCGCGCGCGCCGCTTCCCTGAGCGCCTCCTCGCTGAACGCGATCGGCTGCCTGTAGTGGCCGCTCACGAAGTACATGAGCAGCGCGTCGCGGCCGGCCAGCGCGAGCGCGTCGTTCAGCGACGTCACGTTCCCGACCGACTTGGCCATCTTCTCGTCGGCCATCTGCAGCATGCCGTTGTGCATCCACAGGCGCGCGAGCTGGTGCCCGCGGCCGGCCTCGGTCTGGGCGATCTCGTTTTCGTGGTGCGGGAAGATGAGGTCCGAGCCGCCGCCGTGGACGTCGAAGTCGAGGCCGAGGATCACCTCGGCCATCGCCGAGCACTCGATGTGCCAGCCCGGCCGCCCGGCCCCCCAGGGAGCGTCCCAGGCGGTGTCCTCGCCCTCTTTCTGCGCCTTCCAGAGCGCGAAGTCC
>DASVXS010000049.1:0-18604 GCA_036392575.1 Thermoleophilaceae bacterium | reverse complement strand
GTCGCACCGCCCTGCGCGAACGCGGAGCCGCCGATCACCACGTTGCGGGAGTTGTCGTCGCTGCCGCTGAACACGCCAGCGATGGCGAGCACGATGACCACGAGCGCCGCGCCGACGAGGCCAGAGACTGCAATCAGTGTCCGGCGCGAGGACACACGGAGAAGGTAACCAAGGGCGGTCGCGGGCCAAACCTGTTCATCGATCGCGGGTCGGACCGCCGCGCAGCCGCCCCGTGGTGCGCCCCGCGGGGGGCGTGGCGGAGTGCTGTCGCGAGCGGCGCGCCGGCCTCGGCCGACGCCGGCCGGATCGGCCTGATCACCACCTGCTCGCCCCCGCGAAGGGTTACCCGCTCGCCCCCTCTGGTGGCGGCCGGCTCGGTCATGGCGCAGATCTTGCACTGATTTTTTTCATCATCTCGCGCAATTTTGAGCAAATCTCGGTAGCCTCTTCGTATCGCCTTTTCTCAGGTACAGGCACTCAGGACAGGGGAGGCGCAGCGAGTCGCACGGGAGGCGATCGAGAGGGAACCGCTGACCGTCGAGGCTCAGCTCGCGCTGATCTCCGACATGTTCGACCGCCTCGAGCGCCAGGCCTCCGAGGTCGGGCGCGTGCAGGCGCGGGCCGATCGGCTCGAGAGCGAGCTCGAGCGCGAGCGCACAGCCCACGCGACCGTCGCGCGCCGCCTGGAGCTTCAGAACGCGGAGCTCGAGCAGTTGCGCGGTCAGGCCCGGGAGCTCGCCGACGAGCGCGAGGCGCGAGAGCAGCTGACCAACGAGCTCGCCGACGTGCGCAGTGTCAACGACCGGCTCGAGTCGCATCTCGGCGCCGCGTGGCAGGAAGTGCACGCAATGCGCGCCGAGCTGGCGCGCCCCTGGTGGCGCCGCCGCGGCAGGCTCGTGACTTCGCGCGCGTGGGCGCACAGCTTCGAGGCGCGCGCCGCTCAGCCGTAGTCAGCGCGCTAGCCGCCCGGGCGCGGGAGCGAGGCGGTGTCGACCACCTCGAAGTCCGATCCCTTCACCTGCCCGAGCGAGTGGAGGTCGTCGTTGTTCCAGCCACGTGCGGGCGCGCCGCTGATGAACCACGGTGCGCCGTTGTCGGCGACGATCGCGCCGTAGATCTTCAGCGCGCGAATCACCACGCGTGCCTGGCGCGGGAAGCCACGCTCCGGGAAGCTCGCGCGCAGGCGCAGGCGCTGGCCCATCGCCGGCAGGTCGGCGTCGGTCAGGTCCGAGGCGAAGTGGCGCGCGGGGTAAATGAACGCGCGCCGCGAGCGCGGCACGGTGATCCGCAGCGCGTGGTCGATCGAGCCACCGCGCACCTCGTCGTAGCGGGCAAGCCCGGGGAAGATCGGCAGGCCGGCTGCGTCGGCGGAGGTCCAGCCGCTCGGACGCAGCTTGTTCGAGCGCAGGCGCCAAATCGCGCCTGAGCCGGCGTGCCAGGAGCGGCCACCGCTTCGCGGATAGGCGGCGAATAGCTCGTACAGCCGACAGCGGTCGCGGTCGACCACGATCACGTGCCGGTCGCCATCCGACTTAGGCCCGCCCTCGATGGGCACGTTGCGCGGGATCGGGTAGCGCCCATGGTCTGACTCGTCGGAGTAGTCGAAGCTCACGCGCGCTGCCTTCTGCCGCCTCGTCACCACCTTGTATGGAATGCCGATCGGGGCGCCGTCGTAGAGGCCCGAGCCGAAGTCGGCGTGCACGGGGGCCGTGGCCCCGATGCTGTCGACGATCGCCCGCGAGTTGGCAATCAGAGGCAGCTTGTCGACGCGCAGGTTCCACTGGTTGTTCGCCGGGAAGACCGGGCAGCGCGGGGCGCCGGGCACTCGGTGCGCGGACGCCGATCCGGCGGCGGCAACCACGACGACACACACCGCGCCAAGGGTCCGCGTCCATTTCACGCGCGCGAGCGTAGCCGCGTGCACCGCCGGAACCGCGCGGCCCCCGAGGCGGGGTCAGGCAGTCCATGCGCCATTTCGGTGACGACATCCCGCAAATAGCGGGCCACACGGTTTTTCCTATGCACGAATGGGGTAAGGCGAGGTGAGGCGCCGAAGGGCTCGCAGCCCGCGTGCGCGCGACGCAGGGGAGGACCGCATGGATTCACACGAGAGCCAGACCGACAAGGCCGAGCGCCTGCCGGAGGACGACGACGGCTTCCGTCTGCACGTCACTCCGCGCGGAGCGCTCGTGCTGCAGACCGAGAACGCACGTCGCATGATGCGCCGGCTGGGGCGATTCGCGGCCGACGCAGACGACGTAGCGGCGGACGCCGTGGAGCCAAGCGGCGCGGCGCCTGCGGGGCCATAGGCGTAACGTGCTCGCCATGGAGCACGAGCGCAAAGAGGAGTCGGATCAGCTTCCGGAGGAGCAGCCCGCCGAGGTCGTGCCCGACGATGTCGAGGACGACGCCCGCGAAGAGGCCGAGGAGAACCCCGGGGTGCCGGGGGAAGAAGGCCAGGCCACGGGCGAGCCGGGCAACGCCGGCTGAGCCGGCAGCTCAGCGCAGTCCGAGCAGTCGCTCCAGCGCCTTACCGTTCTCGACGGCGTAGCCGCGCCAGTCGTTGTTGAAATACGCGAACACCTCCACGCGACGCCGCCACTTGCGGAGCCGATCGGCCCACTCCTCGAGCTCGGTCTTCGAGTAGTTGCCATTGCGGCCGCGACGGCCGTAGTGGAAGCGCACGAACGTCCAGTCGGTGGTGAATTCGTACGACTGGAACGGCCGCTCGGGGTGATCGCCGATGATCAGCGCCGCGCCGTGGCGGCGTAGCAGCTCGTAGACCTCCGACACGAACCAGCTCTCGTGGCGGAACTCGAAGCAGTGCTTGCCCGGCGGCAGCTTGCCGAGCGCGGATTCGAGCCGCTCGTCGTCACGGTGGAAGTTGGCCGGGAACTGCCATACGACCGGCCCGAGCTTGCCCGAATCGACGAGCGGCTGGATGCCCTCGTAGAAGCGCTTGATGCCCTGATCCAGTTCCCGCAGGCGCCTGATGTGCGTCAGGTAGCGACTGGCCTTCGCCGCGAAGATGAAGTCCGCAGGCGTCTGTCGCACCCAGTTCTCCGCGGCGCTCGGGCGTACCAGCCGATAGAAGCTCGAGTTGATCTCGACCGTCTCGAACACCTCGGCGTAGCGTTCGAGCCAGCGGCCGGTTGGCAGTCCCTTGGGGTAGAGCCGGTCACGCCAGTCGGCGTAGTTCCAACCCGAGCAGCCGATGTGGACGGGCTTCACTGCCCCGCCGGGTGACGCTTAGGCGAGCGTCTGCCTATCGCGCTCGGTGAACTCCACGCGGTCGGAGTCAGCCTCCTCGCGCAGCTCTTCCATCCGCTGCGTGGACGTGCGACGGCGCTTCGTCAGCTCCCATATGCCGACCAGGGCGATCAGGAAGAGCCCGATCGGAATCGCGAGCACAGGCGTGAAGATCACCGATCCGGCACCCACGAGGGCCCCGATCAGGATCAAGAGAATGAGGATGAGGGGGAGTCCGGTCATCGCGAGAGACCTACCCTCCGGGCAACCCACGGAAACTCCGGGGTCGCGCGGCCTACGCTTGTGGTGTGCTCGAGCAGCTGAGACCCGTCCTGCGAGCGGCCGCGATCGCCGCCTTCGTGACCGGGCTCGTGCTCTTGCTCGTGAACCCGCCGTCGCTGTCCGGGCTCGGCGGGTTGGTGGCGATCCTCGCCGGCGCACTGGCGTTGGTGCTGATCACCGCCTGGGGCACGGTGGCGCTGATGGGCCGCGACGGAATGAGCGAGGACGAGTTCGAGCGGGTGGTGCGGCGCAGTGAGGAGCTGGCGCGCGTGCCGTCGCTTGCACGCGAGGCGACCGAGTTCGAGCTGATCGTGGCGGAGGCGATCGACGCGCTGCCGCCCGAGTTCCAGGCGATGCTCGAGAACACGCCCGTGGTCGTCTCGCAGCGCGGGTTTGAGGTGCACGCGTACGGTCGCTATTACGGGGACACCGTGGCCCGCGGCTCGTACGAGGACCGCATCGTGATCTATCAGGACACGCTCGAGCGGGACTTCGGCTGGGACCCCGAGGTGCTGCGCGCGCAGGTGGAGCGGACGGTGCGGCACGAGCTCGCGCACCACCTCGGCTGGAACGAAGAGGGCGTGCGCGGCCTCGGGCTCTGAAGCTACGCTTACGGGCGCCTGGAGAGGTGTCCGAGTGGCTTAAGGAGCGCGACTGGAAATCGCGTGGGCGGGGTTGACCTGCCTCGAGGGTTCGAATCCCTCCCTCTCCGCTGAGCGCCGTCGCGCGGCTCGGCCCCGCCGCCGCACCCCGCGCCGGGGCGAACCGCGAAGTTCGAAGACTTTTGGTCGTGATGGCGACCACAAGTCTTCAAACATCCCTCTGGCGACTCGCAAGCGATCAACACGGGGTGCTGTCACGAGATCAGCTGCTCGCTAACGGGCTGACCGCCGCGGCGATCAAGCACCGGTTGCGGACGGGCCGGCTGTTCCGTGTGGCGCGAGGCATCTATGCCGTTGGGCGCCGTGATCTCACGCAAGAGGGCTGTTGGATGGTTGCGGTCCTCAGATGCGGTGAGGGTGCAGCGCTGAGCCACGCGAGCGCTGCCGCGTTGTGGGGGATATGGCGCTGCGACGGCGTTCGGCCGCAGGTATCGGTGGCGGCGGATGTGGTGCGCCGGCCGTCGGGGATCACCGTCTACCGGCGCACGCGGTTCGAGACCACGACCGAGCGCGGCATTCGTGTGACCACGCCAATCTGCACGCTCGTCGACTTAGCGGCCAACTTCTCGCCCAAGGTCGTCGAAGCTGCTGTAAACGAGGCGGACAAGCTCGACCTCGTGAGCCCCGAGCGATTGCGCGCCGCGCTCGAAGGGCTCGATCACCGACCCGGGGCGCCGGCACTGCGCAAGCTCCTCGACCGCCGCACCTTCACCCTTACTGACTCAGAGCTGGAGCGGCGGTTCATCCCTATCGCCAAACGAGCCGGTCTACCGCCGCCGAAGACGCAGCAGCTCGTCAACGGCTACCGCGTCGACTTCTTCTGGCCGGATCTTGGGCTTGTGGTGGAGACGGACGGCCTGCGATACCACCGCACCACGGCGCAGCAGACGAAGGACCATCTGCGTGATCAGGCCCACACCGCCGCCGGGCTCGTCCCGCTGCGCTTCACCCACGCGCAGGTGAAGTTCGAGGCCAAGCACGTTGAGCGGACGCTGCGCGCGGTGGTCAGTCGTCTTCGGCGTCGGTGAGATCCACCATCACCACGAGCTTCGACTCGTGCCACGTGAGCACGATGCTCGTCTCCTCGTGCTCGATCTCATCCGGCTGGGGCAGATCGTTGTCTTCGAGCAGCTCGCGCATCTTGAGTTCGGCCGCTTCGTGCATGGGCGTAGTCGTCATGCCCGGACGATCGCCCGGCGATCGTCAACGTGGGGTTACGCGAGTAACGACTGCGCTCAGCTTGCGAGCCGGCGGCGCGAATACGCCTCGATCAGCTCGATCACAGGCGGGGAGATCGTCACCCGCGGCTCGCCGTCGCCGACGAGGACACGCACGATCGCGCCGCCGTTCGTCTCGCCCTCGGCGAGCGCCAGGCGCGTCTGCTCGCCGGCTTCCTGCTCGTCGAGCCCGCACGCCATCAGGAACCTGAAGAGCGCGCGGCCGCCGTAGTGCGGCACCTCGATCTCCTCGGTTCGCTCCGTCGGCTTGCGGTCGGTCGAGCGCGCCGCGAGTGGCGAGATGATGCAGGCCGCCATGTCGTCCGGCACGTGGCCGGTGGACCGCAGCTCCGCCAGAAGAGCGGTTGCGTCCGGCCGCTCGCCGAGGCTGGCGATGGTCTCGGCGAGACGCTCGCGGCCGAGCATGTCGCCGTCCACCCGCGCCTCCGCGAGGCCGTCGGTGAAGAAGCATGCGGTCGCGCCCGGCACGAGCGGCGCGGTCGTCTGGCGGAGGCCGGTGGCCTCACCCGCGCCGAGCGGCGGCGACGACGACACGGTGATCGGGTCGTGGGCGCCCTCGCCGAGCAGGATCGGAGGCGGGTGGCCCGCGCAGGAGTAGGTAAGCGTGCCGGCAGCGGGGTCGTATACCGCGACGGCCGCGGTGGCGAAGCCCGCGTCCATGTCCTCCTCGAGGGTCCGCCCGGCGATCTGTAGCGCCTTGCGCGGCTCGAGCCCCGTCTCGAGGTATGCGCGCAGCGTGTAACGGAGCAGCGCGGTGCGAGCGAGTGCGTCACGCCCGTGTCCCGCGACGTCGCCGATCACGATGCCCACGCGGCCCTTCTCCATCTGGAAGGCGTCGTAGAAGTCGCCACCCGCTCCCGGTCCGTCGGCCGGTCGGTACGCGACCGACATCGAGAGCGCACCGAGTCGCTCGGGCACTTCGGGCAGCAGCGCGGCCTGGAGCAGGCCGACCTCGCCCAGCAGCTCGGCGCGTTGGCGGCGCAGGCTGCGTGCGCGAAGGGTCACGAATGCCCATCCGAACGCCGCCATCACGAGCAGCCCCGCGAGCGTGGCGATCAGGTACTTCATCGGCTCGGGCACGACCTTCACGATGTCGTGAACGGTGCGCTCGACCACGGAGGCGCCGTGACGCTTGCGCGGCGTCGGGTCCTTCTTTGCCGCAGCGGGACGCTTCGCCGCCGCGGGGGTGGCCGGTGCCGCCGCGGTCGACGGCACCTGCACGCCCGGGCGGATGATGCTGGGGAGGGTGGCCGGAGCGGCCGGAAGGCTCGTCAGAGGCGAGCGGCCCGTCGCGCCGCCGCCGGCAAGCAAGCCGTTGCCGCGTTGCTCGCGCCCGAGCTTCGCGGAGGGAGTCACGTTCGCCGTCGGAGGTGTGGCCTGCGGAGCGGGCGTTGTCGGAGCCGTGGGCTGCGAGGCCGGCTGCTCCGCCGAGTCGGCGGGGGTCGAAGGCGTCTCGCCGGGGGGACGCTGCCGCGGGCCGGAAATGTCCAGAGACGGCTGGCCGCCAGCCCCGGAGTTGCCCGAACCGATCTGGTTCTCCGGCTTGCGGTCGGTGCCAGTTCCGTCGGTGACGCGGTTGCCGTTACCGATCCCGTTGCCGTTACCCGTCTCGCTGCCGCTGCCGTTACCGATGCGGTTGCCGTTCCCCGAGCCGTTGTTGTCCCTGCCCGGCCCGGCCGGAGCGGGCGTCACGACCTGAGGCTTCTCCACCGGAGGCTTCTGCACGGGCGGCTGCGCGACCTGCGGAGGCTGCTGCACGGGCGGCTGCCCGACCTGCGAAGGCGGCTGCCCGATCTGCGGCGGCTGCTGCGCAGCCGGCGGCTGCTGGCCCCGGCCGATGCCGGGGTCACCGGGCTTGGCCCACGGCCGATGGCCGTCGCTCGGCAACGGGCCGTTGCCGTTGACCTGTCCGCCGAACTTCCAGCCTGGCTGCGCCTGCACGCCGGCGGGCGACGGCGCTATCGCAAACGCCATCGCCACGAGGGCACATATCGAGGCACGACGGGACCAAGCGGAGGGCATGGTTCTGCCATCGCTTTCTGGGCGCGGCGAATTAGCCCTTCGAGGGAAGATCGAACAAATGTCCAGATGCGTCCAGAAACGCTTAGACGGCGAGCAGCCGGGCGAAGTAGCCGAACGACGGTCCGAATCTCCGCTGGTAGCGGAAACCGGCCGCCTCTGCCCTGCGTCTGAGCGATCCCTCGGTGACCATGTGCGGGTCGCCGAACAGCTCCCCGACCACCAGCCGCGCCCCCGGCTCGAGCACGCGCCGCAGCTCACGCAGCGCGACGTCCTGGTCCGGGACCTCGCCTAGGACCGTCACGAGATAGGCGCCGGCGAACTCACCATCGCCGAACGGAAGCGAGCGTGCGTCCGAGAGATGCGGCGTCACGTTCGTCAACCCGCCCGCGCTCGCCGCGCGCATCGTGTGGTCGAGCATCTCCTGCTGCACGTCCACGATGTCGAGGCGACCCTCCGGGCCGAGCGCGTCCGCCACGGCCAAGGTGTAGTAGCCCGTGCCCGGCCCGACCTCGAGCAGCCGCTCACCGGACCGCGGGGCGAGCGCCCCCGCCAGGCGCGCCCGGGTGATGAACGGGTGCGGCGCCTCGACCCAGAAGCGCTGCCCGTACGGGCACGCCGAGGGGTTGCGCCGCCACCAGACGGCGGCACCCAGCAGCGCGAGGCCGGCGCCGAGCGCCACGCCTCGCGCGCGCGTCACGCCTCTTCCCCGCCGATCGGCAGGATCAGCCGGATGTGCCGGCTCGCGACCATCACGAACGGCACCTGCTTCACGTCGTTCGGGTGGTCGAGTGCGATCAGGGTGGCGTCGCGAATCGAGAAGAACTCGCGGTCGCGCTGGTTCACGAAGTCGGACAGGCGGCTGCGGAAGCCTTCAGCGGGCAGGGTGAGGTTGCCCTCGATCCGCCACCGGTCCGTCTCCACCACCACTTGCTCGAGCCTCAGGTCCAAGGGGCGCGGACTCTATCCGGTGAGGCTCCTCCTCCGGCGGCAGCGGAATCCGCGCGCGCATGAGCGTGCCGCGGGCAGGGTCCGTCGCGATCTCGAGCTCACCGTCGAGCGCCTCCACCCGCTCAGTCGCCGACGCAAGGCCGATGTGCCCCTCGAGCGGCGCCCGCCGCAGGCGGGTCGCGTCAACGCCGTGGCCGTCGTCCTCCACCTCGAGCACGAGCTCGGCGGGCCGCCGCCGCAGTCTCACGCTCACGCGCCGGCCGCCAGAGTGGCGTGCTGCGTTCGACACGAGCTCGCGCGTGATGGAGAAGAAGAGCTCGTCGTGCACGCCGGTCGCTTCCGCGTCCACGTCCACGCTCCATTCGAGGCCGGCGCGCTCGGCCGTGCGGGCTGTCACGGCCTCGAGCGCCGCCGCCAGCCCGGCCTGGTCGAGCACGTAGGGATGGAGGTCGAAGACCGCATCACGGAGCTGCGCGATCGTGCGATCGAGGCCGAGGCGCACGAGCGACAGGTCGCGCCCGTCGCTCTCGGACGCGAGCTCCTGTCGCGCCGCGAGCAGGTTCTGGATCGCCTCGTCGTGGAGCGACTCGGCCAGCCGTCGGCGCTCGCGATCCTCGGCGTCGAGCGCCTGCGCCACGAGCCGCCCGCGCGTGGCGGACAGTCGCTCGACCTCCTCGGCGCGCTTCGTGAGGATCAGCGAAAGGAGCACCGCCGCGACTCCCATCCAGGCGAGGTACAGCGCCTGTACGAATTCGAAGTCGCCGGGCCGCCGAATGCTCACGAGATCGGTGGGATACAGGAGCGCCACCGCCAGGTAGGCGGCGACGGACGCCACGGACGCGACCGCGGTGAGGGACGGGCGCAGCCGCAGCGCCGCGCCGATAGGCAGCAGGAAATAGGCGTAGCGCAGCTGCGAGTACGGCCCGCCCGACGTGTAGGTGAGCGCCGAGATGAACGCCAGGTCGAGCACGGCCTGGTGCACGAAGCCCGGCCGCGGCATGTCGGGCCGGTAGGCGGCGACGAGTAGCAGCAGCGCGTACACGCCCGCGCACGCGAGGATCACGCCGAACGGCGCACTGCGCGGCGCGGGGTGCTCGACGTAGCGCTCGCCCGCCCAGATCACCGGGATGGCCGCAACGCGGATCCACGCCCACACCCGTGCGGCATCGCTGCGCGGGACGCGCGCGAGTGTCGGCGCGCCGCTCACTCGAGCAGCCCCCGGCGCATGCCCTCGGCGACGGCCGCCGCGCGGTCGGACACTCCGAGCTTCTCGTAGAGGTTCTGCAGGTGACCCTTCACGGTCGCCGGGCTGAGATAGAGCAGCTTCGCAATCTCGGGCGCGGCCCGGCCCGCGGCCACGTGCTCGAGGATCTCCTGTTCGCGCGGCGTGAGTGCCGGCCGCTCCTCCATCCCGCGCACGCGTACCTCGCCGGCGATCCCGGCCTGCGCCTCGGGCGCGAGCACCGTCTCGCCGCGCGCCACCGCCGCGATCGCGTCGGTGATCGCGTTGCGCTCGGCGTCCTTGCTGAGGTATGCCGACGCCCCGGCCGCGATCGCCTGGAAGACGAGCGTGCCGTCGAGGAACGCCGTGAGAATCGCGACCCGCGTGGGCAGGCCGTCGCGCTGAACCGCGCGCGCAACCTCCAGTCCGTCGAGGTCGGGCATCTTCAGGTCGATCACGGCGACGTCGGGCGTGAGCTCGCGGACGAGCTCGAGCGCTTCCCGCCCCGAGCTGGCCTCGCCGACGAGCTCGAGGTCAGGCCGGTCGCGCACAGCGCGCACGATCGCCTCACGGAAGAGAGGATGGTCGTCGGCGACTACCACGCGCGTGCGGTTCGTAGACACGACACCGTTTCTACCAGCCAGATTGCGCGGGACTGCCCGGTGCCATCCGATCGAACCCCTCCGATCGGATCACGCAAACACGCCCGCGAGCGGTCCACGCGCGGGATGTGCGCGGGATGCCGCCATCGCCAGAGTCACGGCCATGTCGGTTGTACGTCCATCCGCCGCGGCCGGGCAGGCTCCGGCTCGGTCCTGGGTCTGTCGCGAGTGGCGGGCCAGTCACGAGGCGCCCGGGCCGGCCGTGAGTCCGCCCGGCCGCGGCGAACGGCCATCGAGCAATGGCGTGGACCCTGCGGTCCGTGCCCCTGCCACCCGCACTGCCCACGCGGGACGGCGCAGCTCGGAGGTCGGGACGGCGCCGGCACAAAACCCCGGAGACGGGCCTGCCCTGCCCGGTTCCGGGGCGCATTCCCCCGGCGCGGCGCCCGGAGGGGCGTCGCGCCGGGCCTCCACTTCTGACAGGCGCTTCTCGCTGCTCGACCGGTACGTGGCGGGCCGTGAGCTGGCCGCCTACATCGAGGCCGAGTTCGACCGCGGGCGTGATCTCCGCTCGATCATCGAGGACGACTTTGTCCGGGATCGCCTCGCCGAGCGCCCGTACCTGCTCGAGGACCTGCTGAACGACGAAGAGCTCGCGCAGCGGGCGCGCCGCAGCGACGGCACGCTCGACTTCGACCAGCTCGAAACCGCTCTCGGGGGGCGCCGCTGATGCAGAAGACCGCTCTTCCGCGTGACGCCGGGCTGCAGGCGCGCATGCTCGTCACGCTGTTCCTCCTTGGACTCGTCTATACCGTGCTCGTCGGCGCACTGGTCGCCGCGGGCGCTGGCGCGGTGACGGTGGCGCTCATCGCCGCGGGGATGTTCCTTTTCCAGCTTTTTGCGTCCGACAAGCTGGCCCTGCGGATGATGGGCGCCCGCCGCGTCTCGCCTGCGGAGGCGCCCGAGCTCCACGCCATGATCGACCGGCTCTGCCTCCAGGCCGACCTGCCCAAGCCGCACATCGCCGTGGCCGAGACGTCCCTGCCGAACGCGTTCGCGATGGGGCGCTCGAAGAAGTCGGCGACCGTTTGCGCAACGACGGGGATCATGGACCTGCTCTCGCAGCCGGAGCTCGAGGGCGTCCTCGCGCACGAGCTCGCGCACATCCGCCATCGGGACGTGGTGATCATGACCGTGGCGTCGTTCTTCGCCACGCTCGCGGCCTACATCCTGCAGTTCGGCCTGTTCTTCGGCGGCGACAACGACCGCAACCCGGGCATCCTCGGGCTCATCGGTATCTCGGTCGCCGTGTACGCCGTTTCGTTCTTCCTGATGCAGGCGCTGTCCCGCTACCGCGAGTTCGCGGCTGATCGCGGCGCCGCGATCATCACCGGCCGCCCGTCGGCGCTCGCCTCAGCGCTGCTGAAGATCTCCGGTCAGATGAAGCGCGTGCCCGCGAACGACCTACGCGTCGCGCAGGAGCTGAACGCGTTCTTCATCGTGCCGGCGCGGGTGAAGTCGTCGCTCGCCGGGCTCTTCTCGACGCACCCGCCGGTAGAGCGTCGCATCCAGGCCCTCGAGCAGATCGAGGCGCAGATGAGCGGGATCCGGCCCGCGACTTCCTATCGCGATCTGACAGCGGTCTGACCCGCGCGCCACTACGGTTCGCGCGTGCCGATCCTCTCGACACGCGAGCTGCTGCGCGCGGCCGCGCAGCCGTCGCGCTACCCAGCCGCCGTGCGGCGGCGCTGGCGCATGCGGCAACTACGCGGCGACTCGGTCGAGTGCCCCTGCTGCGGCGGCCGCTTCCGCGCGTTCATGACCGAGCGCGGCAGGCCGAATGCGGTGTGCCCGCGCTGCGGCGCGCAGGAGCGCCACCGCGCGCTCTGGCTCTACCTGCGTGATCGCACGCCGCTGTTCGACCGCCCGCTGCGCACGCTCCACTTCGCGCCGGAGCTGATCTTCCGCCGCAGGCTCGAGTCGCTCCCGAACCTCGACTACGTGAGCGCGGACCTCGACTCGCCCGAGGCGATGCTCCACTTCGACATCACGGCGATCCCGTTCGACGATGACAGCTTCGACGCGGTGCTCTGCAGCCACGTGCTCGAGCACGTCGAGAACGATCGCGCGGCGATGCGCGAGCTCGTGCGCGTGCTGCGGCCGGGAGGTTTCGCGATCGTGCTGGTGCCGCTCGACCTGAGCCGCGAGGAGACGTATGAGGATCCCTCGGTGACCGCGCCCGAGGATCGCGCGCGCGAGTTCTGGCAGCACGACCACGTGCGTCTGTACGGCCGCGACTTCGCGGAGCGCCTGGAGCAGTCGGGCTTCAGCGTGACGGTCGATCCCTACGTGCGGGAACTGCCGGCGCACGTGCGTCGGCGCCACGCGCTGCTCGACGTGGAGGACATCTACGTCGGCACGAAGGACTAACCGGCGCCCGCCTACCCGAGTTTGGGTACTGTCCCGCGCGGGGTACGAACAGTTGCCGCACGGAGGCGGGAGTCCCGGACGCGGCGCCCCTTTCCGAATCACGCAATCAACCGCAGGGGGATGTTGTGAAGATCCGCTTGATCGCGGCGTGTGCCGTGGTCGCCGTCGCCGGCGTGCTCGCGGTCGCCGGCACAGCGTCCGCTGCGCCCACGTGGGCGCCGGCTTCCAGCGCTGCGATTCACCCAGGTGTGCAGACGTTCACGGACGGCGCGCAGTGCACCGCCAACTTCATCTACTTCGACGCTTCCAACGTATACATCGGACAGGCGGCCCACTGCTCGGGGACCGGTGGCAACACGGAGACCAACGGTTGTGACTCCGGCACGCTGCCCGTCGGCACCAAGGTCGACGTGACCGGCGCGAGCAAGCCCGGCACGATGGTCTACAACAGTTGGGCGACCATGCAGGCGAAGGGGGAGAGCGACCCCGACACCTGCCAGTACAACGACCTCGCGCTCATCCAGCTCGACCCGGCCGACGTCGGCAAGGTGAACCCGAGCGTGCCGTACTGGGGCGGCCCGGTGGGCCTCGGCGGCGCCACCAACCAGGGCGACAACGTCTACAGCTACGGGAACTCGGAGCTCCGCGGCGGCGTCACGACGCTCAGCCCCAAGAAGGGCATCAGCCTCGGCACCGACAGCGGCGGCTGGAACCACTCGGTCTACACCCTCACGCCGGGCATCCCCGGGGACTCCGGCAGCGGGTTCCTCGACAAGGACGGCAAGGCGTTCGGTGTGCTGAGCACGGTGGCGATCGCTCCGCTAGCCGGCTCGAACGGCGTGGGCGACCTCTCGCACGAGCTCGGCTACTTGCACGCGAACACCTCGTTCACGGGCGTGCAGTTGGCGAACGGCACCGAGCCGTTCAACGGGTCGAAGGCGCCGATCGGCGGGTAAAGCGTTCTCGGTACGCCGCCCGGCTGCGGGGTGCCCACGCGGGTGAACCGGCTTCGCCGGTCCACGAACTCCGCTTAGGGCACCCCGTCAGCCGGCGGCTGATCGAGCGCCGCTTTTCTTGAAGAGTGGTGCATTTTGGGTCTCAGAGACCCAAAATCGACCAATCGTCAGAAGACGAACCCGACGACTCGGGCCCCACCCTCATTGCTGCTGTAAGCGCTCCGCGCCTACGCGGGCGGGCGAGCTCCCGTTAAGCCTCCACGCCTACCCACGCGGACGAGCGATCACCCGCGTGCCGCGCGCGGGCACCGAGGTCACGGTGCGCCGCTTCGGCCGCTCCGACCGGCCCGGCGTCGCGGCGTCGAGCTGAACGCGCTCGAACACCACGCGCAGCGTTTCGCGCATCTCGAGCTGGGCGAGGCTCGCTCCGATGCAGCGCCGGATGCCGCCACCGAAGGGCAGCCAGCCATACGTCTCCGCGCGCGAGTCGAGGAAGCGCTCAGGCCGGAACACGTCCGGCTCGGGGTAGAGGTCGGGGCGCCGGTGCACGAGGTGGATGGCGGGTGCCACCACGTCCCCGGCGGGGATCAGCCAGTCGCCGAGCTCCACGTCGCGCGTCGCTTCCCGCACAACATTCGGGACGGTCGGCCTGAAGCGATGCGTCTCCTGGATCACCGCGTCGAGGTACTCGTCACCGTTCGTGCGCAGATCCTCGACGAGGCGGCCATGCACCCGAGGGTGCTGGAGGATCAGATCGACCGACCACGCGAGCGCGGTCGCGGTGGTCTCGTGTCCGGCGAACAGCAGCGTCATCAGCTCGTCGCGCAGCTCCTGGTCGCTGAGCGCCTCGCCCTCCTCGTCCCGTGCGGCGATCAGCATCGCGAGGATGTCGCCGCGCGGCTCGCCCTCCCGTTCGGCGGTGCGGTGCGCGGCGATTTCCGTGTGGATCAGCTCGTCGACCGCCTCACGCAGCCTGCGCACGCGCCCGCCGACGCTCAGCGGACCGAGGTCCCGCTCTAGCACGGGGAAGAAGATCATCGTGGTCGCCGAGCGCGTGAGCGGCGGCAGCATCTCGAGCAGGCGCCGGCGCCGCTCCTCGTCGGAGACGCCGAACACCACGTCCACGATCACCTCGAGCGTCATGCGCTGGAACGAGTCGGCGACGGCGAACGTGCGGTTCTCGGGCCAGCCGGCGACCGTTTGCTCCGCAAGCCCCCTGATCCGGCTGCGGTAGGCCTCCAGGCGCTCGCCGTGGAACGGCGGGAGCAGCAGCTTGCGCTGGCGCAGATGGCGAGCGCCGTCGGTGGTGAGCACCGAGCCGGTGCCGACGATCGGCGACAGCACGCTGTTCGGAGCGCCCGCGACAAAGGAGTCGCGCTGCTCGGTGAACACCTCGCGGATCAGGCCGGGATCGGCGACGAAGACGAAGCGTCCGTGCTTCTCCCCGAAGTCCATCGCGAACACGTCGCCGTAGCGGCGCTGACAGCGCTCGAGCATGGCGATCGGCCGCGACAGCCAGGCGTAGAGGTTCGCGAGCGGCAGCGCGCGCGGTCCAGGCGGGATCGCGCTCGGCGGCGCCTCCACGGCCACGTCCGTCATGTGCTCATAACAACTTGTCGGCTGTGCGCGGTCAAGCGACGTGTGCGCCATGTCACGCGCGCGCGGAATACTGGTGGCGATGGACGACGACGAGCTACGAGCGGTTCTGCGCAGCGGCTACGAGGCGCTCTCACGCGGGGATGTCGACGCTGTGCTCGCGCTGCTCGCCGACGACGTCGAGCTGCGCGACCGGGCCGAGGCGCCCGAGGCGGGCGTCTACCACGGCCACGACGGCGCCCGCGTGGCGTTCCAGCAGACCGACGACACGTTCGAGAACTACCGGATCCGGCCAACCGCGATCGAGCTCGGCCCGGTGCGCGACGGCGGGATCCGCAACGTCGTGGTCGTGCTGCGCCAGGAGGGCGAGGGCCGGCTCACCGGAGTGCGTGTGAGCGAGGACATCGCCCACGTGCTCACGCTCAAGGACGACGTCGCGATCCGCCTGCGCGTCTTCTCCACGCCGGACGAGGCACGCGCCGCGTCGCTCGAGAGTTGATCCGGACGATCCGCGAGCGTACCCTCGCGCCATGGTCCTAGCTATCTCGACCCTCGGTGTGATCGTCCTCGTCGTCGCCGTGGTCCTCGTCGGCGCCGTCGTCATGGCGGTCGTATTCCGCGGCAGCAAGCGCGAGCCGCAGGTCGAGCACGAGCAGGAAGTCGTCCTCGAAGAGCAGTTCGGCAGCGGCGAGCCGGTCGACTGGCAGGGCGACCTGAAGCCGCCCCGCGACCCTTACTGAATCCTCAGCGGTTCTGCCAGCGACGGCGAGCGTCGCGGCCTGCGCGCCTCGCACGGCGCACAAGCGTCGCCTGATCCCAGCGGTCCTTCATCACCGAGCGCGGCGCCGGAAGCGCGTCGACGTCCTCTGCGGAGATCGTGAGCGTCACGGCGCGCTCTGCCACGCGAGCGACCTCCGGCGCGTCGACGAAGCGCCGGCCCTTATGGGTCTCGACCACGATGCCGTCGAAGATGTTCTCGCGCGTGTTCTCGAGCACCTTGCGAACGGTCCCGACCTCGGTGCCGTCCGCGGCGCGCACGGGGGTGCCGCGGCGCAGCGCCTGGTAGGAGATCGCGTGGCCGTCGTCGTCCTGCGTGCTCATGCACACAAAAATAGTGAGCTCCGGACCGGCCGCGCGGTTTGCCTTCTCTCGAAACGAGCAACTGAGAGCCGACCCGAAGGCGGACAGGAAGGGGACGGGCGAAATGAGGATCGGCTACTTCCTCTCGTGCGAGCAGTTCGGACCGCGAGAGCTCGTGGACAAGGCGCGCCGAGCGGAGGAGGCGGGCTTCCAGGATCTCTGGATCTCGGACCACTACCACCCATGGAACGACGAGCAGGGGCAGAGCCCGTTCGTCTGGACGGTGATCGGGCAGCTCGCCGAGGCGACCTCGCGAATGCGGGTCACGACCGCCGTCACGTGCCCGACGATCCGCATTCACCCCGCCGTGATCGCCCAGGCTGCCGCCACCGCCACGGTGGCCCTCGACGGCCGCTTCAACCTCGGCGTGGGTACCGGGGAGAACCTCAACGAGCACATCCTCGGCGACCACTGGCCCGAGGCGGAGGAGCGCATCGAGATGCTCGAGGAGGCGATCGAGGTGATGCGGATGCTGTGGCAGGGCGGAACGCGGAGCCACCGCGGAAGGCACTACCGCGTGGAGAACGCCCGGATCTACACGCTGCCGCCCGAGCCCCCGCCGGTGGTCGTCTCGGGCTTCGGCCGGAGGTCGGTGGAGTTGGCGGGTCGAGTGGGCGACGGCTATGCGATCACGATGCCCGACCGCGATCTGATCTCGCACTTCCACTCCGCGGGCGGTCAGGGCAAGCCGGTGCAGGCGGGCGCGAAGGTCTGCTGGGACGAGGACGAGCAACGCGCGATCGACGAGGTGCACCGGCTGTGGCCGAACGAGGTGCTACCGGGCGAGCTGGCGCAGGTGCTTCCCACGCCGGCCCACTTCGAGCAGGCGACCGAGCTCGTCACGAAGGAGATGGTCGCGGAGTCCGTGCCCTGCGGGCCCGACCTCGACAAGCATCTGCAAGCGCTTCAGCAGTACGCCGACGCCGGGGCGGACGAGCTGTACGTGCAGCAGATTGGCCCCGACCTTGAGGGCTTCTTCAGCACCTACTCCAGAGAGGTGCTGCCGAAGTTCACCTGACCTGCCCGGTGGGGCGGATCAGCATCTCGTTGACGCTCACGTTCTCCGGCGCCGTGATCGTGTAGAGGATCGCGTTCGCGATGTCGCCGGCGTCCATCCGAGTAACGCTGCCGAGATCACTGCGCAGCGCCTCGAGGATCTCCGGTCGATTGTGCGAGCCGAGCTCGGTCGCGACGGCGCCCGGCTCGACGAGCGTGACGCGGATGCCGGAAGCCGTCACCTCCTGGCGCAGCGCCTCCGAGAACGCGCCCACGCCGAACTTCGTGAGGTTGTAGACACCCGCGCCCGCGCGTGCGACGCGCCCTGCCACCGAGCTGACGTTCACGATGTGGCCGGCGCTCTGCGCGCGCATGATCGGCAGCGCGGCGTGAGTGCAGTAGATGACGCCGAACACGTTCGCGTGGATCATCCGGCGCCACTCCTCGGTGGGCGCGTTCTCGATCGGGCCGAGGAGCATCACGCCCGCGTTGTTCACGAGCACGTCGAGGCGGCCCAGCTCCTCGTTTGTGCGCTCGACGAACGCGTTGGCCTGGTCCTCGTCGCCGACGTCGGTCTCGATCGCGAGCGCGCGGCCTCCCTCGTACTTGATCCGCCTGGCCAGCTCCTCGATGCGATCGAGCCGCCGGGCTGCGAGCGAGACTGCCGCGCCGGCCCACGAACATGCGAGCGCGGTCGCCTCGCCGATGCCTGACGACGCGCCGGTGATGGCGACGACCTTGCCGGAGAGCTCTTCGGCCATGAAGCGTCCTTTCTCGACGGTTACCGCTGGGAGCCTTGCATGCAAGAGCCTTCTCAGGATGCCCGTGGGGGGTACGAACGGGATATCTCTTTTGGGGGATGCCCTCCTCGAAGCCGTCGCCTCTTCTGGCGCCGCTCGTCGCTGCGCTGCTGCTTGCGCCAGTCGCCGAGGCGTCGGCCGCCACTCCGCGAACCGCTGCGCTCCAAGTGGCCTTGACTGGCCTGCATCTGTACCGCGGGTCCATCGACGGCATCGCCGGTCCTGCCACGCGGCGCGCCGTGCGCCGGCTCCAGCGGAGGCGGCATCTCGCCGTGGACGGCGTGGCGGGGCCGCGCACGCGCAGGGCGCTCGGCTGGCGCGGGCGTCCCGACCTTGGCCGGCGCCAACTCCGGCGCGGTCGCCGGGGGTGGGATGTGTCCGAGTTGCAGTTCCTGCTGCGCCGGCGCGGCTTCTCACCGGGGTCGATCGACGGCGGCTTCGGTCGCGCGACGCGCTCGGCG
>DASVXS010000048.1:0-1534 GCA_036392575.1 Thermoleophilaceae bacterium | reverse complement strand
GTGACGGCGGACGAGCTCCTGCCCTCGCTCAAGCGCACGCACCCGCCGCGCATGCTCATCACCACGGACGGGCGGCATTTCCGGGCCGTACCGGCCCGCGGGGTGCTGCTGCGAAATCCCTTCGGCACCAATAGGGTCATCGGGTTCCGGACGCTGAAGGTCTGGCGCGACCGGCTCTACCTCACCCTGAGCGCCGGTCTCACCGGCGACGGCGAGGTGTACGAGGTCACGCGACCGTGGGGGCCGAACGCGCGCTTCAGGCAGATCACGCCGAAGGACCTCGCGGTCTTCGAGATCGAGAAGTTCGGGAACGCGCTCTACGCAGGGACCGGCAGCAGAACGACCGGGTACGGCGTCTACAAGACGAGTAGCCGCAAGGCGCCTTACAAGTGGACTCCGGTGGTGACGAACGCCGCCGGCCGAGGCGCGCGCATCACGTCTGTCGTGTCGATGTATCCGTTCGAGGGCCGGCTCTACGTCGGAGCGAGTGGCTGGTACAACGACGAGATCCCGCAGTCGGAGCTGATTAGCATCGCTTCGTCCGGAAGCTGGGAGGTTGTCGTCGGCGCGCCGCGTGAGGTGAACGGCGTCCTGAAGGCGCCCATCAGCGGTCTCGGAGACGGGTTCAACAGCATCTTCGCCGCCCACTTCTGGCGGATGGAGCTCGAGGACGGAGGGCTCTTCCTCGGAACGAACGACTGGAGCTGGGCGTTGCAGGCCGACACACAGTGGTGGCCGCTGCTGAGCGGCGTGCTCTGGTGGGAGCTCGGCTTCGACCTCTGGGGGACCTGCAACGGCCGGGAGTGGTTCCCGGTGACCCGCAACGCCTTCAACTCGGACGTCTTCAATTTCGGTGCTCGGAACCTCGTCCGAACTCCGTACGGGCTCTTCGTGGGTAGCGCGAACCACGCGGAGGGAACGTCCGTCTGGCTGGACCGCCAGCAGCCGTGCGGCGCACCCGTAGGAAATGCCGCGAGAGCGCCGCGGTCACCGCAACAGGTGCTGACGGACGTGCAGCGTGACGGCACGGTCGTCTCGTGGGCGGCTGCCGCGCGCGCCGATCGCTACCGCGTGCTTCGCGCGAAGCAGATCCCCGTGTCCTTCTCGGTCAAGTCGCCGCCAGCGCTGCCCAACGGCTTCCGCCTCGACACGGAGCTGCCCGAGCCGGTGCCTGCGGGCATGCCGGGGAGTGCAGCCGTCGACGGCACCGTGCTGGGCGCGTTCCGCCCGATCGGCACTACGGCGAGCCGGCACTTCGTCGATCGCTCGCGGAAGCTCGGTGTCGGCTACGCCTACCGGGTCATCGCCGTAGGGTCGAACGGACAGTCGCAGCCGTCCGGCGTGCAGTTCGTTCCGGACCTGAGGCCGAGGGTCACGTGGGCGGCCCTAGAGCGCGCCGTCGGCAGGGCATCGCAGGCCGCACGCGTTCGGGCCGCCGCGACTCTCCTGCGACACGGCCATCGCCAGCGCTCGCTCGCGTCGCTTGAGCGAGTGCGGCGCAGCGCACGGTCAGGGAGTGCGCTCGAGGACCTCG
>DASVXS010000047.1:0-3743 GCA_036392575.1 Thermoleophilaceae bacterium | reverse complement strand
AGGAGCTCTACCCGAAGCCCCCGCCCGTGCCGCCGGCCTCCGCTGAGGATGCGGCCAGGGTGCACTTCTCTTACGTGATCCCGCGAGTTGGGGCCGCAGCTAGCACGCACATGTTCAACCCGTGCCTGCCTGCCATCTCCGATGCCTGCATGAAGCACCCGCCTGGTGACGCCGACTTCGCTCCCTTCAAGGACAAGTCGCGCCAGCCGGACCTGCTTCCCGCGAACAACTACTAGCCGAACAGGGACACGATCCCCACTAGCCCCGGTGCGATGATCAGCGCCGGGAGGAAGTTGCCGACCTTCACGTCCTTCAGGTTGAGCAGCTTCAGCGAGATCCCGATGATGAGGATCCCGCCGGCGCTCGTCATAGCGTCGAGCGCCTCGCCCTGCAGGATGTCCTTGAACAGGCCTGCGCCCAGCGAGATCGCGCCCTGCACGACCAGCACTGTGCCGGCGGCGAGGGCCACGCCCCAGCCGAGCGTTGCCGACAGCGCGATCGACGCGAAGCCGTCGAGCATCGACTTGGTCGCGAGCGCCTGGTAGTCGCCGGTCAGCCCGTCCTGGATGGCGCCTACCACCGTGAGTGGCCCCACGCAGAAGAGCAGGCTCGCCGTCACGAACGCCTCGCTGATCGTGGAGTGGCGATGCCCGGCGAGGCTGCGCTGTACGCGGTCGCCGAGGCGCGCGAGCCATGCCTCGATCCCGATCGCCTCGCCCACGAGCCCGCCGAGCAGCACGCCGCCGAGCACGTAGAGCGGGTTCGTGTCGCGCCAGGCGAGCGCGAGGTCCACTCCGATGACGAGCGTGACGAGGCCGAGGCCCGCCATCACGCGCTGCTGCAGCCCCTCGGGGAGGCGGCTCCCGATGAGCGTGCCGACGAGCGTGCCCGCCAGCACGGCCCCGACGTTGATGAAGGTGCCGGTCAGTTCTTCCGCAGGTGCCAGTGAACGGTCATCTCAGCCACCTTTTGCCCGTCACCGTCCTGCATCTCGACATTCACCGGGAACTCCACGCGTCCGTCCGACTCGACCTTCGAGAGCAGCTCCGCCTTGTCTTCGCCCAGGGTGCCGGTTGCCGTGATGGGACCCTTCGCGAGCTTGAGATAGCGGATCTCGGCGCCCTTCGCCAGCGGCGTGATCCCGGCCATGTGCTCTGCGAGCGCGCCGATCACGGCGCCGCCTGACGCGAACTCGCCGGCCGAGAAGAGCCCGCCGGCGTGCTGCGAGCCGACGTGGTTGTGCAGGCCATCCTCGTCCGGCAGGCGCACGACGCCCCGGCCGTCGCCGACCTCGATGAGCTCGAGCCCGATGTGCCTGTTGTAGGGAATGGCCTGAGCCAGGCCCTCCTTGACCGCTTCGTAGTCCATGGCCCGGCACCCTATCGGGCCGCGCCGGCTCAGCCGCCCGGCTGAACGGTCGCAAGGAGCGGCTTCTCGAAGCCGCGCCCGTACTTCTCGCCGACGTTGCCCGGGTCGCCCGGCAGCGCCACCATTCGCCAGTCCGACACGATCTCGTCGACCGGCACCGTCTGTCGCGCGTTGTCGGAGTCCGCGATAGCCAGGATGTGCACGCCGTGGGTGGCGATGCTGCCCTGGTAGAAGTGGTCAGACCCGTCGGGGATCCCGTCGCTCGGCTGCCAGCACTTGCGCGGCGAGCCGTCCGACGCGGTGGCGGGCTCGTCGCCCGAGCGCAGGCGCACCTTCGGCCCGGGATCCGAGCCGGTGCCGTCGTCGAAGCACGAGTCGTCGCGGTAGTAGGGCACCGCGAGCAGCGACTGCGCGGCGCCGCCGGGCGTGAGGTCGGTTGCGCTCGTGGAGATGCGGTCGACGATCGTGCCCCACGGGCCCGCGACCTCGGACCACGCCAAAGCCGCGTTCGCCGCGGAGAACGTGAGGTCGGGTGAATCGACCGACTGGTGGTAGGGCGAGATCTGGCAGATCTGCGCGGCGCGATACGTCGCCCGGAAGCCCTGGTCGAGGCTGCCCGTGCCGTTCTGGTCGTAGCGCTCGTTGCAGGGGTCGTCGAAGTTGCCGTAGATCTCGTCGTTCTGGCCGTCTACCGGCACGCCGTCCTGCTTCTCGGAGTTGTAGAAGCGGTTCACGCGCCCCGCGTTGAAGTCCCACTGGGCGTATATGCCGTCGAGCGGCGGGATCACGTGCACGCGCAGCCAGCTCTTCTGACGCACCTCGTCCCGGTAGAACGTCTCGCGCCTGATCACGTTCGTGCCAGAGTCGGCGCCCCAGGTCTCGCGCATCGCCCGCACCGGGCCGACGCGCTCGCCGAGGAGCGTGCTCGAGCCGCCCCAGTTCGTGTCCTCCTCCTCGAAGCCGCAGCAGGGCGTTTCAGAGCCCGGGTCCTGCGCGAAGGCGCGCGCCTTCCAACGGTCGATCAGGTCGGGGCCGTAGCTCTCGCCGCCGTCAGGCGAGATGCGGAGCTGGGTCATCAGCCAGCGGCCGTCGTAGCGGAACTGGTAGCGCGGCGTCTTGACCCAGGCGTAGTCGCGCGGGCGCCGGCGGTCGAGCTTCGGCGTGCCGTCCGGGTTCGTGACGAGGTTGCCGTTCGCGTCGCAGTAGGGGCCCGTGGCGGCGTTGCCGTATCCGTCGTAGCTCGACTCCGACTTTTCGAATAGGACTGCGTTCGCGTCGCGCTCGTACTTCACGTAACCGTTGGTGGCGTCGAACGCCGGCTTCGGCCCGTGGTCACCCGCCTTCATCACGTACACGTACGTCGGCGCGGCGCCGGGATTCGACGGATCGGTGAGCGTAATCGTGCGAGCCGCCTCGACTCCCTTCGGCAGCTTCGCCCCGGCGGGCGCCTGCGGACCCGCGTCGCTCGCCATGAAGGCGAGCTCGTCGTTGTCGTCGAGGCCGCGCACCGGGTCCTTCATCGCCGGTGAGTCGGGCTGCGCGAGGCACGGGTTCGACGGGTCGGACTTGGTGTAGCGGAAGCCCTCGCGGTCGTAGGAGTACGTGCTGTGCTGGTCCTCGCCCGAGTAGACCGAGAAGCCCGACGCCGAGTTGTCGAGGTAGCGCGTGAAGACCTCGTCCACCTGGAACGGGATCTGCTGGAACTTGTTCGCGCGCGGGTTCCAGCGGTAGCCGAGCAGGCGACCGACCGGAGTGCCCTCCTGCGGCGCCCACTGCTGGCTGTCGACCTCAGGCGTCGCGTAGTGGTTGTGCGCGCACTGCCCGTCGAAGGTCTGGCAGTCCTCCAGATCCGTGAGCGGGATCTTGAAGGTGACGTTCGAGCGCGCCGACCAGTCGCCGAAGTCTCGTCCGGTGAGCACGACCGGCTCGGTGTCGCGAGCGGCGGGCGTCGCGGGATCCACGATCGGCAGCGGACCAGCCGCAGAGGCCGTCGCCGCCGCGAGCGCAGCGGCGAGCACAGCCAGTGCGGCGCCGAAGCGCGCTATTCCTCGGAACTGCATCGCACGTACCCCCGCCGGATGTTGTAACGGCTCGCACGTTGGCGCGCGCCGGTTGTTGCGGAAACGCGTACACCGGATGTAGCTTCGGCGTACCCCTATGCGTCCAAGGGCTCTTGTTTTCCTCACCGCCGTGCTCAGCCTGGGCACCGCTTCCGCGGCCCACGCGGCCCCCAAGCAGGCGATCTTCGACGTGAAGGCGAAGGGCCACTACTTCGCCGACCGCGTCGTCGATACCCAGCCGGGCAGCTTCTGCGTCAAGGAGCGCGGCCACACCGAGGACCACAAACGCCTCGACGTGACCTTCCATATGCGCAT
>DASVXS010000046.1:0-15275 GCA_036392575.1 Thermoleophilaceae bacterium | reverse complement strand
GAGCGCGCCCGGCGGCTCGTCCCTGTCCTCATCTTCGCCGGCGGCGCCGCGGCGTTGGCCGTATGGTGGATCGGTTTACGGAGGGGATCTCGGACCCGGTCAACGCCTCGGCGCCAAACCCGGTGACGAACAAGACGTTCTCGAAGCTCCTCGGCAAGGTGCTGAAGCGCCCGGCGTTGTTCCCGGCGCCGAAGTTCGCGGTGACGGCGATGGGTGGCGGCGAAGTCGCCGACTTCGTCGCGGCCAGCCTGCGAGTGGTTCCGCGCCGGGCGCTCGACAAGGGCTACACGTTCCGGTTCCCCGAGCTCGAGCCCGCGCTCAGGGACCTCTTGGACCGCTGGCCCTACTCCGCGAGGAGCGTCTCCATCCGGCTGAGCGACAACCGGAGGCCTTCGGCGAAGCCCTCTGCCATGGCCTCCATCCCCTCGCGCGAGAAGAATGTGGAGCGCACTGTCATCCGGGTGCCGCCGTTGTGCTCCGAGAGTTCCATCGCCATTCCCGTGAGCGCGAGGCCGTCGTTTGGTTGGCCATCTTCGTCAACGTCGGCGTCGCTCAGCTCGAGTGAGCGCGGCGGATCAACTGCTTCGATCCGCCACACGCCCTCGTGCTTGTCGCCGTCGGGACCCGTCATCACGTGGGCCATCTCGGCGCCGGCGCTCAAGTCGTAGGGCTCGAAGGTCGTCAGATACTCCGGCGGTCCCCACCAGCGCCCGAGCTTCTCCGAGTTAGCCCAAAGCTCCCACACCTCTTCGACCGACGCCTCGAAGTCGGCGACGACCGTGAGGGTCAGGTTGTCGAGGTCGGGTTCGACGGTGGTGGCGGACATGGAGGCTTCCTTTCGTTGGGTGTTGTCAGTCGGATTCGAGGAGCTCGGACATCCGCTCGACCCGGCCACGCCAGATCTCTTCGAGGTCGTCGAGCGCTCGCCGTGCCTCAGCGAGCGTCTCGGGTGCGGCCTCGACGAGCTGCTCGCGGCCACGCCGGCGCTTCGTGACGAGTCCCGCGCGCTCTAGCACGACGACGTGCTTCTGCACGGCCGCGAACGACATCGGGTACACGTCGGCGAGTCTCGAGACGGATGATGCGTCCATCCCTGCGCGCCGCAGGATGTCGCGCCGCGTCGGGTCGGCGAGAGCGTGGAAGACGTCGTCGGTCTTGCTTCTCGTTTCTACAACCATTTGGTTGTAGATTAGCAGCTATCGCTCCGGAACGAGCGCCTCTGCTTCCACGTAGTAGGCGGCCAAGGGCGCATCGAGCGTCGTCTCCCGCTCGGCGGTGATCAAGTAGGTGCCGAGGACCGAGTCGCGCTCCGTGCCGTCGAAGTAGGCGTCGACGACGGAGGAGCGCGAGAGGGGATCGCCGGCGCGATCGATGGCAGCGAGGACGGACGCCATGGCCTCGTAGCCGTAGCCGCCCACGGCCCAGGCTCGCGCCCGTTCATCACGTTTCGCGCCATTTCAACGTTCGCATGATGAAATTCGACGCCCGCAACTCGCCCACGAAAAGCGAGAACCCCAGCGCTTGCTGGGGTTCTCGGAGTGGAGCTAGCCGGACTCGAACCGGCGACCTCCTGAGTGCGATCCAGGCGACCCCCAGCCCTGAATTTGGCTTGTTTACAGGGGTTTCGGGGCGACCGACGCCAGGTCTGTGGCCCGCATTTTCCGCTGGTTTCCGCCCATTTCGGCTGGGATCGGGCCAAAGAAGCGGGTCTTTGGCCCGATCTCCCGTCTGATCGAGCTACGGCCAACCGTCTCTTGCGGGCGTCTGCAGCGCCGAAGCGGAGATGCACGCATGCGGGCGGGAGCGGCAACGCACTTGGGGGTGGGACCCCGCGGAAGCCGGAGTGCCCGGTGTAAGAGACAGGGGGAGCGGTGGCTTCAGGGGCTCGAATCGAGGCGGTAGTCGTGAGAGGCGTGCGGCGTACCACGCTGAGCACCGAGCCCGCGAGCTCCACCGGGATCTCAATCCGGTCCGTGCCGACGGGAGCGTGCTCAGTCCCGTCAGCCGTGCGAGTCGGCGACGCGACAGCCCAGCCCTGGTTGTCGTCGTTGCCGGGGGCGGGGAGTGTGTGGCGACGTGGTCATGCCCGGTCGTTCAGCAACTTCAAGGCCGTCTCCACTCCGCGGGCGAGGAGTTGATCGGAGAGGTCGTGGTCTGTCAGCGCCCTGGCGAGCTGCAGGGTGCCGAGCATTAGTCCGAAGATCGTGAGCGCGTCGGTTTTAGCCGCCTCGGGGTCTGTCGGGTCGAGGCGCGCGGCGATGTCGTCGATGACGCCCATCAGTTCGTCGGTGAAGACCTGTTTGGTGGCGACGGGGCGGCGAGCGATCTCGTCGAGCAGCGCGGCCGATGGGCAGCCGTCGGCGTACTCGTCGCGGTGTTGCGGGGAGAGGTAGGCGCGGATGAACGCTTCGAGTCCGGCCCGATTCGAGGGGTGCGCGTCGAAGCTTTGGCGTTGGGCGCGCAGCTGGTCGGCGAGCACGTTCGCGACGAGGTCTTCCTTGGACGTGAAGTGGGCGTAGAAGGCGCCGTTGGTCAGGCCGGCGTCGGACATCACGGTGGCCACGCCCGCGCCGTCGATGCCGTCTTGCTTGAAGCGCCGCCCGGCCGCTTCGAGGATTCGTTGTCTCGTGGCCTGCTTGTGGTCCTGGCTGTAGCGCATGCGACCTCTCTCGCCGAACTGCTCTTGATCCTGTCGTGAGACGTCTTCGCGTCTCGCTATTGCATTATGATCGTACTATAGTATTACGACCGTAATGCAAAGCCGATGCAGCAAGGAGCAAACGCCATGACAACTGTCCACGCCCCCACCCATGCGGCTCTGAGCACGACGTGGAAGACCGCGCCGACGCACACCATCAACGCCGGCGGCGTCGAGTTCGCCTACCGTCAGCTCGGCCCGAGCACCGGGGTGCCGGTGGTCTTCCTCACCCACCTGGCCGCGGTCCTGGACAACTGGGACCCCCGAGTCGTGGACGGCATCGCCGCCAAGCACCGGGTCATCACCTTCGACAACCGGGGTGTCGGTGCCTCCAGCGGGACCACGCCGACGACCATCGAGGAGATGGCCACGGACGCCGTCGCCTTTATCCGCGCGCTCGGCTTCGAACAGGTCGATCTGTTCGGTTTCTCGATGGGCGGCATGATCGCCCAGGTGATCGCGCGGGAGGAGCCGCAGCTGGTCCGCAAGATGATCATCGCCGGAACCGGCCCCGCGGGCGGCGAAGGAATCGAGAACGTGACGCGCATTACCTACGTCGACGTCGCGCGAGGAGTGCTCACCCGCCAGGACGCCAAGCAGTTTCTCTTCTTCACCAGAACCCCGAACGGGCGCCGCGCCGGCAAGGAGTTTCTGGCACGGCTGGAGGAACGTACGAGCGACCGCGACAAGGCCATCTCCGTGCGCTCATTCCGCGCCCAGCTCAAGGCCATCCACCGATGGGGCCAGCAGCAGCCCGCCGACCTCGCGAGCATCCACCATCCGGTGCTCGTCATGAACGGCGAGAGCGACAGGATGGTGCCCACCAAGAACACCGTCGAGCTCGCCCGCCGACTCCCGAACAGCGAACTCGTGATCTATCCCGACGCCGGGCACGGCGGCGTGTTCCAGTTCCACGAGGACTTCGTCACGCGGACGCTCGAGTTCCTATGAAGGCGTTCGTCGTCGAGCACTACGGCACGGACGGACTGTCCGCCGCCGACCTACCAATGCCAGAGGTCGGCGACGCTGACGTGCTGGTCAAGGTCAGTGCGGCCAGCGTCAACCCGCTGGACAAGATGGTCCGCAACGGCGAGTTCAAGCGGCTCCTGAAGTACCGGACCCCGTTCGTGCTCGGCCACGACGTCGCCGGCGTGGTGACCAGCGTCGGCTCCGCCGTACGCGACCTCCAGGTGGGCGACGAGGTCTACGCCCGTCCCCGCGACCTGCGGATCGGAACGTTCGCGGAGTACATCGCGATCGACCAGCACGACCTCGCCCCCAAGCCAGCCTCGCTCACCCTCCACGAGGCGGCGGCGGTGCCGCTGGTGGCGCTGGCCGCCTGGCAGGCGCTCGTCGACCGCGCCCACGTAAAGCCCGGCCAGAAGGTCCTCGTCCACGCCGGCTCCGGCGGCCTCGGGTCGACCGTCATCCAGCTCGCCAAGCACCTCGGCGCCACGGTGGCGACGACCGCGAGCGCAGACAACGCGGAGCTTGTGCGCAGCCTCGGCGCCGACGAAGTCGTGGACTACAGGAAGGAGCACTTCGCCGAAGTCCTCTCGGGCTACGACGTCGTGCTGGACACGCTAGGCGGCAAGAACCTCGAGAAGTCGCTCACGGTCCTCAAGCCCGGCGGACAGGCGATCGGCGTCGCCGGCCCGCCGGACCCCGGGTTCGCGAAACAGCTCGGGGCGCCGAAGCTCATCGGCGTCGCGATGGGGCTGCTGAGCCGCAAGGTCCGCAAGCAGGCCCGCAAGCTCGGCGTGAGCTACTCGTTCCTGTTCATGCAGGCCAACGGCGCCCAGCTGCGCGAACTGGCCGCCCTCTACGACGCCGGCCAGCTCCGCCCGGTCATCGACAAGACGTTTCCGTTCGACCGGACCCTCGAGGCGCTGGCGTACGCCGAGCAGGGCCGCGCCAACGGCAAGATCGTCATCGCGCTCGACTGACAACGCCCCCTGCCGCCCAACGCCTGCAATGGGTCCAGAAGCGCAAAGGAATGGCGGCGCCGCAGACGCCCTGTCTTCGACGACAATCAGGAGGCGTGAACCCGCTCGTGCACGTCTCCCGCGGCCGGGAACGGAGCGCGCGCCGCGGCAGGCGCGCGACCCGCGAACTCGAACCCGAGCGCTCCTAGATGGAGTTCTATTAGTCCCCCGGCCTGAGCCGCTCCTTCCGGCCGAAATGGCTTGAAATGGGGCTTTCCAGCTAGTGGGGCACGACGCGTAGCACGGAGATCGGGCCAAAGACCGGCCAACGACCATCGCCCGCGGACACATCAGGACTGAGCCCGAGAGGCGCGAAACGGCATGGTTACATGGATTCGTGAGATGGAGCTAGGGGGACTCGAACCCCCGACCTCCTGGGTGCGATCCAGGCGCTCTCCCAACTGAGCTATAGCCCCGTGTGACGCGCGCGAAGCGCGACCGGGGCACCATGGTAGCGGCAGACGTGACGCTCGAACGGACAAATGCACGAGATTGACGAACCGTTCAGGATGGGTACCCCACGTCAAGGGGCGCGCGCCAAGGATGAGCTTTAGGAGCCGGCTACTCGTCTTCTTCACGGCGATCGTCGTCGTACCGATGATCGCGCTCGCTTTCGTGCTGTTCTCGATCACCTCGGACGCCGAGACCGGCAAGGCGGACGCGCGCATCGCCGGGGGCCTGAGGGTCGCGTTTTCGGTGTACGAGCGAGACCGCGGCGCGGCGCAGTCGGAGTTGCGGGCGCTCGTCGCGAGCAAGACCACTCGCAGCGCGCTCGCGAGCGGCGACCGGACGACCATCCGCCGGACCTTCCAGGAGGAGCTGCGCCGGCATCCCGCGATCGAGTCGCTGGTTCTATACGACCCGAGCGGGCGTTCCGTCGTGCAGGAGGGCACGCAGGACGCGGTGGCGCCCTCGACCGCCGCGCCGACGACGGCTGACGGCGAGCGGCTCGGGACGCTCGCCGTCTCGACCACGAGTGCGCGGCGGTACGCGGAGGACGTCGCAGGGCTCACCGGCCTCGACGCGCGGGTGTTCGTGGGCGCCCGGCGCGCGGCCTCCACGCTCACCGAGACCAAGTCCGCGGAGCCGCGCTCTGGCGACATCGACGTGGGCGGCAACAGCTATCGCGGTCGTTTCGAGACGATCCGGGAACCGGTTGGGCCGCCGCTCCACGTGGGCGTCTTCGATCAGGCCGACACGCTGGCGAGCTCGATCGATCGGCGGCGCATCATCGTCGGCGGCGTCCTGCTCGCGGTGTTCCTCGCCGCGCTCGCCCTCGCGATCTGGATCGCGCGCTCGCTACAGGGCGAGATTGGCCGCTTCCTCAAGGCCGCGCGGCGCATCGCGGGCGGCGACTTCGAGCAGCCCATCGAGACGCACGGCCACGACGAATTCGCGGCGCTCGGCAGCGAGTTCAACAAGATGTCGGAGGACCTCGCGCGCATGATCGAGGAGGTCTCGAGCAAGAGGCGCGAGCTCGAGGACACTATGCGCCGGGTGGGCGAGGCGTTCGCGACCGGTCTCGACCGTGAAGGCCTGGTCGAGCTCGCGGTGCGGACCGCGGTCGAGGCCTGCGAGGCGGACAGTGGCCGCGCGCTGCCGCTCGACGCGCGCAGGATGAACGCGCTGCACGTGGGCCACAGCGAGAAGGATCTGCTCGACGCGCTCGAGGGCGCCGAGCGGCGAGCGTTCGCCATCGAGGCCGACAACGTGTCCGAGCTGCTCGCGCGGCTCGAGCCGGCCGCCGACGAGCCTCCGGAGCAGCACGGGCCCACGGGGGCGGAGGTGTCGGGCGTCCACGCGCTCGCGATGCCGTTGCGCGCGCGCCTCGGATCTGCCAACGACTTCGATCAGGTCGGGGTGATCGCCATCGCGCGCCGCGGCCGGGACTTCACCGAGACCGAGCGCGACCTGTTCGGTTACCTCGCGAGCCAGGCCGCCGTGTCGCTCGAGAACGCGAACCTCCACGAGACGGTGCAGCGCCAGGCGGTCACGGATGAGCTCACGGGCCTCTTCAACGTGCGCCACTTCCACGTGACCCTCGACTACGAGGTGGAGCGCACTCGGCGCTTCCAGAGCGAAGTGAGCCTCGTGATGATCGACATCGACGACTTCAAACAGGTGAACGACACCTACGGCCACCAGCAGGGCGACCTGGTGCTGATCGAGGTGGGACGAGTGCTACGCGAGCTCTCGCGCGACATCGACGAGCCTGCGCGTTACGGCGGCGAAGAGCTCGCCGTGGTGCTGCCACAGACAGACGTATTGGGCGCGGAGCTCGCCGCCGAGCGTATGCGCGCGGCGATCGAGCGGCTCGAAATCCGGCGCGTGGACCATGACGGCGTGCTGCGGGTGACGGCGAGCTTCGGTGTGGCGTCGCTGCCCGGAACCGCGACGACCAAGGACCGGCTGATCGCGGCGGCGGACCAGGCGCTCTACCGCGCGAAACGCGGCGGCAAGAACCGAGTGGAGCGCGCGGAGTCTGCGGCCGCGGCTCGGTAGCCTGTGGCGACATGGGGCTACTCGACGACGCGATTCGCGAACACCTCGAGCTGAAGCGCCGCCACGGCGCGAGCGACGAGGAGATCCAGCAGCAGGAGAACGAGGCGCTCGGGCCCGCGCGACGCGAGTTCGCCGGCGCGGAGCCGATCGCGCCGCCTCCGCACGAGGAGCTGGAGGCCGAGGAGGAGCTCGCCTACGACGACGACGAGCTCGCCTACGAGGACGCGGCCGTGGGCCCAGAGGAGCCGCTGGAGGCGGAGGAGCCGCTTGCGGCAGAGGAGCCCCCGGCGACGGAGGAGCGCCCGCCGCTTCCCGAGGAAGAGGACACCGTGATCTACGAGGAGGAGCCCGCCGGCGAGGCCGAAATCGCGGCGCCGGCGGAGCCGCCTCCGCCACCGCCGCCAACGCCGCCGGTGCAGGAGCAGGCCGAGGAGCCGGCGAGCAGCCTTCCGCCGCTGCCCGACTACCCCCCGGCCGAGCCCGAGGACCATCCGCTCAAGGACCAGGGCGACAAGCTCGAAGAGCTTCTCCCGCACGACCGCCCGGAGGACGTCGCGGACGACACCGAAGCGGAAGGCGAGGACGAGGACGTGCTCGAGGAGACGCCGGAGTTCCTCCAGGACGCGCCGGAGCACGACCGCCTCTGGTTCGAGCAGAAGCCGCCGCGCGACTTCGACTTCGACTGATCACCTCGCCCCTGGAGGGCGCCTGGACGTTTGATCGGTTTTGCGCGAGAAGCCCTGCGTGGGTGCGCGCGCGCGGACGATAAAAGGGGCACGACGGCATGGAGGGTTCCGTCGTTGGAAGCGGCACGATGCCGCCGACCTGTGGGCGGGCGGGGACTGCGGGGCATGCGGTCCCCGCTCGCCATGGGTTGCTTCTCGCGCGCCGGGAGATACTTCGCGGTGTGCCGAACCCGGCCACCGGCGATAACGCGCGTGAGCGGAACCGGGCGCTCTTCGACGGCGCCTTCGGCGCGGTCTACGGCCTCTACATCGAGCGCGAGCGGCTCTCACGCCTGATCGCCGCGCTTGTGTGGGGTTCCGACAGCCGCCCCTTCTACGCGAGCATGCGCGCGATTGGAGCGGTGCCCGATGGCGGCTTGATCGTCGATGCTCCGTGCGGCGCCGGTGTCGCGTTCCGCGGCCTTCGCCCCTCCCAGCATGTTCGTTACATCGCGCTCGACCTCTCGTCCCGCATGCTCGAGCGGGCGCGCCACCGCGCCGCCAGACTCGGACTAGGGCAGATCGAGTTCGTGCAGGGAGACGCGCAGGCGATTCCGGCCGAGGACAGCAGCGTAGACCTGTTCCTCTCCTACTGGGGCCTTCACTGCTTCCCGGACCCCTCGTGCGCGGTCGCGGAGATGGCGCGCTGCCTGCGTCCCGGCGCCCGCGTCGTGGGAGGCATGATCACGCGCGGCCAGACTGCGCGCCACCGACTGCTCGTGCACCCCGGCCGCGGCGGCTTTGGTCCCGGGGGAACGGTCGATGACCTCCAGCGCTGGCTCGACGACGCCGGGTTCCAAGAGACGACTACGGACACCTCGGGGCTCTTCGCCTACTTCGAAGCGGTCAAGGCGACATGAACCGCGAGCCGACGCCTGCGCCGATAAGCGTTGACACAGGCGCCGCTACGAGATGTAGCCGCGCGTAGTCGCGGCCTCCACGACGCGCTCGATCCCGAGCTCGTACGCGGCCACGCGGAGCGTGTCGTTCTCCTTGCGCGCCTTCGCGGCCACCTCGCGGAACGCCTTGCGGATGATCGTGCCGAGCCGGTCGTTCACCTCGCGCTCGTCCCAGCGGAAGTGCTGCAGGTTCTGCACCCACTCAAAGTACGAGACGATCACGCCGCCAGCGTTGGCGAGCACGTCGGGCACCACGTAGATGCCCTTGTCGCTGAGGATCTCGTCGGCCGCCGGCGTCGTTGGGCTGTTTGCGCCCTCGATGACCATGCGGCAGTTGAGCAGGTCCGCGTTCTCCTTGTGGATCATGCCGCCGAGCGCCGCGGGGATGAACACCTCGCACTCGAGCGCGAGCAGCTCGTCCGGCGTGATCGCTTCGACGCCATCGAAGTCGGTGATCAGCCCGCCGAGCTGGATGTGCTGGTGGAGCGCCTCGACGTCGATCCCGGCCTCACTCGCGATCGCACCGTTCGCGTCAGAAACGCCCACGATGCGGCAGCCGAGCTGCTGCGCGATCCGCGCCGCCCACGAGCCGACATTGCCGAAGCCCTGCACCACGATGCGCGTCCCGGACGGCGTGAGGTCGAGCCGCGGAGCGGCCTCGCGCAGCAGATAGATCAAGCCACGCCCCGTCGCCGCCTCGCGCCCGTATGAACCCTCGAGCGAGATCGGCTTGCCGGTCACGCATGCCGGCGTATGCCCGTGCAGCTTGCCGTACTCATCCATCATCCACGCCATCGTCTGAGCGTTCGTGTTCACGTCAGGGGCGGGGATGTCGCGCGTCGGGCCGAGCATCTTGTCCACCTTGTCGATGAACGAGCGCGAGATGCGCTCGAGCTCACTCTGGCTCAGATCGGAGGCCGGTACGTTCACGCCGCCTTTGGCGCCGCCGTACGGGATGCCGGTCACCGCGGTCTTCCACGTCATCAGCGCGGCGAGCGCGCGCACCTCATCGAGGTCCACCTCGGGGTGGAAGCGGACGCCGCCTTTGTAGGGCCCGCGCGCGCCGTTGTGCTGTACGCGGTAGCCGGAGAAAACATGGATCTTCCCGTCGCCGAGCTTCACCGGAATCTGCACCTGCACCTCGCGGTAGGACGAGCGCAGCACCGCCGCGATGTCCTCGCGCAAACCGAGCCGATCGGCCGCGAGCGAGAACCAGTGATTGACGATCTCGAGGTTCGAGATCTCAGCGCGCTGCGCGCGTACTGCGAGGTTGGCCTGGCGGGGCGACTTGTCGGGCGGCCCATGCCCGTTTCCGTGAAGCTCCTCCGTCGTTCCCGCCGATTCCGTGGTCATTCGATGCTCCTTCCCTCACGGACGCATCTCATCAGTGGCTCCATCCTGGGACCGCCCGATGCAGCACCTCCTGCCCCTTTCTGCGTTACCCGGGCGGGCCCTTCGCCTACCATAGCCGCGAGGGGCCTTAGCTCAGTTGGGAGAGCGCCTGCTTTGCAAGCAGGAGGTCGCCGGTTCGATCCCGGCAGGCTCCATCCGGTTGCGCCGGGGCGCGGAAGAAGTAATGACGTCGGACCAGTTCACCGACCCGTATACGCACGTGGTCCTCCGATCGCGCTATCGGCCGAAGATGGCCCTGACGAGGACCACGCGTGGGGAAGGCTTCGCACGGCGATACGGTCGTTGTGGTCATGAGCCACGGCTCACTACGCGCGCTCAGCGCCGCCGCCGCGCCATACCCTTCAGCATCAGCGTCCTGTCGATCGGTCCTGCCACCCCGGCGTGGTTCTTCGGGGCACCGACCGCTCTCACGCGCAGCTTGTGCGTTCTGCTGCGGCTGAGCATCAGCCGGCCGTTGCGGTTCAACCTCACGCGGAGCATCCCGAGCTTGCCCGCCGGAATCGTGGCGCGGCCTGTGCCGACCTTCCTCCCGCGTACGAACAGCGTGACCCGCACAACGCACCTATCACCCGCGGCGCTGTCACACTTGGCTCGGGCGGCTCCCATTCCGGTCTTCACGGCGATTCTCAGCCAGTGCGCGCGCAGCCGAAGCACGGGTGTCGTCTCGTGGCACCTCCCGGACCCCGAGTCGGTAAAGCCGCCGCTCTGGGTCGGGTAGAACCGCCATGAGTAATGGCCCGAGTCGAGCGTCAGCAGAAGGACACCGAAGTTGCTGATGTCCCTGACTTGAAGGTTCGCGGCCGGCACCGTTCCCGTAAAGAGGCTTCTGCCGCCAGTCCCGACGATGAACTCGCGGATCCCCTGCGCCGGGTCTGAAGCGCCGTTTGGCGTCTGTGGCGCGAAGCGCTGGTAGCTGTGGTCATGGGCGTTGAGCACGATGTCCGCGCCGTGCCTATAGAGGGCGTGCCAGAACGAGCGAGTCGCGGCGTTGTTCGGATCGCCCCGGGTCTCCCCTGTGGTGAAGAGCGGGTGGTGCCAGTACGCGAGGGTGCATACGCGGGGGTGTGCCGCGAGGTCCGCGCGTAGCCACCGCTCCTGGGCCGAACCGGGTGCGCAGTTGTGGGTCACGTTGCAGGCCGAGTTGAGAGCAATGATGTGCCACGAGCCAAGGTCGTATGAGTAGTAACCCCTGCTCGGGTTGCCCGCCGCGGGGCCGAAGTAGCCGAAGTAGCCTGCGGCATTGCCGGCCGGGTCCATGTATTCGTGGTTGCCGGGCACCGGGTGGACGGGTACCGTCATCGTCCCCCAGCTGTTCGCGTAGAACTGCGAGTACTCGGACGCCGTCGCGCTGTCGTACTGCTGATCTCCGAGCGTTGCTACAGCGTCGGGATCCAGCGATGTCATGAGCGAGGCCGTCGCGTCCTGTTGGCACTCACTCGTGCTCGGAGCCTGTAGTGGGCCGCACGCGATGTTCCCGGCCGCGCCAAGCGTGACCGTTGGCTCAGCCGCACCCGCCGTTCCGGGCGCCGCGAGGGCGCAAACGCAGGCGACAGCGGCCGTGATTGCCCAACGATGAAGCTGATGTCGCACCGTGGCTATCCCTGGGACCTTCCGTGGCGGATGTTTCGAACGTAAGCCCGGTCGTCGAAGCGGATCAAACGAATGTGCCCTTGTGGGGCAAGGTGCGTCGTTTGAGGCACGTGGCGCTATCGCCTGTGATCGGGCGCGCCTCGTCCGCGAACTTGGCGAGACGGCGTCAACCGCGGCCCTGCAGCACGCCCAGCAGGGCGTCCACCACCTGCGGGTCGAACTGTGAGCCGCTGTTGCGGCGGAGCTCCTCACGAGCGCGCAGCGGGTTCATCGCCCGCGGTACGCCCGGTCGGTCACCATCGCGTCGTAGCTGTCGCACGCGAGCACGATGCGGCTCGCGATCGGTATCTCTCCACCCGCGATGCCGTCGGGGTAGCCGTTGCCGTCCCAGCGCTCGTGCTCCGCGCGGACCGCGATCGCGAGGTGCGCTATTGGCTCGACGTGCGCGACGATTGCGGCGCCGATCTCGGCATGCCGGCGCATCACCGTCTCCTCGACCGGGTCGAGCGGTCCCGGCTTCCACAGGATCGACTCGGGCACACCGAGCTTGCCGATGTCGTGGAGCGCGGCGACGTCCTCCACATCGCGCACATCGGTCCCGCTCATCCCGAGCTCCTGCGCCACCAGCCGCGCCAGGAGGGTCACGTCCTCGCTGTGGCTCGAGGTATATGGGTCGCGCGCGTCGAGGGCGCGGGCGAGCGCCTTCACGACTATTCGCCGCGCATCCTGCCCGGCCGCGGTGGGCACGTCCTCGCCGCGTTCCTCCATCAGCAGAGCAACCGCGTGCGCGCGGCTCGTGGTCTCGAGCTTGCGGTGGATGTTCTTGAGGTGCGCCCGCACGGTGTGCGGGCTGAGCACGAGCTCCTCCGCGATCGCGGTGGTGGAGTTGCCTAGTGCGACCTGCTCGAGCACCTCGCGCTCGCGGCGCGAGAGAAGCGACGTGCGGTTCGCGGCAGGCTCACCCTCACCACGAGCCCGCATTGGGGGAACCTACTTTCCAAATGGGGGAGTTCACGTGCCGGAGTTTCGGCACGGGCGAGAGCTCCGTCCAACGAAAACGAGCGATCGGTTCAATCTCTCGTGGAGATAGGAAGCGGACCGCCTCTCGCCTCGAGCAGGTGACGGATCAGCTCTTCGGCCGCAGGGCTCAGGTCGCCCTCGCGGCTCACCATCGAGATCTCCCAGACCATGCGCGAGCCGGTGATCGGGATGAGCTTCAGACCGTCGTTCCGAGTCATCTCGAGCTCCGGCATGACGGCGACCGCCAGGCCCGCGGAGATCAGATCCATCGCCGTGAACAGATCGTTGAGCTCGAAGGCCACACGGCGCTCGATCGCGGCAGCCGCGAGGGCGCGATCGGTGATGAGGCGGGTGCCCCAGTCGCGGGAGACGTCCACGAACGTCTCTTCTCGCAGCGCTTGCAACGTGACGGCCTTCCGGTTTGCCAGGCGGTGCTGGGCCGAAACGGCGAGCACCATGCGCAGCTCGCCGAGCGGGCGCACGTGCAATCGTCGAGATCCGACCGCGGCACCGAGACGTACGCGAAGTCCAGCCGCCCGCTGCGCACGGCATCCGCGAGCGCTCCGGACCCGTCCTGGAACAAGCGAATATCGACGTCCGGGTGCCGGTCGTGGAACTCGCCGAGCACTCGCGGCAGCTCGGGCGCCGTCCGGCCCTGCATGAAGCCGATGTTCACGCGGCCGCGCATCAGGCCCTGGACCGCCGCCACCGCGTCACGCCCTCGTTCGGCCGCGGACAGCACCGTCCGCGCCTCCGCGAGCAGGGCCTGTCCCGCGTCGCTGAGCTCGACGTGTCGCGCGCGCCGTTCGAAGAGGCGGGCGCCGAGCTCCTGCTCCAGGGAGCGGATCGAGGCCGACAGCCCGGATTGCACGATGTGAACGCGGCGCGCGGCGCGCGTGAATTGCCGCTCTTCGGCGACCGCGACGAAGTGCTCTAGCTGACGAAGTTCCATGACGCGCGCGTCATTATTCGCAGCGCAGCGTACTTTGGGGTGTGGCCAGCCCCCTTATCAAGGGCCGCACAGCGGGCTATCGTGGCCACATGGCGCTGCAGGCGTGCGCAACGTGCGGGTTCGAGAACCCCGCCGAGGCTCGCTTTTGCATGTCCTGCGGCACGGCGCTCGAACGCGCTTGCCCCTCCTGCGGCACGCCCGCGCCGCCGGGGGCCCGCTTCTGCATGGCGTGCGGAACCGCGCTCGACGGCTCGGTGGCGCAACCGTCGCCCGTGCCCGCGCCGCCCGCCCCCGCGCCGCTGCCCGAGGAGCGGCGCCAAGTCACGGTCGTGTTCGCCGACCTGTCGGGCTACACGGCCGTTGCGGAGCAGTACGACCCAGAGACCGTGAAGGCGCTCGTGGACCAGTGCCTGCGCCGCTTCGGCAACGAGGTCGAGCGTTACGGCGGCACCGTTGACAAGTACATCGGCGACAACGTGATGGCCGTCTTCGGTGCTCCGGTCTCGCACGAGGACGATGCTGAGCGCGCCATTCGTGCCGCGCTCGCCATGCAGGACGCGATGCGCGAGATCAACTCCGAGCTCGAGCTCTCGCACGGGGTCAGCTTCGAGCTGCGTGTGGGCGTGAACACCGGCGAGGTGCTCGCAGGCGCGGTCGGCGAGGCCTACACGGTGATCGGCGACACGGTCAACGTGGCTTCGCGACTACAGGCTGCCGGCCGTCCCGGCACGGTCACGGTGGGTCCGCGCACGCGGGACGTCACCTCACACGCCGTCGAGTACCGCCAGCTCGAGCCGCTCGAGCTGAAGGGCAAGGCCGAGCCGGTGCAGGCGTTCGAGGTCGTCGGGCTGCTCGCCGCGCACCCGGTGCGCAGGGAGCTGGCACGGAGCGAGGCGCCGCTCGTCGGCCGCGACGATGAGCTCGACCTCTTGAAGTCGCTGTACGGGCGAGTGCGGCGTGAGCGGCGGCCGCACCTCATCACGCTCGTCGGCCAGGCGGGCGTTGGCAAGTCCCGCCTGCTTCGCGAGTTCGAGAAGTCGCTGGGCGCCGAGGGCCCGCACGTGTTCCGCCAGGGACGCTGCCTGCCCTACGGGTCGAGCATCGTCTACTGGCCGCTCGGCGAGGTGCTGCGTGCGGAGTGCGGCATCGTCGACGGCGATCCCTCCGACATTGCCTGGCAGAAGCTGTCCACGCGCCTGCTCGAGCTCTGGGGCGAGGGCGAGGAGGCCGGCGAGCGCCGCGCCGCGCTGATCGGTCGCCTGCTCGGCATCGAGGCTCCCGTCGAGCTCGCCTCTGGCGAGAGCCAGGACCCGCAGCGCATCCGCGAGACGTTCTTCGCCGCGATCCGCTCGTCGATCGAGGGCATGGCCCGCGAGACGCCGCTGGTCCTGGCCTTCGAGGACATCCACTGGGCGGACCAGGGCATGCTCGACTTGATCGAGCACCTGGCCCAGTGGGCGCGCGCGCCGGTGATGATCCTGTGTCTCGCGC
>DASVXS010000045.1:0-8978 GCA_036392575.1 Thermoleophilaceae bacterium | reverse complement strand
CAGCAGGCGGAGCGCCTCCTCGCTGTGGGGCGCGAGTCCGGTGGTGACGAGATGGCGGAAGCGGACGAAGCGGTCGTAGAGCGGTCCGTCCCAGGCCTCGATCGCCTCGGCGTTCGCGCTGTTCGGGAGGTCGGCTCTAGTGGTGGCCATCCGAAGACAATGACGCCTCCCCAGCGCCCTGGTCAACAACTTGCCCGATCGCTCAAACGGCTTTCTCGAACACGAGCCGGTAGTGATCGAGCAGCTCGCGCTCGAAGCAGACACCGTTCGCGCTAACCCCAGAGGTGAACGCAAGTCGAAAGTCCCGGCTCGTGAGCCAGCGTGGGACCAACTGGAGCTTGAGCAGCCTCTTTCTCGCGCTGGGAGCGGCGAAGCGCTTCCGCCACTGCCTGATCGTCTCGATGTAGTCGAGCCGGCCACTTGTGCTCGAGACCAGGCGAAAGTGCGGCGTCGCGGTGCGCACGATCTGCTCCTGGCCGAAGGGCAGGAAGGAGCCCGGAAACTGCCGCTCCATCAGCGCGAGATACCAGGCGTCGGAGTCCCGCGGTGCGTCGATGTCGACCTCGTCCGGCGGGATCATGTTCCGGCCGAACACCATCGTCTGGAGGTAGAGCCGGCCACTGTCGGGCAGCAGGCTGGCGATTCTGGAGAATAGGTCGCCGTAGACCTCCTCCTGCCGCCCGGCGCGATAGTCCCCAGGCGAGCAGAAGTGCTCGAAGGCGCCGAGACTTGCGATGGCGTCGAACGTGCCGAGCTCCTCACGTGTGACTTCACGCGCATCACGGAGGCGGACGTCGAGACCATGACGGCGACAGGCTGCCGCCTGTGCGCTCGAGAGGGTGACGCCGACCCCATCGGCTCCCCGCCTCCGGACGAAGTCGAGCAACGGACCCCAGCCGCAGCCCAGGTCGAGCACCCTCCGGCCGGGGCCGATCCCGATCTGGTCCGCAACGTACTCGTGCTTGCGACGCTGCGCCTCCTCGAGCGACAGCGAGAAGTCGCCGTCGTACTTCGCTCCGCTGAAGTCCGCCAGCTCTCCCAGGCTGAGCCTGAATATGCGATCGATCAGCGAATAGGTGAACTCGAGGTCGTCCCGAGTGGCCATGGTTAGGCGGCTGGCCGGTCAGCGCGCGCGTCGGCGAAGGTGACGAGCCGCCGGCGGTCCTCGTCCCACAGCTTGAGCCGCACGGCGCGGAGGCCGTCCCACAGCGACAGCGTCGGCACCTCGTGGAAGATCGGATTGGTGTCGTGCGCGCGCTGGAGGTTGTAGTTCGGGATGCGAGCGCTCAGATGGTGGACGTGGTGCAGGCCGATGTTCCCCGTGAAGAACTGGAGGAGCTTCGGCAGCTTCAGGTAGCTGCTGCCCTGCAGCGCCGCGTCTGCGTAGCTCCAGTCGCCGGCGCTCTGCCAGTACGTGTCTTCGAACTGGTGCTGTACGTAGAAGAGCCACACGCCGGCCGAGCCGGCGAGCAATGCGGTGGGTGCCTGTACGAGCAGATAGTCGCGCCAACCAATCAACCAGCACAGGGCCGCCACGAGCACTGCGAGCACCACGTTCGTGGCCATCACGCTGCGCCGGATGCGTGGCCGCGCCGATCGGGACACCAGGCGCGGTTGAAGGACGAGGGCATAGATCGGGCCGAGGCCGAACATCACCGCGGGGTTCCGGAACACGCGGTACCCGAGTCGGCGCGGCCAGCGCGACGAGCGATATTCCGCGACGGTCATCGTGGGCACATCTCCCACGCCGCGCCGGTCCAGATCGCCGGCTGTCGCATGGTGCACCGCGTGACTGTGGCGCCAGCTCAGGAACGGCGAATACACGACGAGCCCCAGGACCGTCCCAAGCCAGGCGTTCGCGCGCTTTGACGGTAGGAATGAGCCGTGGGCGCAGTCGTGGAACACGATGTAGGTGCGCAGCAGGAAGCCGCCGGCCGGGATCGCGAGCGCCAGCACGAGCAGGTATGACACATCGAGCGCCACGTACATGAGCACCGAAAGGGCGAGGTACGGCAAGAGCGACGTGACGAGATCGAGCAGGCTCTTGCCAAGGTGCGGCCGTGCGTACGGAGCGAGACCCGCCCGCCAGAACGCGCGATCGCTTGCGGGCGCCGCGTTCGGCACTCCTCCTATGGACTCCGCATAGGACTCTTGGGTGCTGCTTGCCATCGCCCCTCCATTTGCTCAACGGCGGCGACCGCAGATCCACCGGCGCCCTGTTCCGCAGTCCACCATCAGCCTACCCAGCGTCGCGTCGGCGATCCACCCCGGTACCGGGCGCACGAAAACGTACCGGTTGAAGTTGTGCAACGCATTAGGCTGCGCCGATGCGGGTGTTCGTGGCGGGAGCCGCAGGTGTGATCGGCAGGTCGCTCGTGCCGATGCTCGTGAAGGCGGGCCACGAGGTGACCGGCGGCACGCGCAGCGAGGCGCGCGCGGATGACATCCGTGCGATGGGTGCCGAGCCGGTGATCCGCGACGTGTTCGACGCCGAAGCCGTGAAGCGCGCGGTGGCCGCGGCGCGCCCCGAAGTGCTGATCAACGAGCTCACCGCTCTGCCCACCAGCATCAACCCGAGAGCCCGTAGCGAGCAGTTCGCCGGCACGAACCGGCTGCGCCGCGAGGCCAGCCGCATCCTCATGGACGCCGCCGCCGAAGCGGGCGCCCGCCGGGTGGTCGCGCAGAGCATCGCGTTCGTCTACCGCCTCACCGGCGAAGGGCTGAAGAGCGAGGACGACGACCTGTTCCTCGAGGCCCCGCCGCCGTCGGGAGAGGTGGTCGCCGCCGTCGCCGAGCTCGAGCGGAACGTGACCCGTGACGACCGGGTGGAGGGCGTCGTGCTCCGCTACGGCTACTTCTACGGGCCCGGCACGGCTTACGCCCGCGACGGCTCGTTCGCCGACCTCGCGCGCAGGCGCCGCCTGGCGATCGTCGGTCCCGGTACGGGCGTCTTCTCCTTCATCCACGTGGATGACGCTGCGCGCGCCACCGTGGCGGCGCTCGATCGCGGGTCATCCGGTATCTACAACGTCGTCGACGACGACCCGGCGCCGGTCCGCGATTGGGTCCCCGCGTTCGCCGAGGCCGTCGGCGCGCCGAAGCCGCGCCGCGTGCCGGCGTGGCTCGCGCGGGTGGTGGCGGGCCGCTACACAGTCGAGCTGATGACCGCTTCGCGGGGAGCTTCGAACGCCAAGGCGCACGCGGAGCTCGGGCTCGACCTGCGCTTTCCGAGCTGGCGCGAGGGCTTCCGCGAGGGGCTTGGGTGAGTGTGGCTCGCGTCATTGCGCTGTCACCAGCGTCTCTGGTTTACTGGTGATCTGGAACCGGTAAAGCGATAGCGACGGTGACGGAGAAGGAGGCCAACATGAGCACCCAGACAGTCGGCAGGGTCCACGTCTCAGAGATCGAGCCGCACGACAGCTGCCAGGGCGACGAGCCGCAGTGGCTGCCCGTGCGGCATCAGTTCGACGTCAAGTCGTTCGGCGTGAATGCGTGGCGCGCCCCGTCCGCCGGCGCCCCTGTGATCGAAGACCACACCGAGACCGAGGGCGGCGCCGACGGCCACGAGGAGCTCTATTTCGTCGCCTCCGGCCACGCACGCTTCACGGTGGGCGAAGAGGAGATCGACGCTCCGGCGGGCACATTCGTCTACGTCCGCGACCCGTCGCTGCGGCGGTCCGGCGTCGGCATCGAGGACGGCACGACTGTGCTGGCGATGGGCGGACGGCCTGGGAAAGCGTTTCGCGTGTCGCCGTGGGAGAAGCGCCACTTCGGCGATTGAACGAGGGCCAGCTCCGGTCCAGCCACCCTGGGCTTGCTCGCCACCTCCTGAGTTTCTTGCCGCATAGCGGCATAAAAGTCAGGAGTTGTGCCCTCGAGGCGAAAATTTCGTGCATCTCGAGGCGCCATCCGGAATGGAAGGGACGTTTCTCCCGCTATGCGGGAGCTTCGTACATCTCGACCGGGAGAAAGGCACCGGATGGACGTTTCTCCCGCTCCTGGCCTAGCAGGTCGCGAAAGAGCGGAGTCGCCCTCCGCGCCGGATCCTCGCTGGGCAAGCGGCGCGCTGTAGGGCCGAAACTATGATCCGGCTCGCGATGGATCCGTCCGCGACAGCCGAGGAGCGCGCGCTCGATCCCGAGCCGATCGTCCGCGGTGCCCCGCCCCCGCTCCACGGCGGACTCCCGACGCTCCTGCGCTTCATGCGCTCGCACGGGATGCTCAACCTCAAGTACGCGCGGCTGGTCCTGCGCCTGCTGCGCCGCCGCTACCTCACCGCCTACGGGCGCCGGCTCAAGCTCGACGGCCTCGCGTTCATCGGCCCCAAGGTCACGCTCGAGATCGGCAAGAACGCCCGCGTGGAGCTCGGCCGCTGGTCCTGGCTCGGCACGGGCACGAAGATCCGCTGCCACGAGGGAGTCGTCTCGATCGGCGCCAAGACCGTTCTCGGCCAGGAGTGCACGCTGTCCGCTTACCAGCACATCTCCATCGGACGCGAGTGCGTGATCGCCGACCGCGTGATGCTGATCGACTTCGACCACGGGATGGTCGAGGTGGAGCGCCCGATCCGGCTGCAGGGGATCTACAAGCGCGACACACGCGTGGGCAACAACGTCTGGATCGGCTACGGCGCCTGCATCCTTCGCGGCGTCACGGTCGGCGACAACGCCGTGATCGGCACCAACTCGGTTGTCACGCGCGACGTGCCGCCGAACGCCGTTGTCGGCGGCGTCCCGGCCAAGGTGATCCGCATGCGCGAGGAACCGCGTACGCTGCGCTGGGAGTGAGCGCGTCCTCGGACCTCCACCCCGCGCAGCACCGCGCGCTTCGCGAGCTCATCGCGATGGCCACTCAGCTCTCCCGGCACTGGCGTGCGCTGGCGGAGCGGCTGCCCGACGGCGACATCGTGAAGGCGTTCAGGTCGGGCGCCGATAGCGCTGACCAGCTCATGACGGAGATCACGCCGGCCGCGAGGGCGCACGGGCTCAGCGTCGGCCCGGCGGCGGAGAGCGCCGGCCGCGTGCTCGCCGGCCTGCGCGGGAACGTCCGCGACCGCGCGCTCGAGCGCAACCAGGCGGCACGACTCGCCTCGCTCGACGCGCAGCACGTGACCACGCTGCTTCGATACCTCCACGAGCTGTCGGACGCGAACGGGCCGCCGGATCTCGCAGCGCTCTGTGGTGTGTGGGACAAGCGCTTCACGCGCGTGGAGTCGAGCGCGCGGCGCGCGGCGGCCGCGCTCGGACACGACCCTGAATCGGCGATCGAGCCGCTCGACCAGTCCGCGCTGGGTCGGGCCGGGCAGCGGCTTGGGAGCACGATTGGCGGGATCGGCGAGGCGAGCGACCGCGTACTAGGCCTCCGCCGGCGGAACGGATGAACCCGCTCGAGCAGATGCTCGAGAAGCCGCGGCTGGCCGACACGCTCGTCGCGGTTTGGGTCGTCTTCTGGGTAGCGATGGGCATCTGGACGGCGATCACCGTCCACGGGCTGAAACAGGTCGCCGACACGTCGATCCGGGCGGGCGACGCCGTGGGCCAGGCAGGTCAGGTGCTCAGCCTGCTGGGCGCGGTCCCGCTCGTGGGCGGCCAGCTGTCGGCTCAGGCGGATCAGATCCGCGCGCTCGGCGACAGCGCCCGCGAGAGCGGCGAGAAGGGCAAGTCGAGCATCGACCGGCTCACATTCCTGCTCGGCTTCTCGATCGCGATCGTGCCGAGCGTCCCTCTGCTCGTGTTCTACATCCCCGCGCGGCTGGCTTCGCGGCGCGAGGACGGAGCTAGCCCACGCGCTCCCTGACGGTCTCGCGGTAGAGCCCTGCCACCTGCCGCGCCACGTCGGCCCAGTCGAAGCTCAGCACGTGCTCCTGGGCCTCGGCCACGAGCCGATCGCGCAGCCCCTCGTCGGTGAGCAGCCGCTCGGCCATCTCGCCGAGCGAGTCGGGGTCGCGCGAGTGGAAGCGGAGCCCCACGTTCTCGTTCGGCACCACCTCGCGGAGCCCGCCGGTGTCGGCCACGAGGCACGGGCAGCCCGACGCCATCGCCTCGAGCGCCACCAGCCCGAACGGCTCGTAGATCGAGGGGACCACCGTGAGGTCGGCGATCCGGTAGAGCGAGTGCAGCACGTCGTCGCCGATCCAGCCGAGGAACGTCCCGCGCGAGTCGAGTCCGAGCTCGGTCGCCTGCTTGCGGAGCTCGCCCTCGTGCGTGCCTGAGCCGGCGACGATGAAGCGCACTTGGGGCAACCGCTGGATCAGGCGCGGCAGCGCCTCGAGCGCGAACTGGAAGCCCTTCTCGTACACGAGCCGGCCGACGAGCAGCACCAGCTCCTCGTCCGGCTGTGCGAAGCGCGACCGCAGCGTCTCGAGGTCGTCGACCGGCACGAGGTCCGCGGGGTCGATCCCATTCGGGATCACGGTGATTCGCTCCTCCTCGAGCCCGTAGATGTCGGACACGTGCTCGCGCATGTACGCCGAACAGGCGATCACGCGCTCTGCTCGATTCGACATCCAGTGCTCGACGCCGTGGATGTGCGACTGCGGGTGCTTGTCGACCCAGCCCTGGTGGCGGCCGTACTCGGTCGCGTGGATCGTGACGACGAAGGGGCAGCGGAAGCGCTTCGCGAGGTGGTCGCCCGCCACCGCCACCAGCCAGTCGTGGCCGTGCACCACGTCGAACTCGAAGCGGTCGCCGAGCTCGACGCCGGCGGCGAGCATGTCGGCGTTCATATGCTCGATCCAGGTCACGAACTCGCCGAGCTCCCGCGGGCGCTCGGGCTCGCGGACGCGGTGCACCACGACGCCGCCGAGGTCCTCCTCCGCCGGCGACTCCTCCATGCCGCGCGTGAGTACGTGCACATCCACGTCCTGGGACACGAGGTTCTCCGAGAGCTTGCGCACGTGACGCGCGAGCCCGCCCTCGATGAGCGGCGGGTACTCCCAGGACAGGATCAGGACTCGCATGGCTTCCCGGTCACGGCGCGAGCAGCGCGCCGAGGTCGAGATCGGGAGCCAGATTGCGCACTTCCGGCTCTGGCACGGGGCGGGAGTGTGTCAGAGCGGCAAGCGCGGCGTCGAGGTGATCGAGGTGCTCTCGGACGCGCCGCTGCGGGTAGTCCGCGGCCATGTCGCAGGTGGTGAGGAAGGCCCAGTCGCTCGCCTGGACGGCGAGCAGCTCGCGGGCCGCGCGCTCGAGTGCGGAGCCGCCGCGCTCCTGTGCGCCGGCCGCAGCGACGAGCGTGCGCAGCTCGGCGTGACGCGCCGCGAAAGCCATTCCCGCGACGCGCGGCGAGTCCCAGGTGCTCAGGTCCTTCGGCTTCCCCCAGCTTGCGGGTGCAAGGTCGCGCTCGATCGGCTCGAAACGCTCTAGACCCTGCGGAAGCGAGACGAGCTCGAGTCCCGTCGCCTGCGCCTTCTCGAGTACGGCCGAGAGGAATTGCGGACCCTCGTACCACCAGTGGCCGAGCAGCTCAGCGTCGAGCGCGCAACACACGAGGCCCGGTCTGGCGCGCTCTCGCTGGTAAGCCTCGAGGCGGCCGCAGACCCGCGCAACGAAGTCGCCCGCGTGTTCGCGCGCCAGCACCAGTGCCGCCTCGTGGTCATAGCCCCCGCCGCCGTTGTTCCACGGCTTCAGGTCGTGGATCGTGCGGCCGTGGTAGTCGCGGTAGCGGGCGTCGCCCGGGTAGCCGCTGTCACCCCAGACGAGCTCTACCGTCTGCCAGTCGATCGGCACCGCGATCGGCCCCGCCGCGGTGAGCACCGGCTCGAGCTGCTCGGGCGCCCCGAGCCCGAGAGGCTCCGTCTGATCGAGGCAGAAGGCGTGTACCCCCTCCTCCGCGAGCTCGTGCTCGAGCCCGGGGACATACGCGCATTCCGGCAGCCAGAAGCCGCCGCTCCAGCCGCCGAAGCGCCGGCGGTGCGACGCCGGCCCAACGGTGGTCTGCAGGCGCCTGCCCTGGTCGGTGGCGAGCAGCGGCATGACGGCGTGCGTGGCGTTGCTCGTCCAGAGCTCGATCGCGGAGCGCTCGGACAGCTCCCGAAACGCGCCCAGTAGATCGCGGCCGCGCGCCTCGAACGCCTCGTCGGCGAGCCGGTAGTCGCCCGCCGCGCGGCGCACCTCCTGGGCGAGGCCGGGCTCGCCGCCGCGCTCGAGTCCGTCAGCGTCTTCCTCGTGGATCGGCGCGCGGATCTCGCGCAGGAAGGTCACGAAGCGGTCGCCCGCCTCGCCCTTGAGCGCCTCGAGCTGGTCGCAGAGCACGGGTGTGAGTCCGAGTGTCAGCGGAGGCGCGTCCTCGAGCAGCTCGAGTAGGGGCAGGTACACGCTTGCGACCGCCTCGAACAGCCACTCCTCGCCGAACGGCCAGCTGCCGAATCCCTCCACGTACGGCATGTGGGCGTGGAGCACGAGCGCGAGCGCTCCACGCCCGCCGCCGGGCGGGCGCCCGCTCATCGCAGGATCGCCAGGAAGTCGAGCGCGCGCTCGAGCGGCCCGGAGCGGAGCTCGAAGTCGCTCGCCGAGATGGCCGGTACGAAGCGGTCATAGAACGGCTTGCTGATCCCGAGCGCCTTGTGGACGCGGTCCCAGCCGAGCTTGATCGCCAGCTCGTGCACGCGCAGCTTGCGCGCGTGGAAGAGCCCGAGCAGCTCTACCTGGTCGAAGCTCCCCTCGCACAGCGCGCGGAACTCTTCGACGCGGTACTCCTTCACGTGCCACGGGTTGTCCGACTTCTCGGCGCCCGGTGGGGCGAGCGTAAGCAGGTTGGGCGTCGACACGTACGCGGTGCCGCCCGGACGGAGCATCGCCTTGAAGCGGTCGAGGACGGCCTTCGGATCCTGCACGTGCTCGATCGTCTGGAGGAACACGACGGCGTCGCACGGCTCGCTGTAGGTCTCCACGAGGTCGCGCACGAACTTCACGCCGGGGCGCGCGTACTTCAGGCACGCGTGCTCGTGCGCCTCGGGGTTCGCGTCCACTCCGGTCACG
>DASVXS010000044.1:0-7585 GCA_036392575.1 Thermoleophilaceae bacterium | reverse complement strand
GGGTAGAACACGAAGCGCTCGGGCAGGCGCAGCGGCTCGAGCAGCGCCTCGTCGCCGGACACCGGGCCGGGCCGGAACAGCTCCCGATCCACGTCCTGGTAGGCCACCACGACCCGCTCGGGGTCGACACGGTGGCGCTCGACGATCGTCTGCTTGCTGAACTCGCTGATCGTCACGATCGCGTCGGCGCGCGCGATCGCGCCGGCATAGAACACGCGCCGGTACGCGCGCTCGGCGACCGAGAAGAACTCCGGCATGAGCTCGTGCTGGAGGTCGAAGACGGTGACCACCCGCGGCAGCTTGAGCTCGGGCACGGAGACAGTGAGCGCGTAGTGCACCACGTCGATCGGCCCGCCGGCCGCCTCGCTGACAGCGCGCCTCAGCCGCCCTCCCGCGTAGCGCGCGCGGACCACCGAGGCGACCCGCGCGGCGGCGGAGTCGCCGCGCCGCGGGAAGCCGACCGTGCGCAGCTCGACGGGCTCGCGCACGAGCGGCCGCAGCGAGGCGGCCCCCTCGGGCTCGGCCACGACCGTGTAGCGGTCGCCCTCGCCCGGCGCCGCCGCGAGGCCGCGCAGCAGTCCGCGCGTCAGCGTCTCGGAGCCGCCCATCTTCCCCGGGACCAGGGTGAGCATCGGTATCGCCACGTGCATGTCAGCCCTCGGGAGCGAGCTGCGCATCGAGCGCCGCAACGTCGGCATCCACGAGCAGGCGCACCAGTCCCTCGAAGTCCACGCTCGGCTCCCAGCCGAGGCGCTCCCGGGCTCGCGAGGCGTCGCCCACGAGGTTGTGGAGCTCTGCCTTGCCTCGCTGCAGCGCGGGATCCACGCGCACGTGCTCCTGCCAATCGAGCCCGGCGTGCGCGAACGCGCACTGCACGAGCTCGCGCACGGTGTGCGTGACGCCCGTCGCCACCACGTAATCCGCCGGCTCGGGCGCCGCCACGATCATCGCCATCGCGCGCACGTAGTCGGCTGCGTAGCCCCAGTCGCGCCCGGCGTCGAGGTCCCCCAGCACCAGCTCGTGCTCGAGGCCCGCGCGGATGCGTGCGACCGCGTTTGACACCTTGCGCGGCAGGAACTCGAGCGGGCGCCGCGGCGACTCGTGGTTGTAGAGGATCCCCGAGGACGCGTGCAGGCCGTAGCGGCGCCGGTAGCTGCGGGTGATGAAGAAGCCGTACGCCTTGGCCACGCCGTAGGGCGTGAGCGGGCGAAGCGGCGTGTCCTCGTTCTGAGGCGAGCTGTCAGGCTCGCCGAAGATCTCGCTCGAGGAAGCCTGGTAGAAGCTGATCCCCGGGTCGACCTCGCGGACCGCCTCGAGCATCGTCGTGACCCCCACCGCGGCGAACTCGGCGGTGAGTACGGGCTCGTCCCAGGAACGCGGCACGAATGACACCGAGGCGAGGTTGTAGACCTCCTCGGCGCCGCTCTCGCGGAGCGCGCGCTCCATCGAGGCCTGGTCGAGCAGGTCCGCCTCGATCAGCCCGATCCGGCCCCTGAGGGACTCGAGGTTCGGGTATTCCCCGGCCGGGCGGCGGAGCACGCCGAACACCTCGTGTCCCCGGTCGAGCAGGAGCTCGGCCAAGTAGGAGCCGTCCTGACCGCCGATCCCGGTGATCAGCGAGCGGCGCGGACTCACCCGCCTCTCCCGAGCAGCTTGCCGAGCGCCGGCACGAGCGGCTTCAGCGGTCCGCGCTCGAAGGCGCTGTAGCGAAGCCGGGCGACGGCGCGCCGGCCCGGGGGCAGGTAGTCGAAGCTCGCGTGCCCGAGCGCGTGGTCATCCCAATCGAACGCGAGCGCCTCGTCGCCCACCAGCCTGAACGCGGGAGTGCGGTGACCGAGCACCTCCTCGAGCTCCCAGTGATCGGACCGGCGCAGGTAACGCGCCAGCACATTCACTGCGGGCTGGTAGGCATCGTCCACGAGGACGCGCGCGCCAGGCTTCAGGTGCGGCGCGGTGAAGAACCAGTCGAGCACCGGGAAGGGGAAGCTGTGGGCGCCGTCGATCAGCACGAGATCGAGCGGCTGGGGCTGCCATTTCTCCTGAAGAGCTGTGTGGGAGGAGGCCGGGATGAACGTGACCTTCTCTCTAGAGATGCCCTCGGCGGCGCACCAGGCGCGAATCGCCTCGTGCTCGCCGGGGTCCGGGCTCACCGCGGTGTGTGTGGCGCCCGCGGCCGCGAACACGACGGTGCTGGCGCCCGAGCCGGTCTCGAGCGTGGTCATGTCCTCGCGCACGTTGTGCTCCAGCCACTCGATCGCCGGCCAGGCCAGGCCCAGGTACTCCTTGCCGGCGTGCACCGTGGGCGGACGGGCTCGCAGCCGCTCGGTGAGTGTCCCCGTCGCGGACATCGCGGCGACGATACGCGATCGCTCGCCGCAACTACCGCTGCGCGCAATGGTTCTCAGCTTCTGAGCGCACTCCAGCCAGGCAGACCCCTACACTTCGCCCGCTACGGGCAGGGGCTCCGCAGGTGCGCGGCATGCCTCGCCGAACCAGCAGACGAGTGAGTCCTCAACCAGAAATCGCAACAGCCGTCCCGGCACGCCGTCAGGCGCCCAGCGCGCTCGCTCCGGTATCCCGCGATGCCACGCTCCCGCGGCCAGATGACATCCCGAAGTGCGACGTGATCGGCGTGCCGATCGCCATCACGGACTACGAGGGGACGATGGACGTGATGGACGGCATGATCGCCCGCCGCGAGCGCGGCTACTTCTGCGCAGTCGCGGTCCACGCCACGACGGTCAGCTACCTCGATCCCGAGATGATGGAGGCGACCGCCAGCGCCTCGCTCACCGTGCCGGACGGGATGCCGGTCGTCTGGGCGGCGAACATCCTGGGCGCCCGGCTGAAGAGCCGCGTCTACGGGCCCGAGCTGATGGACCGCTACTGCGCGCGCTCGGCGAAGAAGCGCCACCGGGTCTGGCTCTACGGCGGCCGCGACCAGGGCTCGCTGCTGCAGCTCGCCACCAACCTCCGCCGCCGGCACCCGGGGATCGAGATCGTGGGCGGCTACTCGCCCCCGTTCAGGCCGCTCACCGAGGCCGAGGAGGCCGATCTCGTCGCGCAGATCAACCGCGACCGGCCCGACGTGCTGTGGGTGGGCATCGGCGTGCCGAAGCAGGAGAAGTGGCTCGCGCAAATGCGCCCGAAGCTCGACGTGCCGGTGATGTGCGCGGTCGGTGCGGCCTTCGACTTCCTGGGCGGGCGCGTCTCACAGGCGCCCGCGTGGATGCAGGCGCGCGGCCTCGAGTGGATCTACCGCATCGCCCAGGAGCCGCGCCGGCTGCTTCCGCGCTACCTCTATTACAACCCGCGCTTCGTACTCGCCTTCGCTCGCCAGCTGGTGCGTCAGCGGCTACGCGGGTCGCGGGCCTAAGCTTCGTCCATGAGAAGTGTCGCGGTCGTAGGGCTGGGCCGCATCGGTCTCCCACTGGCGCTGTCGTTCGCCGACCACGGGTACGACGTGATCGGCATCGACAAGGACGCCGTGCGTCTCGAGGAGATCGCCGCCGGCGGCATGCCGTTCGAGGAGACGGGCACGCAGGAGCTGCTCGAGCGCGTGAACGCCTCGGGCCGGATGCGCACCTCGCAGCGCGTGGAGGACGCCGCCGAGGCGGACAGCATCGTGCTGACGCTCGGCACGCCGGCGCACACGCACATCGAGATCGACATCTCGGACATCCGCAGCGTGGTGGACCAGCTGCTGCCCGTGCTGCGCGAGGGCCAGCAGGTGATCCTGCGCTCGACGGTCGCGCCCGGCACCACAGACTGGGTGGCCGGCTACATCGAGCAGCGCCGCGGCTTCACGGTCGGCGAGGACTTCTTCGTCGCGCACGTGCCCGAGCGGATCGCGGTGAACCACTTCCTCGACGAGATCTCGTCGCTGCCCTGCATCGTGGGCGGCGTCGGCGAGGTGTCGGGCCTGCGCGCCGGTGAGCTGTTCGAGCCGTTCGGCGCGGAGATCGTGCAGACCACGCCGGTGCAGGCCGAGCTCGCGAAGATCTGGTCGAACATCTTCCGCTACGTGAACTTCGCGGTGCCGAACCTGCTGATGATGAACTGCGAGCAGTTCGGCGCGAACGTGTTCGAGGTGATCGACCTCGTGAACCACGACTACCCGCGCGGCGGCATCGCCCAGCCCGGGCTGACGGCCGGCACCTGCCTACGCAAGGACTTCGCGTTCTCGGAGGAGCGCTCGAGCGCGCCGGGCATGCTGCTCGCCGTGTCGCGCGTGCACGAGACGATGCCGCTGTTCCTCGCCGAGGGGCTGAAGAAGCGGCTCGGCGGCTCGCTGCGCGACAAGAAGGTGGCGGTGCTCGGGCTCACCTTCAAGCGCGACTCCGACGACCTGCGCGACTCGCTCTCGCTCAAGTTGATCAGGCTGCTGGAGCGCGAGCTGGCGCACGTGTCACGGCATGACCCCTACGCCCCGGAGCTCTCCGAGCCGCTCGAGTCGGCGCTCGCGGGCGCGGACGGCGTGATCGTCGCCACCAACCACTCCGTGTACGAGGACCTCGCGGGCAAGTTGCCGCGCGAGGCCGTGCTGGTGGACCCCTGGAACGTGAGCGGGGCCGGGCGCGTGTTCGCCAGGGCCGAAGAGCTGGTCACCGCCTGATGCCGCGAGTGCTCGTGACGGGCGGGGCCGGGACGATCGGCACCGCTGTGGTGCGGCGCCTCGTGGCCGATCCCGACTTCGAGGTGCGCGTCTCCGATCAGCGGCCGCCCGCCGAGTGGGTCCGCGAGGCCTGCGAGATCCACACGGGCGACCTGCGCGATGTGGCCCAGGCGCGCGAGGCGGTGGCCGGCGTGGACCGCGTGATCCACCTCGCCGCGATCGTCGGCGGCATCGGCAACTTCCACAAGCTGCCGTACACGCTGCTCGAGGTGAACACCGCGCTCTACAACGGCGTCTTCCAGGCGTCGCTCGAGCAGCGGGTCGACCGGCTCGTCTACGTGTCGTCGTCGATGGTCTTCGAGCGGGCGCGCGAGTTTCCGACCACCGAGGAGTACATCTCGGAGACGCCGATTCCAGAGTCGGCCTACGGCTTCTCGAAGCTGGCGGGCGAGATCTATTGCCGCGCGCTGCACGACGAGCACGAGCTGCCGTTCACGATCTGCAGGCCGTTCAACGCGTACGGCCCCGGCGAGATGCCCGACGACGAACCGGGCATCGCGCATTTGGTTCCCGACCTCATCCGCAAGGTGCTGTCGGGCCAGCGGCCGCTCCAGATCTTCGGCTCCGGCGAGCAGACGCGCACGATCACGCACATCGACGACATCGCCGAGGGGATCGCCACCGCCACGCTCCACCCCGCGGCGGAGAACGAGGACTTCAACATCTCGGCCTCCGACGAGCGCACCGTGGCCGAGATCGCACGCATCGTCTGGGAGGAGTGCGGCATGCCGGCCGAGGAGTTCGAGCTCGAGCACCTCCCCAGCTTCCAGGTGGACGTACAGCGCCGCTGGCCGTCGGTGGAGAAGGCGAAGCGCCTGCTCGGCTTCGAGGCGCGGATCGGCACCCGCGACGGCATCAGGCAGACCGTGGACTGGCTCCGCGAGAACGACCCCGTGCTCGCCGAGCGCTGATCCCCGCAGCCGCTACTCTGCGCGCCTCGATGAAGCTGTCGATCCTCATGCCGGTGTTCAACGAGGAGCCAACAGTCGACGAGGCGGTGCGGCAGGTGCTCGCCACCGAGCTGCCCGTCGAGACCGAGCTCGTGCTCGTAGACGACGGCTCCACCGACCGCACCGGCGAGATCCTGCGGGCCGCCGATTGGCCGGACGACAAGGTGCGGATCTACCACCACGAGCGCAACCAGGGCAAGGGCGCCGCGGTGCGCACGGCGCTCGAACACGCCGAGGGCGACATCGCCGCGATCCTCGACGCCGACCTCGAGTACGCGCCAACCGACCTCGCCCCGCTGCTCGAGCCGCTGCTGGAGGGCGAGACCAACGTGGCGTTCGGCGTGCGCGCGTTCAACGGCTACACGAGCCACTCGTTCCTGTACGTCCTCGGCAACCGCGGGGTGACGCTGCTCGCGAACGTGCTCTTCAACGTCTACATCGGCGATCTCATGACCTGCCACAAGGTCATCCGCACGGACGTGTTCCGTGATCTGCCGCTGTGCGAGAAGGGCTTCGGCATCGAGCCCGAGATCACCGCGCGGCTGCTGCAGCGCGGCGAGCGCATCTACGAGGTGCCGGTCTCCTACCGCGCCCGTTCCACCGAGCAGGGCAAGAAGCTCACCTGGGTGGACGGCCTGCGAGTTGTGCGCACGCTCACTCGCATCCGCTTCGGCGGATAGCGCAAGCGTACGATTTCTCTGTTGTCCAAACCCGACCCCAGGAGAGGGACACCATGGCTGCACTGCCGATCCCGGAGGGCTACCACTCCGTGACCCCGTACCTGGCCGTCGACAACGCGGCGCAGGCGATCGACTTCTACACGCGCGCTTTCGGCGCGCAGGAGCGTATGCGCATGGACGCTCCGGAGGGCAAGATCGGGCACGCTGAGCTCCAGCTCGGCGATTCGATCCTCATGCTCTCCGATCCCTTCCCGCAGTCGAATACCAAGGCGCCCAAGGAGCTGGGCGGAACCACCGTGACGCTCTTCCTCTACGTGGACGACGTCGACGCGGTGGTGCAACAGGCAGTCGATGCCGGCGCAACCCTGACGGGCGCTGTGGAAAACATGTTCTGGGGCGACCGCTCCGGCAGCGTCACGGATCCGTTCGGTCACCAGTGGCAGCTCGCCACACACGTCGAGGACGTGCCGCCCGACGAGATGGCCAGGCGCGCCCGCGAGGCAATGGCCGGAATGGCCTGATCAGCCAGTGAGGCAGCCCCGGCGGCTCGGGTCCGGCGGGAACGTGAGGTCGGCGGCGATTGCGGTCTCCACGTAGGCGTTCTCGAGCCGGTCGCCCGAGCCGCCGGCGAGCCTCGAGCCGGTCCTGCGCAGCGCGCTTCGCGGCCCGTCCCTGCGCACCCACGGCGCGATCGCCAGGAACTCGCTCTTCCTCCCGGCATTGGGCGCTGCCGAAGGCGGGTCGCCGTCCGCCCGGTTCAGCTTGGAGTTGCCGACGTACGTGCACTTCCGGCCCTTTAGCCCGCCCTGAGTGATCGAGGTCTGCCCGTCGAACGAGAGGTCGGCGAGGTTTCCCACGAGGAAGGGCGTGACGTTGTAGTCGAATCGCACGCTCTTGTCGGAGGCGGCGCGCCAGGTCGAGCGCATCCACTCGAGCGGCTGCCAGTAGGCACCTCCGCCATTCGCCGCCCAGCTGCCCGGGTTCGCCTCGTCCTGCATGACCACGTTGGCGCCGAGCTTGTCGAGGCAGCGCATGTAGTAGGTCGCTGTGTCCGAGCAGGGGTCGGTGCCCGCTGACGGGCTGCCGTACATGAAGGCGGGCAGGCTCGTCGCAAACCCGATGCGCGCCCTGGTTAGCGGGATCCGATACGGCTTCAGGTTCGCGGCCGCCGCCGGCCCGGTGCTCGGGCCGGGCGTGAAGCCCAGCACCTTCTCGATGTCGGTGAGCGGGACCTTGCGATTGCGCGCCACCACGTTCCGGAGCACGGCGGGGCCACTGTG
>DASVXS010000043.1:0-4371 GCA_036392575.1 Thermoleophilaceae bacterium | reverse complement strand
AACGCCGTCTGCGCCGCACCTTCCCAACTGATGTCTCCCGCCAGGTGGTGCGACGGCTGGGTGACCCCGAAGACGTAGACGAGATCGAAGAACAGTTCGAAGAACGTCGCCCGCTGCTCGCCCTCCGCCCGGCTGCGCATGATTGGCAGCTCCGGAATGACCTGACCTGCGCCCGCCGCCACGGCGCGAGCATAAGCGAGCGTTGCGTGTCGCAACGGGATTGCTGCGCTTGTCCATTACGCTTCGCGGATGAGCCCTCCGGCGACCCTTCTCATGTGGTTTGAGCTCCGTTCCCCGGACCTCGCCGAGGACTTCGAGCGGCTGATGACGGAGGATCGCGACATCGTCCGCGGGTCGCTGGACACGGTTTCGGATTGGCGGCTGACGCGGCCGGCGGACGTGCCCGGACAGTCCATCGGTCAAGCCGATTACGTGCTGATCGCCGAGATCGTCGAAGTGGATCGCTTCGAGCAACAGGCAAGCGAGCACGTCCAACGCTTGGTGGACGACTTGGCGCATCTTGTCTCGAGCCGGGGGATGCTCGTCGTGCGTCCCGTCCTTTGAATCCGCGGTCGGTGGAGGGCGATCGCCTTTATCCCACTCAAAGGCGATAAGGGCCGCGGCTAGTTCGTATTGGCCGTGGCCACGGTGGCGAGATTCTCCTCGGCCATTCGCTTCAGACTCGTCCGATCAACCTTCCCGCTGACTGTGCGCGGCATCTCGTCGAGGAAAAAGATCTCCTCGGGTGCCTTGTAGCCGACCCTCGCGCGCGCGCACTTGATCAGCTCCTGGCGGGTAGGACGCTTGCTGCCCTCGGTAAGCGTGACGTACGCGCGGACGTTCTCACCGTGGACAGCGTCGTGGATCCCTATCACCCCCGCGCTCGCCACGCTCGGGTGCTCGAGCAGGGCGCCCTCGACCTCCTGAGGGCAGATGTTCGAGCCGTCGTGGACGATGATCTGCTTCTTGCGGCCGCAGAAGCAGAAGTACCCCTCATCATCGGCTCGCATCACGTCGCCTGAGTCGAACCAGGCGCCGCTGAAGGCAGCGTCGGTCGCGTCCGGGTCATCCCAGTAGCCGGTGGTGGCGGCAGGCGTTTTTATCCAGAGCCGGCCTTCGCTTCCCGGCGGCAGCTCGTCGCCCTCATCGTTCCGAATTGACAACGAGACGGCTGGAACGACCTGACCCACCGAACCAAGCTTGATGCGAGCCGACGGTGGGCTCACGGTCACAAGCCCCATTTCCGTCAACCCGTAGGCCTCGTCGATCGGGAACCCGCTCAGCGCGGTGAACTCGCGCTCGAGCTCGGCGGAGACCTTGTCGCCCGCCGCGCGGCAGAGTCGAAGCGAAGCGAAATCGTCGTGACGAGCGCCGTGGTCGCGGGTGAGCGCGAACAAAGCCGACGGCAGCATCGACAGCACGGTCGGGCGGTCCTCACGAAGCAACGGGAGCAACTCGTCCGCATCGAAGGTCCGGGCCACAATCAACCTCGCGCCCACGCTCAGCGCGGCGAACGAGACGTAAAACGCGCCGACATGCGAGAGAGAAGATCCGCCGAGGAGGACATCAGCAGGCCCAAGCTCGAGCCCCGACGCTCCTGTCGCGAGCATCCAACCGAGCGTCTCGTGAGTGTGCGTGACTCCCTTCGGGCGTCCCGTGCTGCCCGAGGTGAAGAAGATCACCGCCGGGGCGCCTGGGGGAGGGGCCGGCAGCGGGGAAGACGGCCGGTCTCCCTTCACGAGCTCGTCGAACACCGGACCCGCTCCGGTACTGGCGCCGTAGCTGATCTTGCCCAATGGCAGCTGCGGGGTGAGCTCGCTCGCAGCGAGATCGTCCTCCCGCTCGGCATGCGCCAGGAGGAGACGAACGTTGCTGACCGCGAGCGCGTGGTCGATCTCGGGTGCCATGTAGCGATAGTTGAGGGGCGTTGCGACCAGCCCCGCTTTGAAACAGGCGAGGTAGTGAACGATGAGCGCGGGACGGTTCGGCATCAGCGAAGCGACGCGATCACCCGGCTTCAGCCCTAGACGCAAGAAACTCGCGGCCAGGCGATCGCTGAAGTCGTCGAGCATCGACCACGTCCAGCGCGTGTCAGCTGAGATGAGCGCGAGCCCGTCAGGGTTCTCATCCAGGCCGGCATGAAGCAGATCGCTGGGGCTGACCGGCCTCTCCAACGTCCTTCCGACATAACTGTTCACCGCTGGGCCCACACTGACGGAGCCCGACACCAAACGCAATCCTTGGCGGACCGTCAGACCATGGACATGCGGGCTGCGAGCCACTCCGACACGGCCGCTCCGACCGCGCCGGTGCTCCGCAGGCTGTGGTTGCCCGGCACGCGTACGACCTTCCGGTTGGGGCCATCGGGCGGCATGCCGAAGGGGTCGCGATCGCCCTGCACCACGAGCACCGGCACCTCCACGGCATCGAGTTCCGGCAGCCGGCTCTTCGACGGGTCGTCGCCCTTGCCGGGCGGGTGCACCGGGAACGCGAGGCAGAGAACGGCGACGGCTCCCACCTTGGCGGCCGTGCGGCACGCCACGCGCGCGCCGGCTGAGCGGCCACCGGTGATCAGCGGAAGGCCGCTCAGCCCGTTTTCGCTCAGCTGATCGACCACCGCGATCCACGCCGCATCGAGCTGCGCGGGCGGTGCCTGGCTGCGGCGGCCTGCGACCCGGTAGGGCTGCTCCACAAGGGCGACCGTGATCCCGAGCGCCTCAGCGGCCTTCGCGGCCGCGACGAGATCGGGAGCGCCGACGCCGCCGCCGGCGCCGTGGCCCAGCACCAGAGCGCCGACTGCGTCGTCGACTGGCTGCAGGTGGACGCGGGCCGGGCCGTGCGGGGTGTCGAGCTCGAACGCCATCACTGCCTCCTGCGATACCAGCGCGGCGAGGTCGTCGGGGGCGGCTCGAGCGCGGCGCGTGCCACGAGCACCGTGGGCCGCTCGTCGTTCACCTGCCGCGCGAGCGCGGCGGCGAACTCGTCGCCCAGCCCCTCGACCGTCTCGGCCTCGACACCAAAGGAGCGGGCGAGCGCCTCGAAGTCGGGTGAGTCGAGGTCCACGCCGAAGGTCGGATCGCCCGCCTGCTGCTGGTCGAAGCGCAGCATCCCGTAGCCGCCGTCGTCAACGATCACCTGGGTGAGCGGGATCTGCTCCTGCGCAACCGTCGCGAGCTCGCCGACGGCGTACAGGAAGCCGCCGTCCCCCGCGACGCTCACGACCGGTGCCTCCTCCGCGAGCGCGGAGCCGATCGAGAGCGGGAAGCCGTAGCCGAGCGTGCCCCAGCCCATCGGGTAGGCGAGTCGGCGCGGCCCAGGGACGGGGTGGAAGGCGCCGAGCCAGTAGCCGGGGATGCACATATCCGCCACCACGAGCGCGTCGTCGGGCAGCGCGCCCTCGAACGACTCGAGGAACTCGATCTCCGCCGGGTACTCCTCGCGCAGCCGGTCGCGCACCCGTGCACGCAACTCGGCCAGCTCGTGCGCCAGCTCCTGTATGCGTCCGCGCGGCTCGACCAGCCGCGCGAGCTCGGCCGTCGCGGTGAAGGCATCGCCCTCGAGGAGGACATCCGGGTGGTAGTTCTTCGCGGCGTCGGCGGCATCCACATTCACGGCGATAAGCGCGGGCGGCTGGGGCATGGCCCAGTTCTGAGTCATCATCCCGTCGAAGTCGCTGCCGATGGCGATCACCACGTCGGCCTCGTCCCAGATGCGGCCGACCTCGGGCAGGTGTGGAGGGAGACCGACCGCGCACGGGTGCTGTGCGCCTAGCAGGCCGCGCGCCATGTAGGTCGTGATCACCGGCGCACAGAGGCGCTCCGCCAGCTCCGCGACCGCCTCGCGCGCGTCGGCGCGCAGCGCTCCGCCGCCCGCCCAGATGAGTGGCCGCTCCGCGCGTGCGATCAGCTCCGCTGCGTCGCGTAGCCGGTTCTCCGGCGGGCTGTGACGGGGGTAGGACAGAGGTGTCGGCAGCGGCGAGGTGGGCTCATCCACCGCGGCCGAGAGCACGTCGGTCGGTACCTCCAGGTAGACCGGCCGGCTCGGTGGCGCCACCGCGATCTCGCACGCATGGACGACCGCTTCGCCCAGCGCCGCCGGGTCGCCCACTCGCATCGTGTGCTTGGTCACCGGCCTGAACATCGCCTCCTGGTCGGTGGCCTCGTGCAGCGTGCCCCGGTACACGCCTGGGCGCCGCAGCGCGGCCGGGATATCCGTGGCGATGACGACGACGGGGGAGCCGGATGCCCACGCCTCCCCGAGAGCGCCGAGCGTGTTGGCCGCGCCGGGGCCCGTGGTGGTGAGCGCGATGCCCGGCCTCCCGGTGGCGCGCGCGAACCCGTCCGCCGCGTACACAGTCGTCTGCTCGTGCCG
>DASVXS010000042.1:0-6282 GCA_036392575.1 Thermoleophilaceae bacterium | reverse complement strand
CCCAAGAGGTCGCGTCGTTCTTCACCGACGACGCCGTGCACTACTACACGCGGCTCGGCCCGCACGCGGGCGCGCGCACGATCGGCGAGCACACCCAGCTGGCGGTCGAGCACCTCGAAGGCCGCTGGACGATCGAGAACGGCATCGAAGATGGTGAGCAGGCCGTGATCGAATGGACGATGACCTGGCGCGATCCGAAGAGCGGCGATCGCCGCCTCGACCGCGGCACAGAGTGGTTCCGCTTCCGGGACGGGCGCATCTCCGAGGTGCGCGCCTACCACCACTCGAACGAGAAGAACCGTTCCGGCGACCTGCTCGGCTTCGACCACGCGGGCCGCGGCTACACCACGCTGTGAGCGTCCTCCCCACACCCGCCGTCCGCCAGCCGGCGCCGCCGTTCACCGAGGAGCACGAGCGCTTCCGCGAGGTCACGCGCGCGTTCGTCGAGACGGAGCTTCGCCCGCATGCGGGCGAGTGGGAGGACGCGCGCTGGTTCCCGAACGAGGTGTTCGAGAAGCTCGCCGAGCACGGCTACCTCGGCCTGAAGTACCCGGAGGAGTACGGCGGCCAGGGCGGCGACTACCTGCACGACGCCGTCTTCAACGAGGAGCTATCACGCTGCGGCTCGGGCGGGCTGGCGGCGGGCATCGGGGCGCACATCGGGATCGCCACACCGCCGATCTGGAAGTTCGGCACCGAGGACCAGAAGCAGCGCTTTCTCGCGCCTGCCATCCGCGGGGATAAGATCGCCGCACTCGGGATCACGGAGCCGGACGCCGGCTCCGACGTGGCCGGCATACGCACGTTCGCCAAGAAGGTCGACGGCGGCTACGTCGTGAACGGCTCGAAGACGTACATCACCAACGGCGTACGCGCGGACTTCGTCGTGACCGCCGTGAAGACCACGCGGGAGGGCGGCCACCACGGGCTCTCGTTCCTCGTGATCGAGAAGGGCATGGAGGGCTTCAGCGTGTCGCGAAAGCTCGAGAAGATGGGCTGGCACGCGTCCGACACCGGCGAGCTCGCCTTCCAGGACGTGTTCGTGCCGGACGAGAACCTGCTCGGCCAGGAGAACCGCGGCTTCTACCTGATCATGGCCAACTTCCAGTGGGAGCGGCTGCTGATGGCGCTCGGCGCCGTGGGATCGATGCAGGTGACGCTCGACCGCACGATCGAGTTCGCGCTCGAACGCCAGGCGTTCGGCCGCCCGATTGCCAAGCACCAGGCGATCCGGCACAAGCTCGCGGAGATGGCGGTGAAGCTCGAGACCGGCCGCGCGATGACCTACAACGCCCTACGGCTGTTCGCCGAGGGCCACGACGCCGTGCAGGAGGTGACGATGGCGAAGCTCAAGACCCAGCGCGACGCCTTCGACGTGGCCGACGAGGCGCTCCAGATCCACGGCGGCGCCGGCTACATGAAGGAATACGAGATCGAGCGCGCCGCCCGCGACACGCGCCTCGGACCGATCGGCGGGGGCACCGACGAGATCATGAAGGAGATCCTCGGGAAGACGCTGGGCCTTTAAAAACGGCCGCTACGATGGCCGCCGAGTGAGTGCCAAGCGACTGCTTGCTGCGGTCGTGCTCCTAGTTGCGTCCTCCGTTCCAGCGCTGGCCCCCGCACCGGCTCAAACGCCGGCTCCAGCGTCCGGATGCGGGGCTGGGCATCGGACCGGCAGCTACGACCTCAACATGACGAGCGCCGGGCAGCACCGGGTGGCGCGCGTGCACGTGCCCCGCGCTCCCCGCGGCACCCGCCTTCCGCTCGTCGTCGCATTCCATGGAGCCGGAGCGACCGGGCAGTTCATGGAGAACTACTCCGGCCTGTCGGGGCTGGCGGACCAGAAGCGGTTCGTGGTCGCCTATCCGTCGGCAGGCGGGTCGCACCCGTTCTGGAGTCTCAACGAGACCTACCCGAACGGCCGGGAGGACGTGCGCTTCGTCAGCGACCTGATCGACACGCTTCGCAAGCGCCTCTGCGTCGACAGCAATCGCGTGTACGCGACCGGCGTGTCGAACGGCGGCGGCTTCACCGCCAGGATCGGTTGCGGGCTCAGCGAGCGCTTCGCCGCAATCGCGCCCGTTGGGGGCGGCTACAGAGCAATCCCTGACTGCGACGCCGATCGCCCGCTCTCCGTGCTCGAGATCCACGGCACGAGCGACAACGCGGTCCCGTACTTCGGCAAACCGCCTGACTACAGGGGCAGCGTCCCCGCCTACGTGCAGGGATGGAGGCAGCGCGACGCCTGCGCGCCGTCCACCGCCGCGCGCCGCCTGGCCTACGCGACCGTGCTCGTGGCGTGGTCGAAATGCAAGGCGGGGACGCAGGTTGCCCAGATCAAGCGTTACGGGCGCGGCCACGAATGGCCAGGCGCCTTCGGTGCGCCCGGCTTCTCGGCCACCGCAGCGGTGTGGGATTTCTTCAAGGACAAGGTGCGCGCCCGCTAGACGCGCACCGCCCGCGGAGGCGACAGCGTCGCAGTGACCCGGTGGCTTCCCTGCGGGTCCGTGAGGACGGCGCGGGCGACCACTCGCGCCGGCCTGAACCGAGACGGCCTGTCGCCGTTGACGGAGACCCAGGAGTTGACCCGCCGGTGATCCAGCTCATACCAGGCGCCCGGCCGCCGGGACGCGAAAGCGCCGAGAGCGCGGACGCCGTGGATGCGCAACGTGTACCTGATCGCCGGCTCGATCGGCACCGCAACGCCGCCGCGCTGGACCAGGCCGACCGTCGTTTGCGGCGGGATGGCGCGATCCAACGCGCCGGCGACAGCGCTCAGCGGCCGGTAGTACGGCGCATGGGTGTCAGCGCCCTGCCCTAGGGCGAGTGCGGTCGCGACCGCCGCCACCGCGGCGAGGCCGAGGGCGCGCGCCATCGCCGGAACCCGGAGCCGCCAACCGCGCGGGACGGTCTCTGTGAGCAGCGACCAGGCCGACCAGCCCAGGATCAGCCACGCCCACATCCCGACGATCGATCCCCACCAGATCGAGTAGCCGAGGGTGTTGCTGGCCGTGATCGGCGTCTTGGCCACGTCCTCGACTAGCGCCACGCACAGCACGACGGCGATCGCGGCTCCGGCCACCAGGTCGCCGCGCCTGCGCCAAGCGGCGAGCGCGATTACGACGAGGAGCGCAGCGAGCAGCGCTATCGCCGAGCCCGTCTGACCGGCGCTCGGCGCCTGCGACACGTCGCTCAGCCGCGTGTCGCCGTAGTCCCCTCCGGACACGAGAGCGAGCTGCCCGCTGCCACGTGTCGGAGACCGCAGCCATCGAGGCGGAACGCCCACGGCCCGTTCCAACGCCCAGCGGCCCTTCTGCGCTCCCTGCGTGGGCCCGCTCGCGGTGGCTCGCTGCGCGATCAGGCTCAGGTTCCCGGGGTGATGCTCGATCTGGTCGGCGATCGGAGCGCTCCAGCAGACGAGCGTGACCGCGACGGCCGCGAGCGACCAGACCAGGAGCGAGCGCCTGCCGGCTGCCGGCGGAGTAGCGAGGCGAGCGAGCCGGGTCCGTGACAGCGCCAGGCCGACAAGCCCGACGGCCAGCGCGCCGGCTACAGGCGCGACGTAGGCGAGGTGAGCCTGCGCCACGAATGACGCGACGAGCGCGGTGAGCGGAAGCAGGCGGTACTCCCCGCACGCGAGCGACCAGCACAGGAAGATCAGCAGCACGAGCGGAAAGAGCGCGGCCGACGGGTTGAACAGGTCGTGGAGGCTCTCCGGCGAGAACGACCGGGACAGCAGGGCCACTGCAATGGCGGCGGCGAGCATCAGCGCAAGGCCGCCGCGACGCCGCGCGAGCGCCACCGACCCGACGATGGCGGCGCAGTTCATCGTCGCGATCGTGAGAGTGAGCGTCGCCGTGACGCCGGAGTAGGCGGGCAGCGCGAGCAGCCAGTACAGCATCGGCCCGGGGCTGTAGATGGCGTGCCCGGCCGACACGGACGCCTCGGAGTACTGGCCCAGCAGCGGCATGTGCGAGCTGAACACGTCGTACGCGCGCGTGGCGATGATCCCCTGATCGCCCACGGGCATCCATCCGTCATGCAGCGCACGGAGCGTGGCCGCGATCACCGGCGCGGCGGCGGCCAGGCCGGTGACGACCGTGAGCCAGCGCCCGGACGCAAGGCGCGCGCTAAGCGCAGCTGAGCGGCACACGTTTCAAAGTACGGCGCGCTTCATTTACTCCCGTTAGGAGCTCGCGAAGAAATATCGAGGCCGGCGGGCGGCGCTAAGCGCCGACCGGCTCGCCGATCCCGCCGCCGGCGCGCTTCGCCGCGTACATCTGAGCGTCGGCCGCGTGGAAGAGCGCCTCGGGCGTGCGGTGCTCGTCCGGATACACCGCGACACCGAAGCTGGCGTGGATCTCGCCGAGGCTCGACTCGGTGTCGCTCGCAAGCGTCTCCGAGATGCGCGTCGCGACGTCAACCGCGTCGTCGCGCTCGGCCTCGATCAGGATCAGCCCGAACTCGTCGCCGCCGAGCCGGTAGGCGCCATCGGTACCGCGCACCGTGTCGCGCAGCACGTTGGCCATGCGAGTGAGCGCGAGGTCGCCGGCAAGGTGGCCGTAGCGGTCGTTCACGTCCTTGAATCCGTCGAGGTCGCAGACCACGAGCGTGAAGCGCGTGCCGTAGCGGTCGGAACGGCGCACCTCCTCCTCGAGCCGCGTCATGAACGCGCGCCTGTTCCCGAGGCGCGTGAGCGGATCGTGGTCGGCCAGGTAACGAAGCTCCTCCACGTGGGCGACCGAGTCGAGCGCCGTCCAGGCCTGGTTCGCAAACATGCGCAGCGCCTGCAGCCGCTGGCGCGCCGGAAGCATGCGGTCGTAGGGCTCGTCGGCCCAGATCACCGCGCGCAGCTCGCCGTCGCGGTCGCGCAGCGGCACCACCAGCCAGTGGTGATGCCAGGCATGCGGCCCGCGCCCGTTCAGCTGCGACTCGTAGCCCGGCCTCGTGAGGCCCATGCGAGCGAGGGCCTCCTCGTTCGGCAGCAGAAAGCAGCCCTGGATCTCGAACTGCGGGTCGAACAGCGCCTTCACGCGCTCGACCGGGCTCGCGAGGTCGGCGTCGTTCGTGTCCCAGCCGGCGGCGGCGCGCGGGCGGACGAGCCCCGCCTCGGCGTCCACGAGATCGACGGACACCTTGCCGAAGCCGAGCGCGGACTGGATGCCCTCGCACACCGCTCCGAGGATCGAGTCGAGCGAAAGCGTCTCGCTGAGGCGCGCCGACACCCGCAGCAGCTGCTCAAGCGCGGCCTGATAGCGGGCGGCGTTCTCGCGCTCCTGCACGGACTGGATCGCGAGCCCGGCGTGGGCGGCGACCGCGGCGAGCACCTCGAGCTCCTCGTCGCCAGGCCGCAGGCCGTCGTGCGGCTCATCGACCGAGATCATCCCGAGGTAGTGCCCGTCGGTGTGCATGAGCGGCACGATCAGGGCGTCCTCGGCATGCCACGCGCGCGGGTCGTCCACCGGCTCGAGGTCAGGCGTGTAGCTGTGCGAGCCGACGACGCTCCAGTCGAATTCGCCGTGCAGAATCAGGTAGGCGCCCGCGTGGTGGAAGCGCTCGTCGAGCAGCGGCGCCCAGTTCTCCCACGTGCGGACGGCTCCCATGAGCGCGTCGCGCGCCCCGTCGGATCCGTGCACCGCGGTCACCTGGAAGTCGTCCCAGGCCGGGCGGTAGAGCGAGATCACCGCCGTGCGGAAGCCGAAGGAGCTCGTGATCGTGCGCGTGATCGCGTCGAGCAGCGACGATAGGTCGCGCTCGCTGCGCACCAGTCGCGTGACCGCGAGCAAGCCGTGCAGGCGATCGACCGCCGGGGGGGCGCTGGGCGAGGAATCGTGGCGTTTCATCAGGTCTGAACGGGCTCGCGACGAGACGGGCTCGCCCGAGGTAGATCGACGTGCTGAACGGGGCGCTTGAGCGTATGGGCGGATCCCGGCCAATGGTTGGCGCGAGCCCACCACTCGTGAAAAAGCTGTTGTTACCGTCGCAAGTTGCGGCGCGCTCCACTAGGTTCCCGCCCCGGAATGCGTGGGCGCCTCGGATTTGGGCTCGTGGTCCTCGCTGTTGGGGGCACTGCTGTCGCACTTGCCGCGAGCGGCGGTGACGGCGTGATCGGGCCGTCCAACCACATCCAGCCGAGCGGTCGCAAGCTCGAGCCGGTCGGCAAGCTGACCAAGCTCGGCAACCTGCCGGCCGGTGGCGCGCTCACGGTCGACGGGCGCTTCGCCTGGACGCTCTCGGCCGGTCGCGGCAAGAACGACATCCGGATCGTCCGCGTGAAGG
>DASVXS010000041.1:0-3728 GCA_036392575.1 Thermoleophilaceae bacterium | reverse complement strand
TCCCGGGCGCGGGCCCCACGCGCGCAGACCGCAAGGCGCTCCGGCGGGCGCTCGGCCGCGGAGGCGGGCCGTTGCACAGGATCCGCGCGCTGCTCGCGCTGCCGCCCGGGCTCGGGCGAAAGCCCCGACGCGCGTAGCTCTTAGGTCAGTTTTCGAGTCGCTTTAGAACCGATTCAGCAGATCCGCCGAGACTCGGCGCATGCGCAGGAACGTGCTCTCAGGTGTGGCCGGAGGCTTGCTCGTGCTGGTGGTCGGCTCGATCCTCGTCGCCACCGATGTGATCGACACCGGCGACACCACGAAAACCGTGGTGCAGCAGGCAAGTCTTCCCGGGCCCACCACGCCCGCCAGCTCGAAGCGAGCCGCCGGCCTCACCGTCGAGAACATCTACAAGCAGGACGGCCCGGGCGTCGTCTTCATCCAGTCGCGGATCGTCGAGCAGACGCAGTCCCCGTTCGGGTTCCCGCAGGCGCAGCAGGGCGTCGCGACCGGCTCCGGATTCGTGCTCGACAAGAAGGGCTACATCCTCACGAACGCGCATGTGGTCGAGGGCGCGAAGCAGATCGGCGTGCGCTTCGGCAATGGGAGCCTGATCGACGCGAAGCTCGTCGGCACCGACCCCTCGACTGATCTGGCAGTGCTCAAGGTCGACCCGGGCGAGGGGACGCTCGTGCCGCTCAACCTCGGCGACTCGAGCAAGGTGAACGTGGGAGACCCGGCGATCGCGATCGGCAACCCGTTCGGCTACGACCGCACCGTCACGACCGGGATCATCTCCGCGCTCCAGCGCCAGATCCAGGCGCCGAACGGCTTCAAGATCAACAACGTCCTGCAGACCGACGCCGCGATCAACCCGGGCAACTCAGGCGGTCCGCTGCTCGACGGCGCCGGTCGCGTGATCGGCATCAACTCGCAGATCGCGACGGGCGGCAGCGGCAACGGCAACGTGGGCATCGGCTTCGCGATCCCGATCAACACCGCGAAGGCGGTGATCCCCCAGCTGATCGGCGCGGGCAAGGCCTCGCACGCATACCTCGGGATCTCGACCGCGGGGATCTCCGCGCAGGAGGCCAAGGACCTGAACCTGCCGACCTCGAAAGGCGCGCTCGTGCAGCAGGTCGTGAAGGGCGGCCCGGCTGCAAAGGCGGGCCTCAAGGCGGGCGACAGCCAGACCTCGTCGGGCCTCGTGATAGGCGGCGACCTGATCGTGAAGGTCGACTCGACGACGATCGCGAAGCCCGATGACATCGCGGGCGCGATCGCGAGCCACAAGCCCGGCGATCAGGTCACGATCCACTTCTACCGGGGCACCAAGCTGCACACGGCCAAGATCACGCTCGGCAACCGCCCGTCGGGCTTCGATCAGAGCCAGCAGAGCCAGGGCGGTCAAGGGGGGAGCGGGCAACTCCCCTTCCCGTTCCCCTCGCCGTAGCGAGTCCCAGCGGAGTGAGTCGCCAGGGCCAAGCGTCGCGTCCTTCGGGACGCGGCGCTACTTCCATGCCACCATTGGCGCGTGACCAGGGTGAAGATCTGCGGAGTCACGCAGCTCGAGGACGCGCGCGCCGCGGCCGAGCTCGGCGCCTGGGCGATCGGGATGATCCTCTGGGAGGGCAGCGAGCGCCGTTGCGACATCGCCGCAGCCGAGGAGATCGGCGCCGAGATGAAGCGGCACGTCGAGGTGGCGGGCGTGTTCGTGAACGCGACGCTCGACGAGGTGGCGTACGCTGCCGACCGCTGCTCGCTCACGATGGTCCAGCTGCACGGTGACGAGGGACCGGCGTTCTGCCGCGAGGCCGCCCGCCGCACCGGCGCCAAGGTGATCAAGGCCGCGCGCGTGAAGGACGCCGCGTCGATCCAGGCACTCTCCGCCTTCCACACCGACTTCCACCTGCTCGACGCGCACGTCCCGGGCCGCCGCGGCGGCACGGGTGAGACGTTCCAGTGGGACCTCGTGCGGCTTCACGGCCGCGAGGTGCCGGTGATCCTCTCGGGCGGCCTGACGCCCGACAACGTGGGGGAGGCGATCGAGGCGACCCACCCGTTCGCGGTCGACACCGCTAGCGGCACCGAGGCGTCGCCGGGCGTGAAGGACCACGCGCGCATGCTCGCCTTCTTCCGCGCCGTGCAGCACGCAGACCGGGTGCCGGCGTGAGCGCGGGCAAGGTGGAGCCCGGCGTCGAAGAGCGCTTCGGCCCCTACGGGGGCCGCTATGTGCCCGAGACCCTGATTCCCGCGCTCGACGAGCTCGAGCAGGCCTGGCTCGAGGCCCGCGAGGACCCGGCGTACCACGCGGATCTGGGGCGGCTGCTGCGCGACTACGCCGGCCGGCCGACCCCGCTCTATCTCGCGGAGCGGCTCTCATCCGAAGTGGGCCACCCCGTATATCTGAAGCGCGAGGATCTTCTCCACACGGGGGCGCACAAGATCAACAACGCGCTCGGTCAGGCGCTGCTCGCCCGCCGCATGGGCAAGACGCGCGTGATCGCGGAGACCGGTGCAGGCCAGCACGGCGTTGCGACCGCGACAGCGTGCGCGCTGCTCGGCATCGACTGCCTGGTCTACATGGGCACCGAGGACATGCGGCGCCAGCGTCCGAACGTGGAGCGCATGAACCTGCTCGGTGCGACAGTCGAACCCGTCGACGCCGGGGCGCGCACGCTGAAGGAGGCGACCAGCGCCGCGATCCGCGACTGGGTGGCGAGTGTCGGCCACACGCACTACGTGATCGGCTCGGCCGTCGGGCCCTCGCCGTATCCCGCGCTCGTGCGCGACCTTCAGCGCGTGATCGGCGACGAGATGCGCGCGCAGCTGCTCGAGGCCGAGGGCCGGTTGCCGCAGCGCGTGATCGCCTGCGTGGGCGGCGGCTCGAACGCGATCGGGAGCTTCGTGCCCTTCTACGACGATGACGTCGAGCTGGTCGGCGTGGAGGCCGCGGGCGAAGGGATCGAGTCGGGCCGGCACGGCGCGCCGCTGACCACCGGCGCGCGCGGCATCCTGCACGGTTCGCTGTCCGCCGTGCTCCAGGACGACGAGGGTCAGATTCTCGAGGCCCACTCGATCTCGGCCGGCCTCGACTACCCGGGCTCAGGCCCCGAGCACGCATTCCTGCGCGACTCGCGCCGCGCACGCTATGAGGCGGTCACGGACGAGCAGGCGCTCGAGGCATTCCGGCTGCTCGCGCGGCTCGAGGGGATCATTCCGGCGCTCGAGTCCGCGCACGCGCTCGCGTGGCTGCTCGCCGACCGGGAGTCGGAGCTCGATGCGCTCACGCTCTCCGGGCGTGGCGACAAGGACCTCGACGAGGTGCTCGAGCGTGGCTGACGTGTCGGCGCCGGCGGGCGCCGAGCGGATAGCCGCCGCGTTCACCACGCACGGCAAGCGCGCCGCGCTGATGCCGTATCTCATGGGCGGCTTCCCGAGCATCGACAAGTCGCTCGCGGTGGGCGAGGCGTGCGCCGACGCTGGCGCCGATCTCGTCGAGCTCGGAGTGCCGTTCTCCGACCCGCTCGCGGATGGGCCGGTGATCCACGCCGCCGCGACGGAGGCGCTCGCCGCGGGCGCGACGGTCGACGGGGTGCTCGGCGTGTGCGAGTCGCTCTCCGCCCGGTTGCCGGTCGTCCTGATGATCTACGCGAACCCGGTGCTGCAGCGAGGGGCCGAGGCCTTCGTGAAGCGGGCGGCGGGCGCGGGTGCGGCCGGGCTGATCGTGCCCGACCTGCCGCACGACG
>DASVXS010000040.1:0-8161 GCA_036392575.1 Thermoleophilaceae bacterium | reverse complement strand
GTGGACCGGCCATCGCGGTCAACGTAGAGCGCTCAACGAACCCCCACAAGTGTTGACAACCACACCTTTTCGGCACAGAGTCGTGCCTACATGGCAGCTTCCAGGGCCGCGTTCTGCGCCGCCGCCCTCGCGTCTGCGGTCCTCATTCCCGCTGCGCCGGCGGTGGCCAAGTCCGAGCGTTACTCGGTCACGTACGCTCGCGGCCTTGTGCAGATGAGCTTCCAGGGCAACGGCACGAGCGGCCTCGTGAAGCACACAATCAGGAGCGCCAAACGCCGCGGCGCAGTGCTGTACGACCCGAGCAACGGCAAGGGATCGGGGAGCTTCCCGGTCGACGCACGCACCGTCGCCGAGAGCGACTCATGCACGGACAACGTGAAGGTCAGACGTGAGCGGATCGACCTCCTGCCGCGGTCGAACCGGCGCGAGCAGATCGTGTTCGCGCCGGCGCCCGACCGCGCCCATGACGTACTGGCCACGAAGTGCGCGGCTCCGGGCTTGTCCGATCTCGACGCGGCGCAGATACCCGAGGTCGTCGTGCCGCGCGCGCCCTTCACCAACGACACGCTCCGGCTGACCATGCGCTTCAGCGCTCACTTCCAGGCGGGCGCCTACTCCGGGCGGGTGCAGATGCGCCTCCGGCTCGTGATGCGACGCTCCACTCGCGACGCGTCAGGCCGATAACCCCGGTAGATGCGCCGGGTTCTCATCACGCTCGCGGCTCTTGGGGGCGCGCTGACGGTCGCCGCGCCGGCCGCTGCCGCGACTCCGCTGGATGAGTTCGGGATCGTCGCGTACGAAATCCGCAGCGCGAGCGGCTACGAGAGCGTGAGCTTCCACGGAGACGGCACCGACTCGTGCCGCAAGGCCGGGCTCTGTGACGTGAGTGGGCAGGCCCGGTACGAGTTCCGCTCGCGCGGTCGCGGCTTTGCCGGGCTGTTCGGGCTAGGGACCCCGGACGTGGGCGGCTTCGGCGGGTTCAGCGTCAGCGGCACCACCACCTCGTCCGTCAGCCAGACCGGCGCGTCGGCGGCGTGCACTGACTTCGTGAAGCACGACGAGGACAGCTTCACGATGGAGCCGAAGGGCCGTCGCATCCTGTTCGGCTTCCACCTGGACCCCTATCAGCCGGACTACCTGCGCACGCACTGCGCCGGGCCCGGGGAGAGCGATCTGGCGCTCGCACGCAAGCTGCCGCAGGCGATCGTCTCGCCTAAGGAGCTCGTCAAGCGCCGGCTCACCGTCACGCTCGTGCGCAATGGCCCCTTCCATGTGGGCGCCTTCTCGGGGACGGTCGACTCGCGCATCGTGATCGTGCTGCGCCAGTCGAAGCGCGCGCTCGACCTGCTCGACCTCTTCGACTCCTAGCCCGGGCCCGCGCGCAGCCGGGTCAGCAGCTCGGCGTCCGGCACGCCCGCGTAGGCCTCGCCGTTCACGAACAGCGTGGGCGTGGTCATCACGCCCGCCCTGAGCCCCGAGCGAAAGTCGCGCTCGACGCGCTCGCGCACGCGGTCCGAGCGGCGGTCCGCCTCGAAACGGTCGAGGTCCAGCCCGAGGTCGCGTATGCGGTTCCACAGGTGCGGGTCGTCGAGGTGGCCCTGGTCGGTGAAGAGCGACTCGTGCATCTCCCAGAAGCGCCCCTGGAGCGCGACCGCCTCGGCCGCGTGCGAGAGCGCCGGTGCGCGCGGGTGCTTCGACGGCACTGGGAAGTGCCGGAACACCCGCCGCAGCGGCAGGTCCGCGAGCAGCATCTCGGTCTTCGCGCAATAGGGGCACTCGTAGTCGCCGTACTCGATCACGAGCAGACCCGACTCACCACGGACGTGGTCCTCGGCGCTCGGCGCCGGCGGCTGGGCGCTCGAGAGGCTGTCCGCCACGGGCCCGCCTAGGCGGCGGGGGCCGCGTCGAGCGCGTCGAAGATCAGGTTCACGCCCGGGACCTCGAGCGGGCTCGGCGAGACGTGCGACCACTTCACGACGCCGTCGGGTCCGATGAGGACGAGCGCGCGCTGGGCGACCCCGTAGTCGTCCGCGTAGACGCCGAAGCTGCGCGCCACCTGGCCCTTCGGCTCGAAGTCGGAGAGAAGCGGAATCGTGACGTTCAGCTTCTCCTGGAAGGCCTTGTGCGAGTAGGCGGAGTCGACGGAGATGCCGTACATCTGCACGCCGCGCTCGCGCAGCTCGTCGAGCACCTCCTGGTACACGTTGAGCTGGTCCGTGCAGACCGGGCTGAAGTCGAGCGGGTAGAAGACCAGCAGCGTGGTCTGGCCCTTCAGATCGTCGAGCGACACCACATTGCCGTCCTGGTCCTTCAGCGCGAAGTCCGGGGCGGGAGTGCCGGGCGCGATCATCGCCGCAGGCCGAGCTCCTGGATCAGCGAGCGGTAGCGATCCAGGTCCTTGCGCTGCAGGTACTTGAGCTGTCGCCGGCGCTGACCGACGAGCATCAGGAGCCCGCGGCGGGAGTGATGGTCCTTCTTGTGCTCGCGGAGATGCTCCGTGAGATCGTTGATGCGCCGTGTGAGCAGGGCCACCTGGACCTCGGTGGAGCCCGTGTCGTTGTCGCCCTTCCCGAAGCGGGTGACGATCTCTCGCTTCTCGTCAGTGGTCAGAGTCATCGGCGCGTTACCGTAGCAGAGCAGATCTCGCGCGCCTGCTCCACGTCACGGCGCATTTGGGCCACCAGCGCGTCGGCCGAGTCGAAGCGCTTCTCGCCCCTCATCCGCTCGAGGAAAGCGATACGCAGGGTCTGGCCGTAGAGGTCGTCGTCGAAGTCGAGCAGGTAGGCCTCGACGAGCAGGCCGCGCCCGGTCTCGAAGGTCGGTCGCACGCCCACGTTGACCGCCGATGGGTGCCCGTGCGCCCAGGCCGCGTAGACGCCGTGGCCCGGGCTCACGAAGCGGTCGTCCGGGACGATGTTGGCGGTCGGTATGCCGAGCTCGCGTCCGCGCTTGTCGCCGGGCACGACCTCCCCCTCGAACAGGAACGGGCCGCCCAGGAACTCGGAGGCCTTGTCCACCTCACCTGCCGCGATCAGGCCGCGGATGTGGCTCGAGGACACGGTCTCACCCGACACCTCGACGAGCGGCACCACGCGCGTCTCGAACTGGTCGTAGCTGCGGAGCAGCTCCGCATCGCCCCTGGCGCCCTTGCCGAAGCGGAAGTTCTCGCCGATGGAGACCTGCTCGGCGCCTAGGCGGCCGATCAGGATCTCCTCGATGAAGTTCTCGGCTGAGCGCTGCGAGAACTCCTTGTCGAACGGGATGACCACGAGTTCGTCCACGCCGAGGCCGTCGATCAGGTCGCGCTTGATCTCGAACGGGTAGATCAGCTTCGGCAGCGCCTCCGGCCGCGTGACCGCGACCGGGTGCGGGCGAAAGGTGAGCACGGTGTCCGCCCCGCGGATCACTTCGCGGTGGCCGAGGTGCACCCCGTCGAACGTGCCAACCGCGACTTTTCGGGGCCGCCGCTCGGCGTCCCAAAGCCCTGTGACCTTCACTGCGGGAACACCACCCGGGGACGCAGCGAGTGGTCGCGCGGCTCCGCGACGGCCACGACGTCTCCGCCGTGCGTGAGGCGGACGAAGCCGTTGGTCGCCTCCCCTTCTACCGCCACGCCGTTGGCCACCTTCGCGGCCTCCTCGTCGTCGAGCGGGCGCTCGGGCAGGAACGAGAGCGCCTCGCTGAGGGGGACGACGCGGTCGGGATCGGCGTCCTCGAGGCGGAACGGCCCGATCGCGGTGCGTTCGAGCTCCTCACAGTAGGCGTCGCCGAGGTCGGCCACGAGCTGGCGCACGTAGGTGCCGGCGGAGCATTCGATCTCGAGACCCACGCGGTCGCCCTCTCGCCAGATCTGCTCGAAGCGGTAAACCGTGATCGGCCGGGGCTCGGCTGAAGCCTCCTCCCCACGCCGCGCCTTCTTGTAGAGGCGTTCGCCGCCTACCTTGACCGCCGAGTAGGCGTGCGGGCGCTGCATCATCTCGCCGGTCGGGAGATCGAGCTCTTCGGGCACCTTGCCGGTGTGCGTGACCTCGCCGTCGCGGTCGCCCGTCGTGGACGTCCAGCCGAGGCGCGCCACGGCGCGGTAGGTCTTCGACAGCCCCAAGAGGAAGCGCTGGGCGCGGGTGGCGGTGCCAACCAGCACGAGCAGGAGGCCGGTGGCGAAGGGATCGAGCGTGCCGGCGTGGCCGACCTTCACCCTCCTCCCGAGCCTCTCGCTCAGCGTTCGCCGAACCCCAGCGACGATGTCGTGCGAGGTCTTGCCGGCGGGCTTGGGAAAGAGGATCACTCCGTGGTCGATCACGGCGCGGGAGCCTACCGAGCGCCGGCGGCTGGCCACTCTCGGCGAGAACGGACCTGGGCCGTTTTGACATTGATAGTCATGGTCAAAACGGCCCACCCCCAGCGCCCCTGGGCTCAGCGAGCCCACTCAACCTCCCTCGGCCCCTAAATGCTGCCGTTTACAGCTGCTCAGCAACCTCGCGCCGCAGCGAGTCCACGAGCTCTTCGATCGACAGCTCGGTGGAGAACCCCGCCGCCTGGCGGTGCCCCCCGCCGCCGTGCGACCGCGCGATCCGCGACACATCCACGCGACCGTCTGTCGAGCGCAGGCTCACTTTCCGCATGCCCTCGCGGTCGTCGGAGAGCAGATCGCGGACGAGCGCCGCCACCGCCGTCCCCTCCACCGCGCGGATGTGGTCGACAACTCCCTCGGAGTCGGTCTCGATCGAGCCCGTCTCCTCGTAGTCCTCGCGCGTGAGATAGGTAAGGGTGAGCGCACCCTCGTAGAACCGCCGCACCCGCGCGAGCGCCCGTGCCAGCAGCTGCAGCCGCGCGAACGGCAGGTCCTCGTAAAGCCGCCTGTACACGTCGTGCGGCTCGACCCCCGCCTCGATCAGGTCGGCGGCCATGCGGTGCGCCTCGGGCGTCGTGTTCTCGTACATGAAGCGGCCGGTGTCGGTGACCAGCCCGACGTAGAGCGCATCGGCGATCGGCGGCGTGATCTCCACGTCGAGCTCCTTCGCGATCCGCCAGACGATCTCGGCGGTGCACGACGCGTCCGGGTCCACGAGGTTCACCGTGCCGAAGCGGGTGTTGTCGTGGTGGTGGTCGATGTTGAGGATGTGCAGGTGGTCCTGGCGCAGCCAGTCGACCGGCATCCGGTCGATGTTGCCGCAGTCGAGGAACACGATCGTGCGCTCGTCGGCGTCCGCCGGTGGCTCGTGGAGCACACCGTCGAATGGCATGTCGCGGTACTCCCAGGGCAGCGGGAACTCGTTCGACGACATGAACATCACGACGTCCTTGCCGAGCAGGCGCAGAATCATGTGCGTAGCGAGCAGTGAGCCGAGGGCGTCGCCGTCGGGGTTCTCGTGCGTCGTGAGGAGGAGCTTGTCCGACTGGCGCAGCTCCTCGATGATCTGGTCGAGCTCAGTGCCGACGCTCACTCGTCGCCCCCTTCGGGCTTCTCCGGCAGCTCGGAGTCGAGAATCTCCGAGATCCGCATCCCCCGGTCTATCGACTCGTCGTAGCGGAACTCAAGCGTGGGAGTTCGCTTCATACGTAGTTCGTCTCCTACGCGCGACTGGAGGAAGCCCGCCGCGGAGCGGAGCCCATCCATCGCGGCCCCCCGTTCGGAGTGCCCACCGAGCACGCTCACATAAACGCGCGCATGGCGCAAATCTGGGGTGGTATCGACGTACGTCACGGTCACGAATCCGATCCGAGGGTCCTTGAGGTCGGCCGCGATGTGTGCTGAGAGAACTTCTCTCACCGCCTCGTTCACCCTTCTCATGCGGCCGGAAGGGATCCTAGACAATGACGCCCCCGTCACAGGTCAACGTTGTCAATTGATTTCCGACTGAACGGCCAGTCACGAGAGCACCTCATCCCGGGAGATCAGCCCCCGCTCGAACCGCACTCCGTCGGGGTATTGCGACAGCACGTACCGCTCGAGCTTCGCCGCCGCGTCCTCGACGGTGTGGGCGTCGCGGCCCACGAGCGCAGCCGAGACCGTGGCCCGCTGCCACAGTTCGTGATGGTCAGTCTCGGCGACGCTCGCGCCGAAGCGCTGGCGCAGATGCGCCTTGAGCGAGTTGAGCTCGCGACGCTTTCCCTTGAGGCTTCCGTTTTCGGGGAAGTGCAGGTGGATCTCGAGTAGGACGACGTAGCTCAAATCAGAGTTCGCGCTCGATCTGGCGGGTCTCGTAGACCTCCAGCACGTCCTCTTCCTTGATGTCGTCGTAGTTCTCGAGCGTGACGCCGCACTCGTAGCCGGCCTCTACCTCGCGCACGTCGTCTTGGAACCGCCGGAGCGTGTCGATCCGGCCGTCGTAGACGATCGTGCCGCCGCGCACGAGACGGGCGCGCGCGCCGCGACGGATCACGCCGTCGCGCACGAAGCAGCCAGCGATCGTGCCCACGCGCGACGCGCGGAAGGTCTGGCGCACCTCGGCGGTGCCGATCGTCTGCTCGACCTCTTCGGGCTCGAGCAGACCCTCCATCGCCTGGCGGAGCTCTTCCACCACGCGGTAGATCACCGAGTAGGTGCGGATCTCGACGCCCTCGCGCTCGGCGACCTGGCGAGCGTCGCCGACCGGGCGGACGTTGAAGCCCACGATGATCGCGTCGGAGGCGGCGGCCAGCATCACGTCGGACTCGTTGATGCCGCCCACGCCGTCGTGGATCACGTTCACGGTCACCTGGTCGTGCGGCAGCTTGGCGATCTCGTCCTCGAGCGCCTCGAGCGAGCCGGCCACGTCGGCCTTCACGATCAGGTTCAGCTCCTTGAGCTCGCCCTTCTGGGCACGGGCGAAGACGTCCTCGAGCGACACACGCACGCCCTGGCGGCGCGCGAGCTGCTCGGTCTTCAGGCGGTTCGCACGCTCACCCGCGAGCTGGCGGGCGCGGCGGTCGTTCTCCACCACGCGGAAGTGCTCGCCGGCCTCGGGCACGCCGTCGAAGCCAAGGATCTCGACCGGGTCGCCCGGCCTCGCGGCCTTCATGCGCTCGCCGCGGAAGTCCTGCATCGCGCGCACGCGCGCCCAGTTGGGGCCCGCCACGACGGCGTCGCCCACCGCGAGCGTGCCGCGCTGGATCAGGAGCGATACCACGGGACCGCGGCCCGGGTCGAGCCGCGACTCGATCACGCTGCCCGACGCCTCAGCCTCCGGGTTGGCGCGCAGCTCCTCGAGCTCGGCGAGCGTGACGATGTTCTCGAGCAGCTCGTCGAGGCCCTGCTTGGTCTTTGCGGAGACGTCCGAGAACTCGGTGTCGCCGCCCCAGTCCGCCGGCGTGAGGCCGAGCTGCGCGAGCTCGCCACGCACGCGGTTCGGGTCGGCGCCTTCCTTGTCGATCTTGTTGACCGCGATCATGATCGGCACCTCGGCCGCCTTCGCGTGGTCGATCGCCTCCTGCGTCTGCGGCATCACGCCGTCGTCGGCCGCGACCACGATCACCGCGATGTCGGTGACCTGCGCGCCGCGAGCGCGCATGGCGGTGAACGCCTGGTGGCCCGGCGTGTCGAGGAACGTGAGCGTGTGGCCGTCGTGCGTGACCTGGTAGGCGCCGATGTGCTGCGTGATGCCGCCTGCCTCGCCGGCCGCCACCTCGGACTCGCGGATTGCGTCCAGCAGCGACGTCTTGCCGTGGTCGACGTGGCCCATGATCACGATCACCGGCGGGCGCTCGACGAGCTCGCTCTCGTCCTCGACCACCTCCGGCTCCGCGACCACGTCGTCGGCCGCGTGCACGATCTCGATCTTCTTGTCGAACTCGTCGGCCAGCACGCCGATCGCCTCGTCGGAGAGCGTCTGCGTGAGCGTGGCCATCTCGCCGAGCTCCATCAGCTTCTTGATCACCTCGGGCGCGCCGAGCCCGAGCGACTCAGCGACCTCCTTGACCGTCGCGCCGGAGTTGATCTGCGTTGCCGGCTCTTCCTTCGGCGCCTCGGGCGGCGCGGTCAGGTCGGGCTCGACCCACGGCGTGCGGCGCCTGCGCCCGCGGCGGCGGGGCGGCTGCTGCTGCTGCGGAGGCGGCGGACCCTGCTGCCGCCGCGAAGCCTGGGAGTCGATGACCACGCGACGGCGTCCCCCGCCGCCGGGGCCACCCGGACCGCCAGGGCCGCCGCGCTGCGGCCGCGTGGGGCGCTCGGGACGCCGGGCGC
>DASVXS010000039.1:0-3083 GCA_036392575.1 Thermoleophilaceae bacterium | reverse complement strand
TCGCCGAATACGCAGGACCGGATGGAGTGCGCGCGCCGGTGTCTACCTGGATCGTGAGCGCCACCGCGCCCTAGGCCGTCACGAATCGCCGCTGGCTCCCTCACTCTTTCGCCTGAGAGAAGAGATCGCTGCGCTCGCCGCCGTTAGGCCGGCGAGTCCACCAGCGCTGATCAAGCCCACCTTCAGTGCCTTGCCCGCCCCTCCGCTCGGCATGTCGAACGTCAACTTGCTCGTCGCCTCGAGCGGGTCGGTGAGTTTTTCGAGCATGCGCTCCAGTTCGCTCTTCCGGTTGAACAGTTGCATGTGGGTCCGCCTCCGTTTCAGCGCCTACGAGACGCCTTCGCAATCGCGTCGACGAGCTCGCCCTTGCTCATGCTCCTCCGTCCCTCGATTCCGATGCTGGCCGCGAGTTCGATCAGCTCCGGCTTGTTGTAGGACTGTAGACCGCCGTTCGTTGGATTTCGCTCGAGCTCGCGTGCGGTGTGCCTCGCGGCCCCCGCTGACTGCTCGCGTACTTGCTCGGCAGCTTTGACCCGAGCCTCGGCGTCGCTGGCTTGCTGCTGTGCTTCGTCCGCAAGCTGCTGCGCCTGGCGGTGTGCCTCCTCCGCGGCGGCGCGTGCAGCTTCAGCGGCCTCTTCCGCTAGCCGCCTCGCGTCCGCCAGTTGTTCCGTGGCATCCGCGACGAGCTCCTGCGCTCGCTGTCGGGCCGCCTCGGCATCACGCTCGGCAGCCTCGATCTCCTCGTCGACTTCGCCGCGGACTTCTTGCCGTTCCTCTTCTGCATCCGCTTCGGCAGCTCGGCGTTCGCCCTTCACGGCCTCGGCCGCGGCTTTTTCAGCCTCGGCGACCCGCTGTTTGACCTGCCGCTCCGTCTCCCGGTTCACCTCGGTCACGCGGGCGCGGCCGTGCTCGCTCACCTCTCGAGCGTGATCGGAGTAATCCTTGGCCTCCTGCTCGGCCTCCACGGCGCGCTGCTCCACCTCCCGGGCTCGCTCCGCGGCATCGTGCGCGCGCTTCATCCGGATCTCGACTGAGTCCCCTCCCACGGGAGCGGCGTCGAGCATGGCTGCGCTTACTTTCCGCCGTCGGTCGCGAGCTCGCGACAGTAGCCAAGCAGCGTTGGACGGCATCTCTCGCAGACCCTCTGACAACGACATCTTCAAACTCCTCCTACGGCGATCTGAGATAGCGAGCATGCCCACCCCGTACACGCCGAAACATGTCCGTCGATAGGCGGTCGGTTAGTGCGCGAGCAGCGCCTGCACCGCGCCGCGGTGCGCGGTGGTGGTGAAGCAGTTCGGCTCCGCTAGCTCCTCCATCGTGATCGCGCCTTCCCATGGCATGTCCGCGGCGTTCCGCAGCAGCGGCTTCGTCATGGCGAGCGCGTGGGGCGGCAGCTGCGAGATCCGCTTGCACCACTCGAGCGCCGCGTCCATCAGCGCGTCGTGCGGCACGACGGCGTTCACCATGCCGAGGTCGTCTGCCTCCTGCGCCGACAGGATCCGGCCCCCGGCGAACAGCTCGAAGGTGCGTTGGTAGCCGATCCTGCGCGTGAGGTGCCAGCTCGTGCCCACCTCGGGCAGCAGCCCGATCTTCATGAACGCGGGAACGATCCGCGCGCGCTCGGAAGCGATCACGATGTCGCAGGCGAGCGCGAACGCGAGGCCGACGCCGGCCGCGGCGCCGTTCACCGCGGCGATGAACGCCTTGTCCGTGCGCGTGATCAGCCGCGCGATTCCGCCGAACTGGTACCGAATCCATCGCCACGCGAGCGTCGCGCCCTGGTCGCCCTCGTCGATGCCCTCGTGCGCGTCCTGCATCAGGCGCAGATCGCCTCCGGCGGAGAAGGCGGGGTCGCTGCCTGTGAGCACGATGGAGCGAATCGCCCGGTCGGCGGCCAGGGCGGCGAGTGCGTCGTGGAGCTGGAGCGTGAGCGGAGCCGACAGCGCGTTGAGCGACTCCGGGTCATCCATGCGCACGATCGCGTGGTCGCCGTCGCGCTCCACCCGCACGAGCTCGCGTGTGTCGGCGCGCGCCGCGTCGACGATGTCCTCGTACACGGTCACGGTCATGACGGTCCTCCTTGGTCGTTGCGAAGTGACATCCACGCGGCGTGCGCGAGCTCGTCGGCCGCATCCCCGAGCGGTATCTCGATCCGACCGGCGAGCGAGTGCCGGGCGAGCTCCTGGCTCGGGCCGATGAGCAGCGCGTAGTAGAGGTCGCCCGGCAGCCGGCGGATCTCGCCGCGCTCGGCCTGCCGCTCGAGCCACTCGTGCACGGCGGCGAAGAATCGGCGGTTCTGCGCTCGAAGCTCCGGCGTGGCGATGCTGTTCTCGAACATGAAGCGCGCGAGCTTCGGGTTCTGGCCGATCCAGCGCAGGTGGTGGCGGACCGCTGCCTCCACGCCGGCCTGCGCGCTCGCGCTCTGCTCGAGCGCCTCGAGGAGGCCTTCCTGGTAGGAGCGCAGTCCCCCGACGTACAGCTCCGCCGCGAGGCCCTCCTTACCGCCGAAGTGGTGGTAGATCGAGCCGATGCTCGCCCCCGAGCGGTGCCGCACCTCCTCGATGCTCGCGCCGCTGAATCCGTGTTCGTCGAAGGCGTCGAGCGCCGCGTCGAGCACCGCGTGGCGGCGCGCGGCGGTTGAGCTGGAGCGGGCGGTGGGAGCGGCGATAGAACGAGATTCTAGAATACGATTCCAAAATTCGGCTTGCCGCGGTGCGCCGTAGGATTCGCCGCCCATGGCGGCCCCCGGACGCACAGCGGCGGAGCTGAGCGAGCAGTTGCTCGCGGGAGACAAGCGCGCGCTCGCGCGCGCGATCTCGCTCGTGGAGAACGACGATCCCGAGGGCTGGGCGCTGGTGCGCGAGGTCTACCCGCGCACGGGCAACGCGGCGATGGTCGGCTTCACTGGCCCGCCCGGTGTGGGCAAGTCGACGCTCATAGGCGCGCTCGTCAAGGAGGCGCGCTCGAAGGACCGCGAGGTGGCGGTGCTGTCGATCGATCCCTCGTCGCCGTTCACGCAGGGCGCGCTGCTCGGCGACCGCATCCGGCTGACCGAGCACTTCCTCGATCCGGGCGTCTTC
>DASVXS010000038.1:0-10412 GCA_036392575.1 Thermoleophilaceae bacterium | reverse complement strand
GGTCCTCGGCACGAAGTTGGCGGTGCGCAGCGGCACCAAGCTGGTCGTAGCGGGCGGGCTCGTGGCCCTTGCCGCCGGACTGGCGTGGACATCCTCGGCGTCCACGGGCACCAGCTACCTGACGATCATCGGCCAGATGGTGCTCATCGGCGCGGGGATCGGCCTGACGAGTGCCCCGGCGACCGAATCGATTATGGGCGCGGTGCCCGCAGCGAAGGCGGGCGTGGGGTCGGCCATCAACGACGCCACCCGGATACTCGGAGCGACCCTCGGCGTCGCCGTGATCGGCAGCGTCTACGCCTCGATATACGGCAGCCGGCTTGGCTCCGCGCTGTCCGCGCAGCTGCCGCCGGCTGCCGAGGATGTTGCACACAAGTCGGTGGGCGGCGCCTTCCAGGCTGCCGCTCAACTCGATTCGGGTCACCACGCGGCGCTGGCCCGGTCGCTCCACGACGCCGCCTCGAAAGCGTTCTTCGACGGGTTCTCAGTCGCTTGCTTGGTTGCGACCGGAGTCGCCCTACTTGGGGCCGTAATGGCCGCCGCGCTCATCCCGCCGCAACCGCCGCAGGCACGCACCGAGGCGGGTGAAACCCTTTCCGGCAGGAGGGGTTCTTCCGTGCCGGACACGCCGACGCGGGCGTGCTGCTCGTGCTGACGCTCGTCTGCCCGACGGTCCCGGGGCCATCTACCTGTCGGTGGTCGCGAGTTCTCTGAGCGACTCGACCCGCCGAGCGAGGGCACTTTGCTCGTTTCCGTCGACCCAGCTCCGGTCGATGCCGGACTCGATGCGGAAGTCCGCCTGGCGATGGTCATCGATGTGCTCGACGTCGATCGCGACCGCCGCGTAGTCGGATGCCCCTGCCAGCTGATCTCGGACGATTCGCGCGTGGCCGTGTGCGGTAAAGGCAATATTTCGCTCGGTGAGGATGGCGAGCGCCACGCTGGACTGACTACGCAGGCGCGCAAGCGATCCGCGGCCGTGACGCAGGCTCAGCAGGATGCGGCGATCCCCGGCGCGCACCGGGGCGGAGATCGGGATCGCGTGGGGCCCCAGATCCACCGTGGCGAGTACGGCGATCGTTCTCGTTGGCCAATCCGGGAGGACCTCGAGCTGCGGGTGCTCGCGCGCAGTGGGGGTGTTGCGGTCAGGCACGGCCCTCCTCACCAGAAGTAGTCCTCGGGCGCCCCGCGTCCGGGCGCGTCTGCGGCGGACGGCCCATCCAGTGGGCGACGGCCGCGCTCAGGACCGGCATCACCACGTTGACCATAAAGGCGACCAGCACGCCGCTGATCACCGCCGCCCGCGGCATGAGCGACAGCGACCCCAGCTCGTCGCCGAACACGGAGAGGGGCGAGGTCACGACGAGGAACGCCACGAGCCACGCTCCAACCGTCGTCGCTACCGGCGCCAGCCACCGGCGAGCGCCGGGGCGATTGTCGATGTACTCGCGCATAGGCGAACGGTAGGCGACGATCCGCTCATAAGTCAAAGACAGGTTTAAACTATGCGGCAGAACGTATCGTTATGGACCTTAGGCAGCTCTCGTACTTCGTCGCCGTGGCCGAGGAGGGGCAATTCACGCGCGCGGCTAACCGGGTGTCGGTGGCCCAGCCGGCCGTCAGCGCACAGATCCGTCGCCTGGAGCGCGAGCTCGGGGAGGCGCTCTTTCACCGCGATCAGCGCGCAGTCACTCTTACCGGAGCAGGCGAAGCGCTTCTGCCACACGCGCGCGCCGCTCTCGCCGCCGCCGAGCGAGGCCGCGACACGATCGCTTCCCTCCGCGACATGCTCCACGGGCGACTGAGTGTCGGTGTCGCGGGGCCCGTCGACGATCGCTTCGCCGAGGCGCTCGGCGCCTTCCATCGCGCCCATCCCGCGGTCGAGATAGCGCTCACCCAGCAGCACAACGAGCCGCTGCTCGCAGCCGTAGCCGACGGCGCCATAGATGCCGCGATCGTCGGCGCAGGCGTTCAACCTCTGCCGCCACGAGTCCGCACGCGCGTGGTCGCCACCGAACCGCTCGTGCTCGCGGTCCGCCGCGGCGATCCGCTCAGCAGCCGCAGGACCGTCACCCTCGCTCAGCTACGTGACCAACCGATGATCACGCTGGTGCGCGGCAGCGGCCTGCGCACGGTGCTCGAGAGCGCCTGCCGGGATGCCGGCTTCATCCCCAGGATCACTGCCGAGGCGGGGGAGCTCACCTCCCTAAGCGAGCTCGCCGCCGAAGGGCTCGGCGTGGCGATCCTTCCGCGCTCCGCCACGGACGGAGCAGACCTCGCGGTTCTGAAGATCACCCGCCCGCGCCTTCGCCGACGCACGGCCCTCGCCTGGAACGAGGCCACCACGTCGCCCGCAGCGCGGGCGTTCCTGGCGCTCGCCAACAAACGCTTCGACTCCTCACCTAGCCGGTGAGCGGACGCCCGCTGTCCGTTGCGGTGAATCGCCAGCGCCGCGGCCCTCCTTGTCGCTCGCTGCTCTCTAGGCGCTTTCCCGAATGCCGGCCTGGCGGAGAGCGGCCGCGCGCTTGTCCTGAAGGTTGGCGCCGTCCGGCGCCCGCTCGGCGTCTCGGACGCGCTCGTAGGTGAGGATGGCGATGCCGTCACCGACCGTCTGGGTGTCGACGAGGCGTATGGGTTTCTTGTCGCTCGTCTCCCCAAAGAGGCGCGCGCCGGCCCCGAGCTGGACCGGGTAGATCATCAGCCGCAGCTCGTCGACGAGGTCGTGCTCGATCAGCGTACGCGCGAGCTGGGGGCTGCCGAGGACGACGATTTCCCCGCTCAGCTCTCGCTTCAGTTTCGAGACTTCTTCGACCACGTCTCCCGTCAGTACCGTCGAGTTGTTCCAGTCGGGATCCTCGATAGTCGAGGACACCACGTACTTGGGCAGGCTGTTCAACTTGTCTGCCAACTCGCCACCCCGGGATGGCCAGGTCGCGGCGAAGAACTCGTAGCTCCGACGACCCAGAAGCAGGGCCTCGGTGCTCAGCGTCTTGTCGAGCGTGAACCGTTCGCCGTCCTCGCCACGATCGGTCTCGAAGAACCAGCCGCCGACCCTTAAGCCCTCGGCGCCCGTCGGGTCCTCGATGACGCCGTCGAGCGAGACGTTCTCGCTTATGACGATCTTTCCCATTTCGATCCTCCTGTCGTCGGCGTTATCAGTTCAGACACCGACGGCGGCGATAACGGAACGGCCGCTCGTACGGGGCAACCTCCGCGCCTTCGATCGGTACGGTCTCCCCATCGCGTCCCCGTGATTCGCTGCGATTGTGCGCGCGCTCGTGGTTACTTGGGCACCTGGCGGGAACCTGCCTCCGATGATGGCCGCGGCTTCTGTGCTCAAGCGGCGCGGCCACGAGGTCGTGGTTCTCGTCTCGGGCGAGACGCGCGACGCCGCGAACCAGCTCGGGTTCGAGGTGACCTCCTACCGGCGGAGCCCCGATCCGGACGTCAGTGTCGCATTCGAGGACCAGGCGGATCTCCTGATGGCGACCATGGCCGGCGCGGAGATCGCCCTCGACGCCCGCGCCGTCCTCAACGAGCTGCGCCCCGACCTCGCGGTCGTCGACTGCATGCTCCCGGCCGCAATCGCGGCTGCTCGGTCCACGGGTACGCCGACCGTCTCGCTCGTGCACTTCCTCTACGGCCTCGCGAGAACCCAGATGCTGCAAGCCGGAGGCGGCTGGACGACCGATCTTCATAGCCTCGCGGAGACGCATCGGACGCTGGGACTCGCACCCGCCCTTGACGGCCTCACGGCTTGGGAAGCCCCCGAGCTGGTGCTCGTCACCGCGCCTCGCTGGCTGGACATCGATTGCGACGCACCGCCGAACGTAGTCCACGCTGGGCCGCTGGGGGTCGCTGTCGCTTCGCAGCGGCAAGGCCGGGCCGACAGCTCGCGCAAGCGGGTGCTGCTTACGTTCAGCAGCACCGTGATGCACGGTCAGGCGGCACTGATCGAACGCGTCAGCGAGGCAGTCGCCGATCTCGAGCTGGATGCTGTGCTCACGCTCGGCTCGGTGGTCGACCGGGATGCCGTCCGGGTCCCCGAGGGTGTCGAGGTCATCGCCTTCGGCGACCACGATCGTCTCATGCCCGGCATGGCGGCGGTGATCGGACATGGCGGATTGGGAACGGTGCTGCGCGCACTCGCACACGGCGTGCCGCACCTGGTGCTGCCGCTGGGGCGCGACCAGGCCTTCAATGCGGCCCGCGTCGCGCAGATCGACGGCGGGATCCAACTCGCCACGGACGCGCCAGCCGGGCGGATCCGGACCGCCCTGAGCGCACTCTTGAGTGACTCGCGATTCGCGGCGGGGGCCACCCGCGCCGCCCGCCGCATCGCCGCCGACGAAGCCGACCGGACCGCCGCTGAGGCGGTCGAGCGCACAGCCCGGCAAGAGTGACCGCACCGGCGTGAGCTCCGCCCGTCGTCGGAGATCCGCCTCAGACTCGCGGGGGATGTCTGGAGCAACGTGCCGCAGTATGGTCGAGCCGTGTCCGGAGGATTACGTCCGGAGGCAGATCAAACCGACCAGCTGCGCGCGCTGATCCCGGTCTGCGCGCTAGGAGTCGCGCTCGCTGCCGCGGTCGGCGACCCGTCGTCGGCGACGGACCTCCTCCTTGTCGTAGTAGCGGTCGGCGCTTTCGCCGTGTGGGCGCATGTGCGCAACGTGCCGCTCTGGGCGTTGTCGCTTGGCGTGCTCGTCCCCGTGGTTGTGACGCAGCGATCTGGAGCGCTCGAGCCACTCTTCTTCGAGGCTTCCATTCTCGCGTTCGTCGTTGGAGGCTGGGCGCGGTCGCTCGTCGAAGCGGTAGCGCTCGGGCTGCTGACCGTCGCCTCGCCAGTGGTCGTGAGCCTGATCCAGGACCCGTCGGAGATTGCTGTCGGCATCTGGGTCCTGGGTATCGCGTTTCCGTGGGTCATTGGCCTTGCGATGGCTCGCCAAAGGCACCTGACAGCCGAGCTCGATGCCGCGCGGCGCGAGCTCGCCGAGCAGGCACTGCTCGACGAGCGACGTCGGATCGCTCGCGATGTTCACGACTTCGTGGGACACGGGCTTGCTGCAGTCATGCTCCAAGTTACGAGCGCCCGGCACGTGCTGCGCCGCGACAGCGACGCCGCCGAGGACGCACTGCGATCTGCCGAGGAGGTCGGCCGCCGGAGCATGCAAGAGCTGCGCCGCACGCTCACCTTGCTACGCAGCGACGACGAGCCGGAGGTGGCGCCGCCACTCCCGTCGTCGGCCGATATCCCCGCACTGGTCGACCACGCGCGGGCGGGCGGGCTCGCCGTCGAGTTTCGGACGCGAGGGGATGGCGTACGCATCGGGCCGACCGTAGGGCTCGCGCTCTACCGAATCGCGCAAGAGGCGCTCGCAAACGCGGCGCGGCACGCGCCGCGCGCTCAGACCGTTCTCGTGCTCGACGTGGCGGACGCGCAGGCGTCTCTTGTTGCTGAAACGATCGGACCGATGCTCCCCGGGGCGGCTTCCGATCCGCAGCGACCCCGGTACGGCCTGATCGGGATGCAGGAGCGGGTGGCCGCGTTCGGCGGCGAGTTCGCTGCGGGGCCGACATCCGACGGCTGGCGAGTGAGCTGCCGGATTCCGTTGGAGGCGACGGACGCGGCGTCCGCCGGGGACTCGGGGGCCCGATGATCCGGGTCGCGCTCGTCGACGATCAGGCCATGGTCCGGACGGGCTTGGCTCGGATCCTTTCCCCGGCCGACGGGTTCGACGTCGTCGCGGAGTGTGCCGATGGCCAGCAGGCCGTCGAAGAACTCCCGCACGTGCATCCAGACGTCGTCCTCATGGACATACGCATGCCGAGGCTCGACGGTATCGCGGCGACCGCAGAGTTGCGCCGGGCAGCGAACGCGGCCCCGGTCCTCGTCCTCACGACGTTCGGTGAGGACGAGGTGCTGTGGGGAGCCATCGAAGCCGGCGCCGCCGGGTTCGTGCTCAAGGACAGCTCGGCGGAGGATCTCATCGCGGCTGTGCGCGCCGTCGCCGGCGGCGCTGCCTGGTTCGACCCCGGGGTCACCCCGCGAGTGCTCGAGCGGTACCGCCAGACCGTGGCGCCCGCGATCCGCGACGCGGCCCGCCTGGACGAGCTCACCGATCGCGAGCACGAGGTGCTCCGGCTGATGGCACGCGGTGCGACGAACGCTGAGATCGCCGCGACGCTCTTTGTGGCGGAGGCGACGGTGAAGAGTCACGTCGGCAGCATCTTCATGAAGCTCGGTGTCCGCGACCGAGCCGCGGCAATCGTCTTCGCGTACGACCACGGCGAGGTTCGTCCCGGCCCGCCGCGTCCGCCCGCCGCCGCCTAGTCCCAGCGGTCGGCGCCCCTCCGACGAAGGTCGGACGCAGGTAGATCCCATGGGTCGATGCCAAGCGCCACGCCGCGACCTAACGTCGCGGCCATGGCTCGGATCGCCGCATTCGTCAACCGTCGCGCGAAGCGGATCCTGGTCGTCGCCGGCGTCTTCTTCGTAGTCGCAGGCGTGGTCGGCGGCCCGGTGGCCGGCCAATTGAGCGCCGAGGACGAGGACTTTCAGGACCCGAGCGCGGAGAATATTGTCGCGAACGAACGACTCGTCGCGGCGGGCGGAGGCAGCGAGGATGCCGGGCTCGTCGCGCTGGTGTCGCCCGGTGGCGACGTAAGGAGGGATCCCGACGCTCGAGTGAGGGTCCGGGCGATCCAGCGTACGATCGAGGCCGACCCCGGCGTCGTCGCAGCGCGCAGTTACATCGACACCCGCAACCCGGCGCTCGTCTCGCGCGACGGGCGACAAACGCTCGTGCTTGCGGCGTTTACCGATGACGAGCTCGAGGCCGCGGACCGGTTGCGATCGAAGCTCGCGGGCCAGGGCGTGAAGATCGGCGGCCCCGATGTGGTCCAGCCGGAGATCGGTGACCGGGTTTCGTCCGACCTCGCTCGCGCGGAGCTCATTGCCTTTCCACTGCTGTTTCTCCTTTCGCTGTGGGTGTTCCGAAGCCTCGTGGCGGCGCTCCTGCCTCCGCTCGTCGGAGCACTGTCGATCGTCACGACGTTTCTGCTGATGCGCTTCGTCGACTCGAGCGTCACTAGCCTGTCGATCTACGCGCTGAACCTCGTGACCGGCATCGGCCTCGGCCTGGCGATCGACTACAGCCTGTTCATGGTCTCGCGCTATCGCGAGGAGCTCGCCCAGGGCAACGCGGGCGTGGCGGCCATCACTCGGACGCTGCAGACGGCGGGCCGGACCGTGCTGTTCAGCTCTCTGACCGTCGCTGCAGCGCTTGCGGCACTGCTCGTCTTCCCGCTCCGCTTCTTGTACTCGATGGGCATCGGGGGCGTCATCGTGGCGCTCGTGGCGATGCTCGTGTCGCTCACCGTTCTCCCGGCGGTGCTTGCCGCCCTCGGCCCGCGCGTCAACGCGGGCGCACCCCGGTTCTTGCGCCGCGCGGCGGACTCGGCGGCACGGCCGGCGACATCGGGTGGCTGGTATCGCCTCGCGATGTGGGTCATGCGGCGGCCCGCCGCCGTGGCCATCGTCACGGCCGGCGTGCTGCTCGTCGCGGGCTTGCCGTTCCTGCGCGTGGCCTTCGTTCCCGCCGACTACAAAATGCTCCCGCAGGGCTCGGAGTCACGCCAGGTCGCGGAAACGATCGACCGCAACTTCGGCACGTTCGCTGCCGATCCGATCCAAGTCGTCGCGCGGGCCACGCCGACCGAGGACGACCAGGTGGCACGCTACGCCAGCGCTCTCCGCGATGAGCCAGGCGCCGGCGCGGTCTCCGAGCCGCGGCGCTTGAGCAGCAATACGGTGCTGATCGACGTTCTACCGCCGGGCGACGCGCTCTCGAAGCGCAACCGCGAGCTGGTCCGGACCGTACGCGCCGTCGACGCTCCGGTGCCGGTGGCGGTCGGTGGCGCGGCCGCGAGGTTCGTCGATCAGCAGGACACGCTTGGCGACTACCTGCCGTTCGCGCTCGCGCTGCTGGCGCTCACGACGTTCGTGCTGCTGTTCCTGCTGACCGGCTCGGTCATTCTGCCGCTCAAGGCGCTGCTCATGAACGTCCTCACGCTCAGCGCGACGTTCGGGATCCTCGTGCTCGTATTCCAGGACGGCCGGTTCGAGGGCGTTCTGGACTTCGTGAGCGCGGGCGGCGTGGAGGCGACGCAACCCGTGCTGCTGTTCGCGATCGCCTTCGGCCTGGCGACCGACTACGGCGTATTCCTGCTGTCGCGAATCAAGGAAGCGCACGACAGCGGTCTCGAGAACCGTGCGGCGGTGGCGTTCGGGGTTGAGCGGACGGGACGGATCGTGACGGCCGCAGCGCTGTTGTTCTGCGTCGCCATAGGCGCCTTCGCCACGTCGGGCATCCTGTTCATCAAGTTGCTCGGCCTTGGAACCGCGCTCGCGGTGGCAATCGACGCGACAGTCATCCGCTCTCTGCTCGTCCCTGCTCTGATGGCGCTGCTCGGCAAGTGGAACTGGTGGGCGCCCGCGCCGCTGCGTCGCCTCCACGCCCGGATCGGGCTCAGTGAGGCGCCAACCTGATGAGGGAGGCATCACGATGTCCACTGACTCAGTTCATTTCGCCCATCTATTTCGTCCCACTTGGCGGCCTGTCGCTCAGCATCGGCGCGGCCACCCTCGGAGTGGGCTTGGTCGGCGCGTGAGCGGCGACCGATTACGAAGCGGGAAGCGCAGGTCGCCGGGCCGCAACTTGCCTGACCGCCACGACATCACGATTTACTCGACCACGAAGGTGCTACGCAATGGCTGAGAGGAAATCCGCAAAGAAGGCCACGCAGCGATCCGCCGGGAGAACCACCGGCAAGGCGTCCAAGGGATTCACTGACGAGGAACGCGCCGCGATGGGGGAGCGCGTTCAAGAGCAGAAGGCGGCCGCGCGCCGCGGCGGGCGCGCGAGCAAGGCGGACGGGGAAAGCGACGTGCTCGCGAAGATCGCCGAGATGCAGGAACAGGATCGCGCCATGGCCGAGCGGCTCCATACGATCGTCAAATCCGCCGCGCCTGACCTCTCGCCGAGAACCTGGTACGGGATGCCCGCGTATGCCAAGGACGGCAAGGTCGTCTGCTTCTTCCAAAGCGCGCAGAAGTTCAACACGAGGTACGCGACGCTCGGCTTCAGCGACGAGGCGAACCTCGACGAAGGCTCCATGTGGCCGACCTCCTTCGCGCTGAAGGAGTTGGGCGCCACCGAAGAGGCAAGGATCAGCGCGCTCGTGAAGAAAGCGGTGAGCTGAGGACTGAGCAAGCCACTGGACCCCGCCCTAGGCCGTGTTCCATAGGCGCCTGGGCAGCCATTGGGTGATTAGAAATCATGCGCCGCTGGCGTGGCGCTGCCGTGGGATCCGGAAACTGGGTCCTGCGCCGTCGGTGAGTGCCGATCGTGGCTGGCCGGGGTCTTTCGGGGGGGTGACGGCTGGCGGCGGGCCGAATGGAAGGTGCACTGTTGTGCTAGCGCGCCGCCTGCCGTCACCGACTGCCTATGGACCGTTCGAGGCCGTTGATTAGATTGCTGCCGGAGCCCCATGCCGGGTAACCCCCGTTGCTGCTGCGTGCGCGTGTGTCAGTCTCCTGTACTGATCCGGGGCTCTGGCGGGGCGGCGCGCCTTGTCCTATCCGTGGGGGGTGCCGCTGCAGGAGGTGGCCAGGCGCATGAAGGTGCTATACGAGCGCGTCGCCGGGATCGACGTGCACAAGGACATGATCAAGGTCGCGATCCGGTCCCCGGGAGACAAGCAGTGGACCCGCAAGACCGAGATCCTGGAGTACCGGACTTTTTACGGGGTGCTCCAGCAAATGGCCCGCGAGCTGCGTAAGCGGGGCGTGACCCACGTGGTGATGGAGGCCAGCGGGGTATACACCGAGCCGGTGTATTACGCGCTGTGCGAGCAGGACTTCACCGAGGTCGCGGTGATCAACCCGGCGCACGCCAAGGCGCTGAAGGGCCACAAGACCGACGCCAGGGACTGCGCCCGGCTGGCGGAGTTGTTCGAGTGCGGGCTGCTGCGCGGGTCGTATATCCCGGCGCCGGAGCTGAGGGAGGTGCGGGACCTGACCCGGTACAGGATGAAGACGGTCCAGGCCCGCACCTCGGAGATCCAGCGGCTAGCTAAAGCGCTGGAATCGGCCGGCATCAAGCTCGGCTCGGTGGCCAGCAGCATAACCGGCGCGTCGGCCACCGCGATGATCGAGGCGCTGATCGACGGGGAGCGCCGCGGCGGCGTGCTGGCAGACCTGGCCAAAGGCCGGATGCGGGCGGCGGGGAAGCTGGCCGACCTGTCGATGGCGCTGGCCGGCCGGTTCACCGGGCATCACGCGCTGCTGTGCCGCCTGCACCTGGACCGGATCGCCGTCTTCGATGACGCGGTCGACGGCCTGGACAAGCGGA
>DASVXS010000037.1:0-4771 GCA_036392575.1 Thermoleophilaceae bacterium | reverse complement strand
CGCGTGGCTTGCCCGTGCGCTCGACCGGCCCGGAGACGTCGAGCACGTCGTCGAAGATCTGGAACGCGATCCCGATGCGCGAGCCGAAGGCAGCGAGCGCGTCGACCTTCGAGCCATTGCCGTTGCCCTCGAGCAGAGCCCCCAGCCGGCAGGACGCCCAGAACAGGCGGGCCGTCTTCAGCTCGCAGCGCTCGAGGTAGCGCTCGGCGCTCACGTCGTCGGACCAGGCGTCGGCGCGCTGCATCAGCTCGCCGCTCGCCAGCGCGCTCGACGCGTCCGACAGCGTGCGCACCGCGTCGCCGCTGCCGGTGCGCACAAGCTCCTCGAACGCCCGCGAGAACAGGAAGTCGCCGGTAGCCGTGGCGGCGGGGCGCCCGCCGGCGTGGAATACCGTCGCGCGACCGCGGCGCAACATTGCGCGGTCGAGCACGTCGTCGTGGACGAGCGTGGCCATGTGCACGAGCTCGACAGCGGTAGCCGCCCGCACGAGGTCTTCGCCGTCCGCCTCGCCAGAGCAGAGGAAGACGGTGATCGGGCGCAGCCGCTTCCCCCCAGCCGTGAGGGTCTCGCCGGCGTGTCGCGCGAGGCCGTCGCCATGACCGTTCGCAAGCTCGGCGAGACGACCCTCGGTGCGCACGAGGAGATCGATCAGGCGCCGTCCGCCTGCGTTCAGCACAGGCTCTAGCTGCGCGAGGGCAGGCGCAGAGCCCGTGTCCCCAGAGCTGATAGCCGTCACGCTTGAGAGACCGTACCCGAGTGGAGGGCAACGATGCCCCCTGCGGTGAGTACGTATCGGACCTCGTCGAGGCCCAGAGACGCCATCAGCGCGGCGAGCTCGTGCGACCCTGGGAAGCGCTTCACCGAGCTCGGCAGGTAGCTGTAGGCGTCCGGGTCGCCGGCCAGCCGGCCGAGGACCGGCACGGCGCGGTCGAACCAGAGCGTGAAAAACCACGACAGCGGCGGCCGCCGAGGCGTGGTCAGCTCCAGCACCACCACGCGTCCGCCGGGGCCCACCACGCGCACCATCTCGACGAGCCCCTTCGCCAAGTCGGCGAAGTTGCGCGCGCCGAAGCCGACCGTGGCGGCGTCGAAGCTGTCGTCGTCGTACGGGAGCTCGAGCGCGTTCGCCCACTCGAAGCGCACATCGCCCGACTTCTGGCGCGCCAGCTCGAGCATCTTCTCGGAGAAGTCGGAGCCGACGACCTCGCCGTCGGGGCCGACCCGGCGCTTCAGGGCGATCGCGAGGTCACCCGTCCCGGTGGCCACGTCGAGCGCGCGGTCACCCGGCCCGAGGCGCGCGAGGTCGGCCGCCCGCTCCCGCCACTGGTGATGCATGCCGACCGTCATGACCGAGTTCATCAGGTCGTAGACCGACGCGATGCGGTCGAACATCGCCCGGACCTGCTGCTCGGGCAAGGTCCCGGTGCCGCCCTCTGCGCTGGGCCGCGCGCTCATAGGAGCGTCAGCGGAGCGAGGCGAGGAAGTCGACGAGGGCGTTGAATTGCTGGGGGTTCTTCTGACGCAGCGTCGCGTACGACGGCATCGGCGCCGTCGGGTTCACGAGCGTCCGCGCTATCGCCTGCCGTGGCAGGCGCGCCCCGATCTTGGTCAGGTCAGGACCAGGTCCGGCGTTGCCGTTCTCGCCGATCTTGTGACAGCCCTGGCAGCCGGAGGCGGCTGCTACAAGCTTGCCCTTCTCGTACTGCGGGGCCGTCTTCAGCGTGATCTCGCCCGGAGCGCCCGCGACCGCGCCCTCGATCGTGAGATACGCCATCGCGGCGAACACGGTGATCGCCGCCGTGATCGCGATCGGCCGGCGCAGCGGGTTGCGCTCGGGCCCCCGGTCGATGAACGGCAGCAGGATCAACAGCACCAAGCAGATCGTCGGGATGCCGATCGTCGCGATGAAGACGATCGCCGGCGGCTTGATGATGCGCAGCAGCTCGAAGAGGAAGAAGAAGTACCACTCCGGGCGCGGCACGTAGCTCGTGGTGGTTGGATCCGCCTTCGGGCCGAGCTCCGCGCCGAGCAGGATCGCCAGGAGGATGATGACGGCGAGCACGAGGCACGCCATCAAGCTGTCCTTCATGATCGCGTACGGGAAGAACGGCTTGCCCTGGTTCTTCAGGATCGAGTATTCGCGGAGGTACTGCTCCTTCTGGCGTGCGTCCACCCGCTAGACCTCTTCCTTCGCGAGATCACGGGACTTCTCCGCCTTCAGCCACGGCGGAGCGGTCGTGCCGAGCTTCGTGACCAAGTAGATGTGCGCGCCGATCAGCGCGGCGATGAGGACCGGGATCAGCAGCATGTGGATCGCGTAGAAGCGGCTTAGCGTGGTGGCGGTGAACTCGGGCCCCGCACGCAGGAAGTCGGCCAGGTAGGGACCGACGATCGGACCGGAGGCATTGATGTTCACGCCCACGACGGTGGCCCAGAAGGAGCGCTGGTCGAACGGCAGCAGGTAGCCGGTGAAGGCCATCGCCAACGTGAGGACGAGCAGCACGACGCCGATGACCCAGTTCAGCTCGCGCGGGTACTTGTACGCGCCGAACACGAACGTGCGGCCCATGTGAACGAAGATGAGCACCACCATCACGGTCGCGCCCCAGCGGTGCATGCCGCGCACCAGCTCGCCGAGCCAGACCTCGTTGATGATGTGACGGATCGACCCGTAGGCGCCCGACGGCGAGGGGTCGTAGTACATCGCGAGGAACACGCCCGTGACCGCCTGCGAGAGGAAGGCGAACAGGGTCGCCGAGCCGAGCGTGTAGTACCAGTTGGTGCCGCGCGGGGTCTTGCGGAACATGAACGCCCGCAGGAACGGGCTCACACCGCTTCGCTCGTCGAGCCAGCCCACGACCGAGATCGGGATCTCGAGCAGCTGCTGCTTCCGCTTCTCCCTCTGCTGCTGCTTGCGGAGGGCGACCGCCGCCTTGCCGTTGCGCCCGTTCGGCCCGTTGCCGCCGGGCGCGCCGGTGAGCGGCTGCGAGCCGGGGCGGTCGGGACGGCGCTTCAGCGAGTTCGGGAGGGGCGGCTTTGGAGGGGTCATGTCGTCGGCCTCGAGGGGTAGAGGTACTTCCACAGGCCGTCGACGTGGTTCGACGGGTCGCGCGGCTTGTAGCGGCGCAGGTGAGAGTCGAGCGAGAAACGCTTGCCGACGAGCACCCGGCCATTCTCCACCTTGGTGTAGAAGCGGTCGAGCGGGCGCACGGGCGGCCCGCCGACGACCTTGCCCTCGTAGTCGTAGACGCCGCCGTGGCACGGGCAGATGAAGCGCTGCGACGCCTGCACGTAGCGCACCGGACAGCCGAGGTGCATGCAGCGCGTGGAGATCGCCACGTACGGCAGGGGCGCGCCCTTGTCGCTCGGGCTCTTGTCTGCGGCGATGGCCTTGCGCACATAGATCGTGGTCTTGCCCACCTCCCCGCCCACCTCCGGCACGATCGTGATCACCTTCGGCACGTAGGTGGTCGCGTTGAAGTCGGACTCCGGGCCGACATCGCGCCAGTTGTCCTGGATGGTGTCCTCGGCGACCGGGCCGAGCGCAAAGCCGAGCGCCGGCAGCGCGATGGCGGCAGTGGCGATGCCGCCGGCGGCGAGCGCGCCGCCCGACATCAGCGTTCGGCGAGTGACCGTCTCACCCTCGAAGGCGCCCGGCGTGCCACGGTCGAGGGTGTAGGGAGACTTCTTCTTACGAGGGTTCTGCGGTGTGTCTGCCAAGGGGAGAAATAGTGTCCAGGGCGCGCGGATCCGCGCCGCCGGGCGGAAACATTACATCCCCAGTGACACCGGCGATCACACGGACTGGGCGGGACCTGTGGCACCTGTCACGAGCCGTTCCTGCACGGCCGCTCGGGCCCCGGGTCCTCCCTTCGGCGACAGCGCCTCGGCGCTGGCGCGCCAGAGCTCGTCGATCACTTCGGGGCGCTTGTCGGCATGTGCCCACGCGCACAGGGCGATGAGGTCCGCGAGCTCGCGGACCGCCTCGAGGTCGCCGCTCTCGGCCAGCCGCGCGAGCCCGAGCGCGTAGAGCGCGTCGCCCGCGAGCAGGCGCATGTCCGAGTCCATCCCGGCGAAGGCTCGCGGCTCGCCGTAGTGCATCTGGTAGCCCTCGTGGACGACCTCCAGCACGAACGCCCGATCGCGCTCGAGTGGAGCGTCCTCGAAGCGTCCCGGGCCGGGCTCGTCCACGGCGTAGGCGGCGAGCGTCGGGTCGACGGCGGCCACGATCTCGGTGAGCAGGCTCACAGCGCGGCAAGCACCTCCCGCGCGGTCTCGACCGTCTGACCGAGCTGGTCGTCGCTGTGGGCGAGCGAGGGGAACCAGGCCTCGTACTGCGACGGCGGCAGGTACACGCCCCGCTCGAGCATCCCGCGGCAGAAGGCGGCGTGGGCGTCGAAGTTGCATTCCTGGACGTCCGCCAGGTTGCGGGGTGCGCCCTCGCGGAAGAAGAGCGTCAGGAGTCCGGGCGCCTGCACCACCGCCGCAGGCACACCGGCCTCCGCGGCCGCGCGCTCGAGACCTTCGGCGAGCACGTGCGTCTTCTGCGTCAGCAGCTCGTAGGCATCCGCGTTCAGCAGGTTGAGCGTCGCCAGCCCGGCGGCCACGGCGAGCGGATTGCCGGAGAGCGTGCCCGCCTGGTAGACGTCGCCGGCGGGCGCCACGCGCTCCATCAGGTCGCGCCGCCCCGCGTACGCCGCTGCGGGCAGGCCGCCGCCGATCACCTTGCCGAGGATCGTGAGATCGGGCGTCACGCCCTCGCGATCCTGCG
>DASVXS010000036.1:0-20810 GCA_036392575.1 Thermoleophilaceae bacterium | reverse complement strand
GTCGTCGACCGGCGCGCCGTTCGGCGCGTGGGCGGTCCACAGCACACGGAGCCTGCCCGGCTCGCGGCCGACGGCCTCGACGAAGGGCGCCGACGGGTCGGGCGCCCAATAGGGGTCGCCCGTCTCGTAGCCCGAGAGCACGTCGAGGCCGATTGCGGTGTCGAGCACCGTCCGTGAGAGCACGCCGTCGATCGCGAAGCCCGCGACCAGCTCCTCGAACTCCGGCGCCCACGAGATACGCCCGCGCGACGGCTTCAGCCCCACGAGCCCATTGCAAGACCCGGGGATGCGCAACGAGCCGCCGCCGTCGTTCCCGTGCGCGATCGCGACCATGCCCGAACCGACCGCCGCGCCACTTCCACCGGATGAGCCGCCAGGCGTACGTGAGGTGTCCCAGGGATTCCGCGCTGGGCCGAAGCGGAGCGGCTCGGTGACCGGCAGGATGCCCATCTCCGGCGTGTTCGTCTTGCCGACGATGATCGCGCCCGCGTCGCGCAGCCGGCGCACGGTCGAGGAGTCGACCGACGGCGCCCACTCGCCCATCCCGCGCATGCCGAACGTCGTGCGCACGCCCTTGGTGAGGGCGATCAGATCCTTCACCAGCATTGGCACCCCCGCGAGCGGGCGGTCGTCCCCTGGCTGCACGGCGTCGGCCTGCTCGAGTGCCTCCTCGGTCATGAGTGTCACGACGGCGTTCAGCTCCCCGTTGTGGCGGTCGATCGCCTCGAGGCTCGCCTTGACGAGCTCGCGCGAGGACACTTCCCCCGAGCGAACCAGCTCGGCCTGCTCGGCCGCGCTCTTCCACATCAACTCGTCGGGGGCCATCTGCTCTCCTTGCTTCGCGGGTGGGCCGGGGAGCCTATCCGGGCTGCGAAGATCTGCGCCAGATGTCGGAGGTGGAGAGAGTCACGGAGGACGTCGTGCGCGTCAGAGCGTCGAACGCGTCGGCCTTCACTCTCGGCGGCACGAACAGCTACATCGTGCGCGACTGGGTGGTAGATCCAGGGCCGCGCGATTCGTCGCATGTCGAGGCGCTGCTCGAGGCGGCGGGTGGTCGGATCGACGGTATCGCGATCACGCATCGCCACCTCGACCACTACGGCGGCGCCGCTGAGCTCGCGGAGCGCGCGGGGGGCGTGCCCGTAGTGTGGCCGGTGGACGGCGACGACGTGGGCCCCTTCCGCGCGATCGCGACGCCAGGCCACAGCGCGGACCACGTCGCGCTCGTCTACCGCAAGATCTGCTTCACGGGCGATGCGGTGCTTGGGTTGGGAAGCGTGTTCATCTCGGCCGAGGGCGGTGGGCTGACGGCGTATATGTACGCGCTGCGGCTGCTGCGCTCGCTCGATCTCGAGCTGCTCTGCCCGGGCCATGGGCCGGTGGTGCGCGACCCGGCGGCGAAGCTCGACGAGTACATCGCGCACCGCATGGAGCGGGAGGAGAAGCTGATCGCCGCCCTCGACGGCGGCGCGCGCAGCGTCGACGAGCTGCTCGCGCAGGCGTGGGACGACGTGCCGCCTCAGTTGATGGAGCACGTTCGCCCGGCGGCCGAGGCGACGCTCGCCGCGCACCTGGAGAAGTTGGCGTCGGAGGGCCGCTTGCCCGAGGGCGTCGAGCGCCCGGGCGTCAGCCTGTGAGCTGCCTCAGGATCGTGGCCGCGTCGAAGTAGGCGCGCTCGCACACCAGGCGGTCGTCCTCGAACACGAATATGGCGACGCAGCGGCAGCTGAACTCGCGGCCGGTAGGCGGGATACCGCGCAGCGGACCGCGGTGCGTGCCCTTCAGCCAGAACTCCGCGATCACCGCGTCATCGGCGTGGTGGAGGGCAATCAGCTCGTTGCGCTGGTCCGGGAACGCGGTGCGGCTCTCGGTGAAGTAGGCGGACACTTCCTGGGGCCCGTCGTAGACGTCGCCGGTCGGGACGATCTCGTAGCGCGGGTGGTCGAACGTCGCGAGCGTCACGTCGAACTCGTGACGGTTCTCGGACTCCATGTGCTCTCGCACGATGCGGTCGCGCGTTTCTCGGAGCGACTCGGTCACGGTCATCCGCCAACCGTAACCGCGTTCCGGTTAGGCTGCGCGCGTGGCAGGCCGGATAGTTCTGTTCGGCGCGACCGGGTACACCGGGCGCTTGGTGGCGCACGCACTCGAGAAGCGCGGCGCGCGTCCGGTGCTCGCCGCGCGCTCGCGCGAGAAGCTCGAGCAGCTGGCGTCCGAGCGCGGCGGGCTCGAGACGCAGGTGGCGGACGTGTCGGATCCGAAGTCGGTGCGCGCGCTGGTGGAGCGCGGCGACGTGCTCGTGAGCACGGTCGGGCCGTTCGTGCGCTGGGGGCGGCCGGCGGTCGAGGCCGCGGTCGACGCGGGCGCGCACTACATCGACTCGACCGGCGAGCCGCCGTTCATCCGGGCGGTGTTCGAGGAGTACGGGGCTGCAGCGGACAAGGCGGGCTGCGGACTGCTCACGGCGTTCGGCTACGACTACGTGCCGGGCAACCTCGCTGGCGCGCTGGCGCTCGAGCGAGCCGGCGAGCACGCGGAGAAGGTGAGCGTGGGCTACTTCTTCACCGGGCGCGGGTCGATCAAGGGCGCGGCGAGCGGCGGGACGCTCGCCTCGATGGGCGGCGTGATGCTCGAGCCGCATTTCGCGTTCCGCGAGGGTCGCGTGGTGACCGAACGGCCCGCGAAGCGCGTGCGCTCATTCGACCGCAACGGCAGGGCGATGACGGGGATCTCGATCGGGTCTTCTGAGCACTTCGGCTTGCCGCGGGTGCACCCATCTTTGCGCGAGGTGGATGCCTACCTCGGCTGGTTCGGGCCGGCTTCGCGCGCTGTCCAGGCGGTGTCAGTGACGGGGGACATTCCCGGCATGCGGTCGCTCGCCAACGGGCTCGTGACGCGCTTCGTGAAGGGGTCGACCGGAGGGCCCGACGCCGAGGCTCGCTCGAAGACGGGCTCGTGGTTCCCGGCGGAGGCGGCCGACTCCGGCGGCAACGTGCTCGCCCGGGCCGAGCTCTCGGGGCCGAACGGCTACACGTTCACCGGCGACATCATGGCCTGGGGCGCGCAGCGCGCTGCCTCGGAGGGTCTCGAGGGGACGGGTGCGCTCGGGCCGGTCGAGGCGTTCGGGCTGCGAGTCCTTGAAGCCGGGTCCGCCGACGTCGGGTTGAAAGAGGCGGGGTAGGTGTGGCCGAGGAGCCTCGAGAACGCGCGCTTCGCTTCTGGGAGGACGTCTTCAATGCACACGAGATCGACTCGATCGGCGACTGGGTCTCGGATGACTTCGTGAATCACAATGCTCTTGAGGGCACGCCGAGGGGGCCGGAGGGCGCGCGAATGGCGTTCGAGCGGATGTGGACAGCCTTCCCCGACATGCGCTTCGAGGTCGAGGACGTGATCGCCGACGGCAACAAGGTCGCCTGCGTAGGTCACATGACCGGGACGCACTCGGGCGAGTTCGAGGGCATGAAGCCCACGAACAACGGCTTCAGGGCCCGCCACGCGCACATCCTCACCAGCGGCGACGAGGGCAAATGGACCGAGCACCTCGCCATCCGCGACGACGTGGAGATGCTGCGCCAGCTCGGCGTGATGCCGGGCCCACCCGGTCGCTGATTCGTCACACACGCGCGCTGAACCGCGCGTTCCGGGCCGCCACGATGAGCCCGTGCCGAACGAGATTGATATTGAGCACCTATACGGTGCTCAACTTAAAGGTCGTTCGGCAGACCTTTTATTAGCGCAGCTCGCAGCCCGGCAGCACGGCGTAGTGGATAGGGATGAGCTTTTAGGGATTGGGCTGGGCCGCGGCGCCATTCGCAAGCGTGTGGACAGCGGGCGGCTGCACCTCGTGTACCGGGGCGTGTACGCGGTCGGGCACCCGAAACTGACTCGGGAAGGCGAGTGGATGGCGGCTGTGAGGGCAGGGCGACCTGATGCTCACCTGAGCCATCGGTCAGCTGCCTCTCTTTACTGCTTACTGAAGTTTCAACCCGCAACACACGAGGTCACGGCGCCAAGGCAGAAGCAGTCGCGGGGTCCGCTGAAGTTCTACTGGCGAGAACTGCCCGAGGACGAGGTCACGACCCACGACGGCATCCCGGCTACCACCATCCCGCGCACGATCTTTGACCTTGCCGCCGTAGCGCCCAAACGCCACGTAGAGCGCGCCATTGACGAGGCGGAAGTGCGGCGCCTGACCGACAAGCTCTCATTGCCCGACCTCTTGGAGCGCTACCCGGGCGCACGGGGAACCGCAGTGATAAGAGCAATCCTGGAAGCGGGGCAACTGGGCGCGACCATCACACGGGGCGACCTCGAGGAGCTCTTCATCGCCTTCTGCGACGAGCACGGCCTGCCGCGGCCCCAGATGAACGTCCCGATCCAGCTCCCCGACCGCTGGATCGAGGCCGACTGCGTCTGGCACGACAAGCGGGTCATCGTCGAGCTCGACGACCGCATGAGCCACGACCGCACCGCCGCGTTCGAGAAGGACCGCTCGCGCGACCGGATGCTGTCGGTCAACGGCTGGACGGTGATCCGCATCACCGCGCAGCAGCTCATGTACGACGCGAGAGAAATCGCCGCCGATCTGCGGCGCCTGCTCCACTAGCCTTGGCGCGGTGGTGAGCGACCACTATCAACGCCCCGGCTGGTTCACGAAGAACGTGTTCAACCGGACAGTCGCCGCGCTCACGCGCGTGGGCATCAGCGTGGCTGGTTCGCGCGTACTCGAGGTGAAGGGCCGCAAGACCGGAGAGCCGCGACGCACGCCGGTGAATCTGCTCACCTACGAAGGTGGGCGCTACCTCGTCGCCCCGCGCGGGCACACGCAGTGGGTGAAGAACCTGAGGGCATCTCCTCAGGGAAGACTGCTAGTCGGCCCCCGGAGTGAGTCCTTTACTGCTACCGAGCTACCAGACGAGCAGAAAACCGAGCTTCTGCGCGCGTACCTGAGGAAATGGAAGTGGGAAGTCGGCGCGTTCTTCGGCGGTGTGGACGCCGACTCGTCTGACGCGGACCTACAGCGGATCGCGCCCGATCACCCTGTTTTCCGGGTCGAATCTCGAGCGTCCTGACGGCGTCTACCCTTCAGCCCCGTGATTTCGACCAACCAGTTCAAGAACGGCAGCCACATCGATGTGGACGGCACGGTCTTCAAGATCGTCGAGTTCCAGCACGTCAAGCCCGGTAAGGGTGGCGCGTTCGTCCGAACCAAGCTGAAGCGAACGGCCGACGGGGCAGTGATCGACAAGACCTTCCGCGCCGGCGAGAAGTTCCGCCAGGTGCGAACCGAGAGCCGCAAGATGCAGTTCCTTTACACAGACGGCACCGACGCCCACCTGATGGACATGGAGACCTACGAGCAGAGCACCGTCCCGGAGGGGCAAGTGCGCGACGCGCTCAAGTGGGTCCTCCCGAGCCAGGAAGTGGACGTGTTGTACATCGACGGCAACGCAGCGGACCTGCAGGTGCCGAGCGCGGTCGAGCTCAGCGTTTCCGAGACGGAGCCGGGCCTCCGCGGCGACACGGCCTCCGGCGGCGGCGACAAGCCCGCCACACTCGAGACGGGCGCGGCCGTGCGCGTGCCGCTCTTCGTGAACGTGGGCGACCGCGTGCGCGTCGACACCCGCAGCGGCGAGTACGTCGCGCGCGCGTAGGAGGGCGGCTTGCGGCGCACCGAGCAGCGCAGGGCAGCCGTCGTGGCGCTCTATCAGCACGACGTGACCGGCCGGCCGCTCGACGAGATCGTCGATCGCAACGCCAAGCCGTTCACGCGCGAGCTCGTGGAGTGCACGGCCGCCGTGCAACCACGCCTCGACGAGCTGATCGAGCGCCACTCGGTGGGCTGGACGCTTGACCGCATCGCCCCGCTCGAGCGGAACATTCTGCGCGTGGCGCTCTACGAACTACTCGACCGCGACGACGTGCCGGACGAGGTCGCGATCGACGAGGCGGTCGAGGCGGCGAAGGAATTGTGTGGGGCCGAGGCTCCAGCCTTCATCAACGGCATACTTGGCTCAGTGCAGCGGGAAGCGGTGGCAAGTCAGTGACCGCGGAGGCCGGACAAGACAGCCTCTCGCGCCTCGTCCAGGAGCTCGAGCAAGCGGCCTCCCAACTGAGGTCGGGCGAGCTCGAGGGCGAGCAGGCCGCGGCCCTCGTCGAGCGCTGCGCCGACCTCGCCGGCGAGGTCGCCGGCGAGCTGGAGCGCCGGGATCGCGCCGTCGCGAGCGGCGAGTCCGTGCCGGGCCAGGAGCGCCTCCTGTGAGCACCGCGGCTCCCGCGGCCGGGTACCCGACCCACCTGCAGTCCGAGGTCGACGCCTACCTCTCGGAGCTCGGCTTCGGCGACGAGCCCGCGACCGCCGGGCTGAGCGAGGCCATGCGCTACTCGCTGCTCGCCGGCGGCAAGCGCATCCGCCCCGTTTTGGCGCTCGCCACTGCGGAGGCGGTAGGTCGCCCGAGTGGCGACGTAATGCCGCTCGCCGCCGCCATCGAGCTCATCCACACCTACTCGCTGATCCACGACGACCTCCCCGCCATGGACGACGACGAGCTTCGCCGCGGGCAGCCGACCTGCCACGTGGTCTACGGCGAGGACGTTGCGATCCTCGCCGGCGACGGGCTGTTCGCCGAGGCCGTCAAGCTCGTGCTCGAGCGCCAGCAGGGCGAGCCGGCGAATCTGCTCGCCGCGGTGCACGAGCTGGTGTCCGCGGCAGCGGTGTCAGGCATGGTTGGCGGCCAGTACGTGGACGTCACGGCGCCGGGCGATCTCGACGAGGCGGGCCTCCGGCACCTGCACGAGCTCAAGACCGGCCGGCTGATCGCCGCGTCGGTTCAGTCCGTGCTCGCCCTTACAGGCGCGCCGGAACCTGCGACAATCGCCTACCGACGCTTTGCAGCGGAGCTTGGCGTGCTGTTCCAGATCGTCGACGACATACTCGACGTGACTGGAGACGAGGCGGCCTTAGGCAAGCCGCAGGGCTCCGATCAGCGCCACGGAAAGCGGACATACGTGAGCGTGCATGGACTCGACAGGGCAAGGGAGCTAGCGCGGGAGTCGCACGCCAAGGCGCGTGCCGCGCTCGCCGACGCCGGCGGCCGCACGCAGACGCTCGAACAGATCACCGACTACATCCTCACGAGACAAACATGAGCCTCCTGGAGAAGATCGACGGACCGAATGACCTCCACGGGCTGAACGACGAGCAGCTCGCGCAGGTGGCACAGGAGGTGCGCCAGCTGATCATCGACACGATCGGCGAGATCGGCGGGCACTTCGGCGCCAACCTCGGCACGTGCGAGCTGGCGGTCGCCCTGCACAGCCTGCTCGATTCGCCGCGCGACAAGATCCTCTGGGACGTCGGCCACCAGGCCTACCCGCACAAGGTGCTCACCGGCCGCCGCGACCGGCTCGACACGATCCGCAAGTACGGCGGCCTCGCCCCGTTCTGCTCCATCGCCGAGTCGGAGCACGACATCATGGGCGCCGGGCACGCCTCCACCTCTGTCTCCTACGCGGTTGGCGTCAAGGAGGCGATGCTGCGGGGCGCCGCCCCGGACGGCAAGGTCCTCGCGGTGATCGGCGACGGCGCGCTCACCGGCGGCGTCGCGTTCGAGGCGCTGCACAACGCGGGAGGCATGGGCCTCCCGATCGTGATCGTGCTGAACGACAACGGCATGTCGATCGCCCCGAACGTCGGCGCGTTGTCGAAGTACTTCAACCGCGTTCGCCTCAATCCGAAGCTTCACAAGGCGCGTGAGGACGTCGAAGAGGGGCTCACGAAGCTGCCCGCCGGGATCGGCGAGCGCATCGAGCGCCTCGGCCCTCAGCTCAAGGAGGCGATCAAGGCCTTCTGGGCGCCCGGCCTGCTGTTCGAGGAACTCGACCTGGCCTACGTGGGCGTGATCGACGGCCACGACGTCGGGCAGCTGCGCGAGGCGATCGGCAAGGCGCTGAAGGCCGACCGCCCGGTGGTAGTCCACATCAAGACCGTCAAGGGGAAGGGCTTCGCGCCCGCCGAGGAGGGCGGCCTCGAGGGCATGGAGAAGTGGCACGCCGCCAAGCCCGCCTCGATCGTGAACGGCCAGCCCGCGCCCAAGCCGAAGCAGAACGGCTCGAAGCGCTTCGCGCCGACGCCGCCGCCGCAGTACACGAACGTCTTCGGCGACGCGATGGTGGAGGAGTGCAACCGCGACTCCCGCGTGTGCGGGATCACCGCCGCGATGAACTCCGGCACCGGGCTCAACATCCTCCAGAAGGCGATGCCGGACCGCTACTACGACGTGGGCATCGCCGAGCAGCACGCGGTGCTCCTCGCCGCTGGCATGGCGCTGCAGGGCATGAAGCCGGTCGCGGCGATCTACTCGACCTTCCTCCAGCGCGCGTTCGACCAGATCGTGCACGACGTGTGCCTGCAGAAGCTGAACGTGGTCTTCGCGATGGACCGCGCCGGGCTCGTCGGCGATGACGGACCCACGCACCACGGGGCCTTCGACATCGCCTACCAGCGCTGCCTGCCGAACATCGTGCTGATGGCGCCGCGCGACGAGGCGCTGCTCAAGCAGATGCTGCGCACCGCGCTGCTCCACGATGACGGCCCGGTCGCGATCCGCTACCCGCGCGGTGAGGCCGTTGGGGTCGAGATGCCAGCCGAGATCGAGCCGATCGCGATCGGCCGCGGCGAGCTGCTTCGCGAGGGCGAGCGCGTGGCGTTCCTCGGCTACGGCGACGGCGTGAACATCGCGCTCGGCGCCGCCGACCAGCTTGCCGAGCACAGCGTGAACGCCACGGTGGCCGACGCCCGCTTCGCGAAGCCGCTCGACGAGGAGCTGATCGAGCAGCTCGTGTCCGAGCACGAGGTGCTCGTGACGGTCGAGGACGGCTGCCTGAAGGGCGGCTTCGGCTCGGCCGTGGGTGAGGTGCTGCTCGACCGCCAGCTGGCAGGCGAGGCGCGGGTCATGCGGTTCGGCCTGCCCGACCGGTACGTCACGCACGGCAAGCCGGCCCTTCTGCGCCAGGAGATCGGGCTCACGCCGGAGGCGATCGCCGAGCAGGTGGCCGACGTCGTGCTCGATCCGCGCGGCGCGCTGCAGAGCGCATAGGCATGGATCCAAGGGCCGCCCAGGGCTTCAGCGCCTCGGCGGACTCGTATCAGGAGGCGCGCCCGTCGTGGCCGCCCGAGGCGATTGACGCCGCCTTCGCTCACTGGGGCCTCGACCCCGCGAGCGCGCATGTGGTCGACGTCGCGGCAGGCACCGGCCGGCTCACCGCCGTCCTGGCGGCGCGCTGCCCGCACGTGATCGCCGTCGAGCCACTCGCCGAGATGCGCGCGCACATCACGGCGGCGGAGGCGCTCGAAGGCACCGCCGAGCAGCTGCCGCTCGAGGACGCGAGCGCCGACGCGATCTTCGTGGCCGAGGCGTTCCACTGGTTCGATCAGCCCGCGGCGCTCGCCGAGTTCGCACGCGTGCTGAAGCCGCGCGGCGGGCTCGCGCTCCTGTGGAACGAGCACGTGACCACTGCCGAGGACGAGGAAGCGATGGCCAGCGCCTTCGGCGGCATGTTCGGCCCCGGCGGGCAGTTTCAGCCGCCCGACAAGAGCGGCTGGGACGAGGGGCCTCAGTGGGCGCCGTTCGAGCCGATCGTCAAGCGCGAGTTCGAGCATACGCAGCATCTGACCCGCGATGGGCTGGTGAAGCTCGTCGCGTCGTTCTCCTTCATCGGCGCACTGCAGCCGGAGGCGCGCCGGGAGGTTCTCTCACGCGTCGAGAAGGGCCTCGCGGAGGAGGGCCTGGATGAGCACGAGCAGCGCTGGCGCTGCGAGCTCTACCTCACCCGCCTGCGCTGACCTCCTGGAAAAGTGAGCGACCCGCCGGGGTGGCGGGCCGCTCGAGGGAGGAGTGATGCGTGTGTTTTTGATCGATGAGGGAAGTTTTTGCCCGCGCTACCGCGCTGCGGCGGAGTAGCGGGTGCGTGACGCAAGCAGGAGCTCGATCGCCCCGCCGACGGCGAAGAGGCCGAAGGCGCCGAGGTTGCCGGCGAACGCGAAGACGATCCCGGCTGCAACCATCCCGAAGCCGATCGCCCAGTCGTAGGTCGCGTGCGCGCTCACGGGGATCGATCCGCGGCCTCCCGGCTCGGTGGCGCCGAGCGCCAGCGTGACGAGCAGGATGCCGGCCAGGATCGCGATCCCGATGGCGGTCGCGCCCAGTCCGAGAGCGAAGGCGGCGGCCACGAGGAGCACGCCGAAGGCGAACTCAGCGGCGGCGTGCATCTGAATCGGCATGTGCCCTGTGTGCGTCATCGACAAGAAATGTACGCCTGCGTATCCAGCTTGTCGGTGACGGGTGTCACGCCCGCCCCGTATACGCTCCGGCCCGTGGCGAAGACCCGCCTGGACACCCTGCTCGTGGAGCGCGGGCTGTTCGAGAGCCGCTCGCGGGCCGCCGCGGCCGTGATCGCCGGCGACGTGAGGCTGGGCGACGAGCGGCGTCGGGCCGATAAGCCCGGTCAGATGGTCGGGGGCGACGTGCCGGTGGAGGTGATCGGTGGCCCGCCATTCGTCTCGCGCGGGGGTGTGAAGCTCGCGAATGCCCTGGAAACCTTGGGTATCGAGCCGTCCGGGAGACGTGTGCTGGATGTCGGCGCTTCGACGGGCGGCTTCACCGACTGCCTGCTCCAGCACGGCGCCGCGTCCGTGATCGCACTCGACGTGGGCTACGGGGAGCTGCACTGGCGGCTGCGCAACGATCCCCGAGTCACGACGATGGAACGCACCAACGCGCGCGACCTCGATTGCGCCGCGTTGCCGTACCGTCCCGACCTCGTCGTGGCGGACGTATCGTTTATCTCGCTCGAGAAGGTGCTGCCCGCCGTGCTGTCGTGCGCCGAAGAGCGCTTCGACTGCCTCGCGCTCGTGAAGCCGCAATTCGAGGTCGGGCGCGAGCGCTTGGGCAAGGGCGGCGTGGTGCGCGACGCGTCGGACCGCCGTGACGCGCTCGTGTCGGTGGGACGCTTCGCGGTCGACCAGGGATGGACGCTGCTCGGCTTCGCCTCCTCAGGGCTGCCCGGCCCCGCGGGCAACCGCGAGACGTTCGCGTGGATCGTCGAGGGCGGTCGCGGCGGGGGCGTCGATCCCGAGGCGGCGGCGCTCGAGGTGGAGCCATGACCAGGCCCCGCACCGTCGAGATCTTCACGCACGACCAGCCGTCTGAGACCGACGAGGCGCTCAAGCGCGTCGTGTACGAGCTCGTGGACGCGGGTGTGCAGGTGCGCCTGCCGCAGGACGAGGTCGAGAAGCACGGCTTCACCGACGGCGAGAACGTGGTGACGGGCGGCGAGGCGGGGGCGGACGTCGACGTCGCGGTAGTGCTCGGCGGCGACGGCACGATCCTCCAGGCGATGCGCCTCTACGCGGGCAGCGGCGTGCCGGTGTTCGCGTTCAACTACGGCGCGATCGGCTTCCTCGCGACGATGGAGCGCGACCAGCTCGAGGAGGGCATCCGGAACGTGCTCGAGAGCGATTACGACCTGCTGCGCATGCCGGCGCTCGCGATCGAGGCCGCGGGTGAGCACCACAAGGCGGTCAACGACATCTCGTTCCACCGGCGCCCGAACAGGCGGGTTGCCGAGCTCGCCTACTCGGTCGAGGGAGAGCAGCTCGGCAAGGTCCGTTGCGACGGTCTGGTCGTCTCCACGCCGGTCGGCTCGACCGGCTACAACCTCGCCAACGGCGGACCCGTGCTCGCCTGGGGAGTGGACGGGTTCGTGGTCTCGTTCATCGCGCCCCACACGCTCACGGCCCGCGCGCTTGTGGTCGCCCCTGACGCGGTCATGACCGTGCAGAACCTCTCGAGCTCCGATCCGGTGGACGTGACCACGGACGGGCGGATCGTGTGCCCGCTCGAGCCGCAGGACGAGATGCACGTGCGCTTCGACCACGACCAGGCGCTCCTGGCGCAGCTGCCGGGGTCGAGCTTCTACCACCGGCTTCGCGACAAGTTCGGCCGCTTGGCCTACTGAACCGCAAATCTCTGTGACCGCAGCGTTACGCGCGTCGCGGCTCCGTCGGGCGCCGTTGGTACACCTCGGCTTGTGCTCCTCGAGCTGCGGATCGAGAACCTGCTGCTGATCGAAAGGGCCGAGCTCCGGCTCGGAGCGGGCCTGAACGCGATCACGGGCGAGACAGGCGCGGGCAAGACGATGCTCGCCCAGGCGCTCGACCTGCTGCTTGGCGGCAAGCCGAAGAGCGGCATAGTGAGGCCCGGTGCCGGCGAGGCGTACGTGGAGGGCGTGTTCTCGGTGCCGCCGGGGTTGCTCGACGAGCCGGCGCTGGCCGATCTACGCGAGCGATTGCCGGACGAGGACGAGGAGATCGTGCTCAGTCGCCGCGTCGGGGCCGACGGGCGCACACGCGCATTCGTGCAGGGGCGCTCGGCGAGCGCGGCCGACCTGCGCGAGCTCGGCGGGCGGTTGGTGGCCTTCTACGGCCAGCACGAGCACCGCCGCCTGGCGGTGGGCTCGGTGCAGCTCGAGATCCTCGACGGCTTCTGCGGCGACAAGCACCTGGCTGAGCGCGCGGCGCTCGCCGACGCGCACTTGCGCGTGACTGCGCTCGAGCGCGAGCTCGAGGAGCTGCGGGCACGGGCCGGCGCGTCCGACCGCGAGCGCGACCTGCTGGCCTACGAGCTCGAGGAGATCGACGAACTCGACCCGAGCGAAGAGGAGAAGGCCGGCCTGCTCGGGGAACGCGAGCGCCTCCGGCGTCTCGACGCGCTGCGTGAGGCGTCGGGCGCCGGCGCTGAGGCGCTCGCCCCGGAAGCTGTTGAGGGCTTCGGCGTGAGCGGGCTCCTGGCGCAGGTGGAGCAGCTCGCGGACGGCGTGCAGGGCGTGGACCCGGCGCTCGATGCGCTTGCGGAGCGCCTGCGAGCGCTGCGGATCGAGGCCGACGACCTCGGCGCCGAGCTACGCCGCTACGAGTCGGGGCTCGAGGGCGAGCCGGGGCGGCTCGAGCAGGTGGAGGAGCGCCTCACGCTCTACGACCGGCTCGAGCGAAAGCACGGCGGCACGGTCGAGGCCGTGTTGGAGCATGCGCGCCGATGTCGCGATGCGCTCGAGCGGCTCGACGACTTGGAGGGGGCGCTCGAGCGAATCGAGGCTGAGCTGGCGCAGGCGCGGCGCGAGGAGGATGAGCGCGCCGGGAAGGTGTCGCGCGGGCGCGTGAAGGCGGCGCCGAAGCTCGCGGAGCGCGTACTCGCCGAACTGTCCGAGCTGGCGATGGACGGTGCGTCGTTCGAGGTGAGGCTCCAGCCACGCGAGGTCCGCGCCCGCACGGGCGACGAGCGGGTTGAGCTTCTGATAGCGCCGAATCCTGGCGTGCCGGCGCAGCCGCTGCGCGAGACCGCCTCGGGCGGCGAGATGTCGCGCGTGATGCTCGCGCTGATGTCGGTGGCGAGCACGGGCGGCGCGGAGACGCTCGTGTTCGACGAGGTCGACGCGGGCGTCGGCGGCCAGACCGCGCGCGTGGTGGGGGAGAAGCTGCGGGCGCTCGCCGCCGGGCGCCAGGTCCTGTGCATCACGCACCTGCCGCAGATCGCCTCGCTGGCGGAGCATCACTTCCGGATCGAGAAGAGCGCGGAGGGCGATCTGGCTCGGACGTCCGTAGAGCCGCTCGCGGACGAGGCCGTGCTCGAAGAGCTGTGCCGAATGCTCGGCGCGGACGCATCGGACGCGGGAGCGCGCAAGCACGCCGAAGAGCTGCTCGCCGCGGCATAGCCGCCCGACGACCGTGCATCTGGATGATCACCCGTGAGCTCGGCGCGGCCGCCCCGCAACTCCTGAGGTTGGTTCCGATATGGAGAACCAAAGTCAGGACTTACGCCCCGGCGAGCCCAACTCCTGAGTTTCTTACCGGTATGCGGCAAGAAAGTCAGGTCGAGAGACCTTCACCGCTGCCGTCCCCAATTCACGGGCGAACAGCAAAGCACTTACGAAGCTCGGCGGGGCGTTTTTCGCCCTACCGTCCTGGATTACCGCCCATAGACGGGGGTAATCCAGGACCCTTCGACGATTTCCGCGCCACGGAGGTCGATTGGTAGGCACCGGCAACTCCTGCGAGCCCAACCCTCATTGCCGCTGTGTCCGCGTCCCGTACATTCACCGCCATGGCAGACAGGCGAGAAGCGGTGCTCCAGCGCGTCCGCGCCACACCGCCCGGCTTCGTGCGCACCTACGGCGACATCTCGCCAGGCGCGCCACGATTCGGCGGGCAGGTGCTGTCCGAGACGCACGACCCCGAAATCCCCTGGCACCGCATCGTGCGGGCCGACGGTTCGCTTGCGAAGGGCGATCGGCAGCGGCGTCTGCTCGAACGGGAGGGCGTGCCGTTCGCGGGCGGGCGTGTCGACATGAGGGCCGCCCGGCTGCCTGACTGAGCGCGCGCTTCCACCAGCGCGCGTACAGTTCACAGATCCGATGGTGGTTCCGCGGATCACACGCAGAGCGCCGCGTTCGGGGCCGCGCAGCGCTGGCACTAACGGGCGTGACGCGGCCGTTCCCTCGTTCACGGCCACGGCCCGGCTGGGCAAGCGCACCAAGCGCCTCGTTAAGCGCTTGGGCCCGGACGACATCGCGGTCATCGATCACCGCGACATCGACCGCGTCTCGGCCGAGGATCTCGCCGCGACCGGCGTGAAGTGCGTCGTGAACGTGGCGGCGTCGTCGAGCGGCCGCTATCCGAACGCGGGCCCGCTGATCCTCACCGAGGCCGGCATCCACCTCGTCGACATTCCGGGCGCGCCCCTCTTCGACACGCTCAAGGACGGCGAGCAGATCACCGTGCGCGGCGGCGACGTGCTGCGCGACGGCAAGCGGATCGCGAGTGGCGAAGCGCTCGACCTCGAGGCGGTCCGGCTCGCACAGGAGCGCGGAAAGCGGCAAATCGGCGACGCTCTCGAGTCGTTCGCCGCGAACACGATCGAGCACATGCGCGAGGAGCGCGACCTGCTCGTGGGCCGGGTCGACCTGCCCGAGTTCAGCACGCGCTTCCGCGACCGGCCGGCGCTCGTCGTGGTGCGCGGGGTCGACCATCAGAAGGACCTGCGGACGCTTCGGCCCTACGTGCGCGACATGAAGCCGGTGCTCGTGGCGGTCGACGGCGGCGCGGACGCCATCCTCGAGCAGGGCTGGAAGCCGGACATGATCGTCGGCGACATGGACTCCGCCACGGACACCGCGCTGCGCTGCGGCGCCGAGCTGGTCGTCCACGCCTACCCCGACGGGCGCGCGCCGGGCCGCGAGCGCCTCGACAAGCTCGGGCTGCCGTACAAGGTCGTGCCGGCGCCGGCCACGAGCGAGGACGTCGCGATGATCATCGCGGCCGAGCGCGGCGCGGCGCTGATCGTCGCCGTCGGCTCCCACTTCAACCTGATGGAGTTCCTCGACAAGAACCGCAAGGGCATGTCGTCGACCTTCCTCACGCGCCTGCGGATCGGCGAGATCCTCGTGGACGCGAAGGGCGTGAGCCGGCTCTACCGCCCTTCGGCGGGCAAGGGTCCTATCGTCGTCCTCACCTTGGCGGCGCTGGCCACGCTGATCGTGGTCCTCGTCACCTCGCCCAGCCTCGGCCCGCTGCTCGATCTGCTGTGGCTGAAGATGAAGATCGTCCTGGGATTGGACTAGAGACCCGTGTTCGACTTCCGCTACCACGCGCTCTCGCTCGTGGCGGTCTTTCTCGCCCTTGGCATCGGGATCGTGCTCGGGGTGACGATCGGCGATTCGGTGGTGTCCGACGCGAACAAGGGCCTGCGCTCGTCGCTGCGGGGCGATGTCGTTGCCGCTCGCAAAGCTGCCAAGGACGCGCAGGCCAACGTGAGTGAGCGCGACCGCTGGATCGACTCGGCGGTTCCATACCTGATCGACGGGCGGCTGCTCGGTGAGCGGGTGGCGCTGGTGTCCACGGGTTCGCTCGAGGGCGACATCAAGAAAGACGTCGATTCGTCGGTGAAGGACGCGGGCGGCACGGTCGACTCGACCTTGGACCTCGCGCTGCCCGCGCAGACGCAGGATCTGGCGAGCGCCATGCGCGTGACGCTCGCCACCGACACCGACGAGCAGGGCCTCAACCTGCTCGGGCGGCGGGTGGCCCGCGCGATCGTGCGCGGCCGCGGGCTCGCTCGCGTCGACAAGGCGCTCCCCGATCGTGTTGACGGCGACTTCACTGGAGCCGACGCCGTGGTCCTCTACCGCTCGCCGCCGCCCGACGACGCCACGGAGGCGGACAACAACGCCAGGCAGGCATTCGAGAACGGGCTGATCCAGGGGCTGAAGCGGCAGAACGTTCCGGTCGTCGGGGTCGAGGCCACCGCCACCGAGCCATCGCAGATCGGGTTCTTCAACGACCGCGATGTCTCGAGTGTCGACGACGTGGACATGCCAGGAGGGCGCGCAGCGCTCGTGCTCGCGCTGAACGGCCAGAAGGGTGCCTTCGGCGTGAAGGGCACAGCGGACGCGCCGCTTCCGAAGCTCCAGGGGAACGGCGGCGGATAGCACCGCCGTCCGCCACCGGCTGTAGGTTCCTGAGGTGCAATCTCTCCCGCTCTGGGTCTCGCTGGTCGTCGCCCTCGCAGTGGTGCCGCCGGCGGTCCGGGGGCTGCGCGCACAGGGCTTTCTGCGGGAGAACTACAGGGGCGCGCTGGTCGCCTTTCCGGGTGGGGTGGCGGCCGTCGCCGCAGCTGTTGTCGCGCTGATCCCGCTCTCGCTCGTCGCGGAGCTCGGCGACGCGGACGTGTTCACGAGCGACGCCGGCACGGTCGCCTTCTACGGGCTCGGGGTCGCGCTCCTCGGGGCGCTCGACGACCTGATCGGCAGCGGCGCGCTCGTGCCGAACGGCGCGACCGCCTCGGCTCCCGAGCGCCCGCGGGGCTGGCGCGGTCACGCGCGCGCCACGCTCGTCGGCAGCTTCTCGACCGGTGCCTTGAAGGCCGCGGGGGCGCTCGGCCTTGCGCTCTTCGTGCTCCAAGGCCGCGGCCTGAGCGCGGGGGAGTACCTGCTCGCGGCGGCGGTGCTCGTGCTCGCTACGAACCTGTTCAACCTGCTGGACCTGCGACCCGGGCGGTCGCTCAAGGCGCTCGTCCTGCTCGGGGCCGGGCTCACCATCGGGGCGCGGGACGCCGACCCTCTCTGGAGCGTGGGCATGTTCGTCGGTCCGCTGCTTGTGCTGATGCCGTTCGACCTGCGCGAGCAGGCGATGCTCGGCGACACCGGCTCGAACCTCGCGGGAGCCGTCGCTGGGCTCTGGATCGTGCTTGCGCTCGGGACGCTCGGCCAGGCGATCGCGCTCGGCGTAATGGCCGTTTTGACCATCTACGGGGAGTTCCGCTCGATCTCGCAGTTGATCGAAAGGACTCCGCTGCTTAGATCACTAGACTCGCTGGGGAGAGCAACGCATGCCTGATCGACGCACGCCGACCAAGTTCATCTTCGTGACCGGGGGCGTGGTCTCCGCTCTCGGCAAGGGGATCGCGGCCGCATCGATCGGCCGACTTCTGGTGTCGCGCGGCTTCAAGGTCGCGATTCAGAAGTTCGACCCGTACATCAACGTCGATCCCGGCACGATGAGCCCGTTCCAGCACGGCGAGGTGTTCGTGACCGAGGACGGCGCCGAGACAGACCTCGACCTCGGCCACTACGAGCGCTTCACCGACGCGAACACCACGCGCCAGTCGAACGTCACGACCGGGGCGATCTACAACACGGTCATCCGCCGCGAACGCCGCGGCGACTACCTCGGCGGCACCGTCCAGGTGATCCCGCACATCACGGACGAGATCAAGAACCGCATCCGCCTCGTCGCCGATTCGCAGGACGTCGACTTCGTGATCACGGAGATCGGCGGCACGGTGGGCGACATCGAGTCGCTGCCGTTCCTCGAGGCGCTGCGCCAGTTCCAGGTCGACCAGGGGCGTCGCTCGTGCATGTTCGTGCACGTCACGCTCGTGCCGTTCCTCGGCCACGCGGGCGAGCTGAAGACGAAGCCCACGCAGCACTCGGTGCAGGAGCTCCGCCGCATCGGTATCCAGCCGGACATGATCATGTGCCGCTCCGAGGGCCAGCTCGACCGCGACATCCGGCAGAAGATCGCGCTGTTCGCGAACCTGCCGGTCGAGTCGGTCGTCTCGGCGCGCGACGTCGACACGATCTACAAGGTGCCGCTCTACTTCCGCGCGGAGGGAGTCGACGACCAGATCCTGGAGCACTTCGGTGTCGACGCGCCGGCGGCGGAGATGTCGGAGTGGGAGGCGATCGTCAAGCGGAGCGACTCGGCCAGCGACACCGTGAAGATCGGGCTCGTGGGCAAGTACATCCAGCTCGAGGACGCCTACCTGTCGGTGATCGAGGCGCTCAAGCACGCCGGGTTCCACCACGGCGTGCGCGTGGAGGTCAGCTGGATCGACGCCGAGGACCTCGACCACGCCGAGGCGGAGCGGCAGCTCGAGGAGTGCGACGGCATCCTCATCCCGGGCGGCTTCGGCATCCGCGGCGTGGAGGGCAAGATCCGCGCGGCGCGGGTCGCGCGCGAGCGCGAGATCCCGTACCTCGGCATCTGCCTCGGCATGCAGGTGGCCGTGTCGGAATTCGCGCGGCACCTGGTGGGCATGGACGGCGCGAACTCCACCGAGTTCGACCCCGAGACCCCTTACCCCGTGATCGACCTGCTGCCCGAGCAGAAGGAAGTGCGCGACATGGGCGGCACCATGCGGCTCGGCGCCGACCCGGTGAAGCTGCACGACGACACGCGTGCCCGCGAGATCTACGGCGAGCCCGTGATCTACGAACGCCACCGCCACCGCTACGAGGTCAACAACCACCTGCGCAAGCACCTGGAAGCCGCCGGCCTCGTCTGCTCGGGCACGTCGCCCGACGACCGGCTCGTCGAGATGATCGAGCTGCCGGAGCACCCGTTCTTCGTGGCATCGCAGTTCCATCCGGAGTTCAAGTCGCGTCCGCTGCGCCCGCAGCCGCTCTTCCGCGACTTCGTCGGCGCGTCGTACGAGCGCTCGCGCGGCCGCGCGCCGGAGGCCGAGCCGAGCGTGACCGCGGGCGAGCGCGATCGCTCCGCGGAGCGCGCCGAACAGCGCGCGTAGTCCCATGGAGGCGGCGGCCGCATTGCGCGCTACGCGCGAGGAGAAGGACCGCCTGCTCCACGACTTCATCCGCCTCTGCGAGATTCCGAGCCCGTCCGGCCGCGAGCGGCGGGTGGCGGACGTGGTTCGCGCCGAGCTCGAGGGCGCAGGCATAGAAGTGCTCGAGGACGAGACCGGTGCTGAGACCGGCTCCGACTCTGGCAATCTGCTCGCGCGCATCCCCGGACCACACGACGCGCGCACGATCCTGCTCGGCGCCCACCTTGACACGGTGCCGCTCGCCGCGCCGGTCGAGGTGTCGAACGAGGAGGGCATGCTTACGAATCGCAACGAGGCGATCCTCGGGGCCGACAACAAGACGGCGGTGGCGATCCTCGTGGCGGTCGCGCGCCGGCTCGCACGCGCCGGTTCGCCGGTCGGCGTGGATCTGCTCTTCACCACGTGCGAGGAGCCCGGACTGCTCGGCGCCAGGTTCTTCGACAGCTCGCAGCTTCGAGCCGAGTACGGCTACGTGTTCGATCACGCCTCTCCAGTGGGAGAGGTGATCGTTGCTGCGCCCACCTACTACCGGATCGGCGCCCACTTCCACGGCCACGCCGCGCACGCTGGCGTGCGGCCGGAGGACGGGCACAACGCCATCGCGGCGGCGGCTCGGGCGATCGACCGCATGCGCTTCGGGCGCCTCGACGAGGGCACGACCGCGAACGTCGGAACGATCGAGGGCGGCAGCGCGCGCAACGTGGTCGCCGAGCACTGCGTGGTCGAGTTCGAGGCGCGAAGCCTCGATCAGGCGCGCGCGGCTTCGCTCGTGTCCGAGATGGTCGACGCGATCACCGAGGCCGCAAGCGACTTCGAATGCGACGTCGAGACGGACGTCGCCGAGCTCTCGCGCGGGTTCCGGCTGGCGCCGAGCTCTCAGGCCGTGACGGTCGCGACCCGGGCGCTCGAGGGGATCGGCGTCGAGCCCGTGTTGCGGCCCACCGGCGGCGGCAGCGACGCGAACGCCTTCAACCAGCAGGGCATCCCGTGCGTGAACCTCGCCGACGGCGTACAGCACAACCACGAACCGACCGAGCGGGTGTCGGTCGATTCGCTCGAGCGCATGCTCGACGTCGCGCTCGGCCTGGTGGCCCACAGCGCGTGACCCGGCTCGTCCTGCGACGCGGCACCGTCGCCTCGGTTGAGCAGACGGGACCCGTCGTCGAGCTGACGGTGGACGTGCTCGGCGAGCGCCGCCCGGCGATCGCCTACTCGGACCTCACGGGGCCAGTAGAGGTCGGGGATGACGTGGTCGTGAATACCGCCGCAGCCGATCTCGGGCTAGGCAGCGGCGGCTTCGACCTCGTGCACGTGAACCTCACGCGCGGCCTCGGCGGCGTAGGAGAGGCCGGCGCGCACGTGATGAAGCTGAACTACACCTCGCTCCAGCACGCCGTGCATCCCTTCGAGGAGGCGGCTCCCGAGCTCCGCGGCGGAGGTGGGCCGGTGGCGGTGATCTCGCTGCACGGTCAGCTGCCGTGCGTGGCGTGGGCGGCGGCGAAGGCAGTGCCGGGCGCGCGGATCGGTTTTGTGCAGACCGCAGGCGGCGCGCTGCCGGGTGAGCTCTCAGAGGTGGTCGCCGAACTGCGCGAGCGTGGCATGCTCGCCGCGCACGTCACCGCCGGACCT
>DASVXS010000035.1:0-9615 GCA_036392575.1 Thermoleophilaceae bacterium | reverse complement strand
GCTTCGCGGCGCGCTCTCTCCGTCAGCTCCTGAACCTCTCGGGCGGCCGCATCTCGCGTCTCCTGGACGTCGCGGCTTGCAGCCTCGCGAGCCTCCGCCGCCTCCTTCTCGGCCTGCTGGAGCCGGTCGTCCGCCTTCGAGCGCGACCGCATGGTGATCTCGTCGGCCGTCTCGTGGGCACGCTGGAGAAGCTCGCGGGTCTCCTCACTCACCTCCTCGAGCGCGTGCCTAACCGCCGACTCTGGCGAAGAGGACAGCTCGAGCTCGCTGATCAGGCGATTCACCTGCTCCACGTAGCGATCGACAGCTTCGCGCTCGTAACCCCGCAGTGCGCTCGGGAACTCAACGTCCCGCGCCCGCTCGACCATCCGGTCGCGCTCCACTGGGCTCACGAGCGAGCTCGGGATGCGTCGTGTGGCGCGGACCGAGTCGGGTCCCGCCCCGCCTTCGCGCCCCTCACGCGTGGTCTGGGCATCGCTCCTCGTTGCGTCGCCGGAGCCCTCGCCGGGAGTTTCGGAACGTGCCATCGTCCACCCTCCTGTGCTGGTCGCGGTCAGGGCCCCCGTCGTGAGGCCACAAGCGTCTACCGCGACGCTACTCCCCTGGTCAAGAGAGCTATGCAAGACCCGGCCCAGCCCTGGCAGCCGCGACCGTTCTCGCCGTGTCCCAGCCGAGGAACGCCTCCAGCCGGGCGATCCGGTCCCCGTCGAGCGTCACGATGTGCCCGGCCTCCACATCCACCGGCACGCCGCTCCCCTGACCCTCTCCGCGCATGTGCAGGAGCACGAGGTAGCGGTCGCCGCCGAGCTCCTGCACTTCGCTGAGCACCCAAGTCATCCCGCGCACCGATTCGGCCATCTCTCGGCCCGCAGCCAGCACGCCTGCGTGGCCGCGGAAAGTGCCCGCGGTATCAGGAATGTCGCTGCTCTGAATCACCACGACGTCTTCGGTCCAGCAGTCGGGGACCGCCTCCGGTCGCGTGCCGCGCGCGTACAGATCCTGGAACCAGGCCAGGTCGCGGGCCATGCCGCAGTTGTAGACCACCGCCTCACGACCAGCAAGAATGCGCCGCGTGCCAGGCGACGGGCCGGTGATTGCGCTGGTGGACGGGGAGCACCACCCGAGCGCGGTGCGCGAGGCGCTCGACCGAGTGCAGTCCGACCGGGGCCTCGCGGCCGTGGTGTTCTGCGGCGGGGAGGAGAAGGTTCGTACCGAGGCGCTCGAGGATCCGTACCGGTATTACGGGCGCTCGATCGAGCGCGGCGACCCGGCCGAGGTGGTGGAGAGGCTCGCGCGGACGACCGGCGCGGTGACGGTGCTCGACCTCGCCGACGAGCCGGTTCTCGCGGCGGCCGCGAAGATGCGGCTCGCCTGCCACGCGCTGAACGGCGGGCTCTCGTTCGAGGGACCCGGGTTCCGTGTGCGCGCTCCCGTGTACGAGCGCGTTGCGTTCGAAGGTCCGAAGCTTGCGGTGATCGGCACCGGCAAGCGCACCGGCAAGACCGCGGTCGCGGGCCACTGGGCGACGCTGCTGCGTGAGCGCGGCGCCGCTCCGGTGATCGTCTCGATGGGCAGGGGAGGACCGGCCGAGCCGCAGCTCGCGGGCGCCGACACGTCGCTCGACGATCTGCTCGAGATCGCGGCGAACGGGCTGCACGCGGCCTCGGACTACCTGGAGGATGCGGCGATCGCGCGCGTGCCGGCAGTTGGCTGCCGGCGCGTGGGCGGCGGGCTCGCAGGGGAGGCGTACACGTCGAACGTGCTCGCGGGCGCGGAGCTTGCGCGCTCGCTCGACCCGAGCGCCTTGATCTTCGAGGGCTCCGGGGCGACCATCCCGCCCGTCGAGGTGAACCGCACCGTGTGCATCGTCGGAGAGCGCTCCGAGGCGCTTGGCGAGCTCGGCCCGTACCGGCTGCTGCGCGCGCAGCTCGCGCTCGTGATGCGCGGCGATTCGGAGCTCGCGCGCGACGTGGCCGAGATCTGCCGCGGTCGCGTGCTCACGTGCGAGCTTCGTGCGGAGCCCACGGAGGAGGTGCCGCGAGACGCGCGGGTGGCGGCGTTCACCACGGGCGCGCCGCCGCCGTCGGGCGCGATCGTCGAGTCGACGAATCTCGCGCGCCGCTCCACGCTCGAAGCGGACCTCGAGCGCGCGGTGCGGGAGCGCTGCGACGTTTGGCTCGTGGAGATCAAGGCGGCAGGCATCGACACGGTCGCGGAGCGCGCGCGGCGCGAGGGGGCGCGGATCGTGTTCCTGCGAAACCGCCCGGTCGCGCTCGACGGCGACCTCGACGCGGAACTCGTCAAGCTTCACGCCGATGTCTGAGACGATCGTCTACAAGCGCGATCACGGTCTGCCCTATTCGAAGGGGCTGATGGCGCAGTCGCTGTCGGCGTCCGGCCTCTCGCCGGGGCGCGCGTTCGAGCTTGCGCGCGTGGTGGAGCGCCGGCTGGACAAGCGCGGAGACGGCCGCATCGACGTTCAGAGCCTCTACGCGCTCGTGGAGGACGTGCTCGCCGAGGAGGAGGGCGAGGGCGCCGTCCGCCGCTTCCACCAGTGGCAGCGGCTCGGAAACCTCGACCAGCCGCTGATCCTGCTGCTGTCGGGCACGACCGGGGTGGGAAAGTCCACGCTCGCGACGATGGCGGCCAACCGCCTCGGCATCACGCGGGTGATCGCAACCGACGTGATCCGTCAGGTCCTGAGGGCATTCTTCTCGCATGACTTCATGCCCTCGGTGCACTACTCGGCGTTCGAGGCCGGAAGCGCGGTCGAGTCGCTCTCGGGCGAGCAGGGCGACCCCGACCTCATCGGCTTCGCACAGCAGGCCGAGGCGATCGCGACGGGAGTCGACGCGATCGTGGAGCGCGCCTGTCTCGAGCGCACACCGATGGTCGTGGAGGGCGTCCATCTCGTGCCCGGCAGCCTCGGGCCGGAGATCCGCGGCCGCTGCGTCGCCGTCGAGGCGGTGCTGGTCGTGGGCGATGAAGAGCTCCACCGGGCGCACTTCTCCATGCGCGGGGGTCACCGGCCCGCCCAGCGCTACCTCGAGCACTTCGAGCAAATCCGCAAGCTGCAGGACTATCTCGTCGAGCGCGGGCGCAAGCGCGGTGTCGCGGTGATCGAGAACGAGAGCATCGACCAGGCGCTGCCGCAGCTCATGGACCTCGTGCTCGAGTCCGTCGGCCGTGTGTCATCATCGAACGCCGAATGAAGCTCTTCATCGACACAGGCTCAACTGCAGAGGTAGAGGAGATCGCGGCCTGGGGCGTGCTCTCGGGCGCTACCACCAATCCGTCGCTGCTGGCGAAGGAGGAGGGCGATCCCGGCGACATCATCCGCCGCATCTGCGAGCTGGTCGACGGCCCCACGTCCGCGGAGGTCGTGTCCGACGACGCGCGCGGCATGGTTCAGGAGGGCCGCGCGCTGGCGCGCCTGCACGAGCACATCGTGGTGAAGACGCCGTTCTCGAAGGACGGGCTTGCCGCGTGCAACGAGCTGTCGGAGGACGGGATTCGCGTGAACATGACGCTCGTGTTCTCCGCGAACCAGGCGCTGCTCGCTGCTGAGGCGGGGGCCACGTACATCTCTTGCTTCATGGGCCGCCTCGACGACATCTCGGTCGACTCGGAGGCCGTCGTCGCCGAGATCGTGTCGGCATTGCGTCCGTCGGGCACCCAGTCGCAGGTGCTCGCGGCGTCGCTCCGCCACCCGGGTCACGTGATCCAGGCCGCGCAGCTCGGCTGCGAGGTCGCCACCGCGCCGGCGAAGGTGCTGAAGGCAATGCTTGACCACCCGCTCACAACGGCCGGCATCGAGCGCTTCAAGGCCGATTGGGAGACCCGCCCCGAGTTCGCGGAGTGGCTCCGCGGGCTCGTGGAGCAGCAGGCGGTCACAGCGAGTTAGCCCATGTCGGTTCTCGACCGTAAGGAGCTCGAGCAGAGCCCCCTGGCCGATCTGCACGCGATCGCCGCGGAGGTGGGGGTGGAGGGCTTCCGCCGCCTGCGGCGCGACGACCTGATCGCGGCGATTCTCGGCGAGGCCGGCGGCGACGGCGCGGAGGATCGCGCCGACGACGAGGAGGAAGCCGAGCCGCGCGGTCGTCGCCGGGGACGGCGCGGCGGCCGCGCGCGCCGGGCGCGCTCGTCCGATCCAGGTGACGTTGCGGACGTCGAGGAGCTCGAGGCCGAGATCGCCGAGGAGCCCGAGGAGGAGGCGCCCGCGGGCGTCGAGGCCGAGGAGCCGGAGCCCGAGGAGCCCGAGGAGGAGCTGGTGCGCACCGGCTTGCTCGACATCCTTCCGAACGGCAGCGGCTTCCTGCGCGAGGACCCGTTCTCCCATTCGCGCGAAGACGTGTACGTGTCGCCCGCGCAGATCCGCCGCTGCGAGCTGCGCGCCGGCGATGAGGTGACCGGCCCGGTGCGCCCGCCACGCCGCTCCGAGCGCTACCCGTCGCTCATTCGCGTGGACGCGGTGAACGGCAATGCCCCCGAGCCGGCGTCTGAACGTCCTCGCTTCGAGGAACTCACGCCAGTCTTTGCGACCGAGCGGCTCAGCTCGCCTGACGAGCTGGCGTCGATCGCGTACGGCAAGGGGTCACGCGTGGCGCTCTCGGGCCCGCCCGGGGCGGGCATCACGACGCTTCTGCGCCACATCGCGAGCACGCTCGCCGAGAAGCACAGCGACCTCGACGTCACGGTGATCCTCGTGGGCGTTCGCCCGGAGGAGGTCACCGAGTGGCGGCGCGATTCCGGGCTTCGCGTGGCCGGCGGAGGCTTCGACGCCGCGGGCGAGCACCAGTCGCAGGCCGCCGAGATGGCCGTGGAGCTCGCGAAGCGGACCGTCGAGAAGGGGCGCGACGCGGTGTTGGTCGTCGACGCCCTCGACGCGCTGCCGCCGGGTGTGGCGCGGCGCGTGTTCGGCGCGGCGCGCAACGCGGAGGAGGGCGGCTCGCTGACCGTCTTCGCGGCGATCGGGGCGGCGCACGAGGCGCTGCGGGTGGCGACCACGCGCATCCTGCTCGAGGCGGCACCCGGCGGGGGCGCGCAGCTTGCGCCCGGTTCGGGCACCACGCACGCCGATCTGCTGAGTTAGCGCTCGTCCGCGGTGCGCGGCGCGGGACGGGCGGGGCTGCTGAGCACTTAGGGAGAGCCCGGTGGGGTGGGCTGTTTTGACCATGACAGTCATGGTCAAAACGGCCCAGGTCCGCCGAAACGAGAGCGCGCTCTCCTCATTGCTGCTGTTTGGGGGCGCGCTGCGCCCAGGCCTCGCCCAAGAGATCCTCCAACAGCGCCTCGGAGGCCGCGTCAAGCTTCACTCGCACGGCGGCGAGCTTCCGCCCCCACATCACCTCTGAGCACACGTCCGGATCGTCGGCCACCGCCATCCGGATACGAGGCTCGCTCGCCATCACGTTCATCTCGTTCGGGCTCCAGAGCGTGGCGAAGATCTTGCCGCCTACCCGGAACGAGGGCTTGCCATGGTGGTCCTGCTCGACCGCGTCGGGCATCGAGAGAGCCAGCCGACGCGCGTCGTCCGCGCTAAGCACGGCGACCTAACGGCGGTACGCGATTGAGGCCCAGCTCGGCTCGGGAGACAGCTCCACGAGCTCCCAGCCGCGGTCGGGCTGCGCGTAGCCGAAGCTGTGGGTGTCGGAGTCGAACACGATTTCGAGCTCGCCCTCCTTCACGCGCTGATCGAGCCAGGCGCCACGGAACACCAGGCGACGGAGCCAGTGCACCAGGGAGCGCTCGCTCGCGCCGTGCAGCTCGCCCCAGCACGTGTTGATGTGCTCACCAAGCTCGGACGCGGGGTCGATCACCTCGCCGTTCACGGCCAGGTTCACGAGGTCCTCGCGCTCGTCCGACTCGAGCGGACCGTCCACGAAGCCGAGCTTCACGGCGGCCTGCTCCACGCGCTCGGTGAAGTCGCGCTCGTTGAACGTGAAGCGCAGCTCGCCGTACTCGAGCACATAGTCCGAACCGGACTCGTAATTTCCTCGCTTGGTCAGATCCAACAGTCGTTGCCCTCCCAGGCTCCGGTACCCCCAAACCCCGGGCGCCACGGCGTCGGCATCATAAGCCGGATTCCTCTCTCGCCAGAAGGGGTGCAAAGGGATTTGCAGCCGAGGGGGGCGAAATCGGCCGCCGCGCGACGTAGGCAGGTGTGATCGAAGACCGCAAGTCGCTGCTCGTGGTGGAGGACGACGCCGCCACGGCCGAGTTCCTGTCCGACAACCTGGCGGTCGACGGCTTCGACGTGACGACCGCCGGCGGGGCCGGCGAGGCGATCAGGCGCATGCAGGTGAGCGCGCCAGACCTGCTCGTCCTCGACCTCGTGCTGGAAGACGGAAGCGGGTTCATCGTGCTCGACCAGGTACGTGCAGCCGATGGCCTCGCCTCGCGGATCGATCCGGACCTGCCGGTGCTCGTCCTGAGCGGGCGCTCGAGCGACGTGGATCGCGTACGCGGCTTCGCCCGCGGGGCGGACGACTATCTGGTGAAGCCGTTCTCGTACGCCGAGCTCGTCGCGCGCGTGCATGCCCTGCTGCGCCGCGCCGGGTTGCGCCGCCACGCCGGCGTGATTCGCGTCGGCGACCTCACGCTCGACCCGTCCACGCGCGCGGTCCGCCTCGCCGGTGAGCCGATCGAGCTCTCCCCGAAGGAGTTCGCGCTGCTCCATGCACTTGCGCAGGAGCCTGATCGGGTGCTCACCAAGCACGAGCTGCTCCGCGACGTCTGGGGCTACCGCGCCTACGGCGCCACGCGCACGCTCGACGCCCACGCCTGCCGGCTGAGGAAGAAGCTCGCGGCGTCGCCGCGGCCGTTCGTGCTCAACGTGCGCGGCGTCGGCTACCGGCTCGTGGAGCGTGCATGACGGCGCTGCTCCTCTGCGGCTGGGCGCTCGCGGTAGCCGCAGCCGCCCGCTGCGTGATCCTGGGGCGTCGGCTCGACCTTGTCGCCCTGGCGGCCCACGAGCTGCGCTCGCCGCTGACGGTGATCGGGTTGGAGCTCGAGCGGCTGTCCGGGCCCCGTGCTCGGCGCCTCGAGACGCAGATGCAGCGCGTGAGGCTCGGCCTCGCCGACCTCGATTGCGCGCGCACCGGCCGCCGCGCAGCCGCGCGGGCCCGCCTCGTGGAGCTCGGGGAGTTGCTGGGGCGCGCCGGTGCCGGCTGGGAGCGCGCCGCCTCGCAGGCCGGCGGCAGCCTCCGCCTGCGCTGGGGCGCCGGACGCGCCCGTGCCCACGTGCACGATGGGCGGCTCCTGCAGGCGCTCGACAACCTGGTGGCGAACGCGGTCGAGCATGGCGGCCCGCGGCTGGAGCTCGTTGGCGAGCGGCGCGAAGACAGGGTCCGCGTCGAGCTTCGCGACTCGGGCGGCGGGTTCGACTCTGGACCGCCGCCGGATCGACGAGCCGGTCGCGGCCGTGGTCTCGAGATCGCACGCCGCGCCGTGGAGGACTCAGGCGGCAGGCTCGAGGTCGGTCCGGGCGCGAAGGTCGCGGTGGAGCTTCCGCTCGCCTCCGAGCGGTGAGCACCCGGCGCAGGAGAGCGCTGACGTTGATCGCGCTTGCCGTGGTCTGTGGCGGCTTGGCGGCGTCGCGCGTCGGCAGTCGCGAGGCCGAAGTCGAGGCGCAGATCGGAAAGCCGGTGTCCGTGCTCGTTGCGCGCGCCGACATTCCGGCCGGCCGGCGGATCGGTTCGGAGATGCTCGGTGTCCGCCGCGTCCCGGCGCGGTTCGCGCCGCCGGACGCCCTGATCGATCCCGCCGAGGCCCGTTCGCTGCGCGCGGCTGTCGCGCTCGAGCGGGGCGCCTACATCACGGCGTCATCGCTCACGGATCGCGCGGCGCCGGTTGCCGCCGGCTCGCCGCTGCGCCGTGGCGAGCGTGCGGTGCAGGTGGCCGTCGCCGGCGGTGAGACGCTTGCCGGAGCGGCCCCCGGCGCGCGCGTGGACGTGCTCGTGACGAGCGAGCCGCGCTCGGGAGCGGGCAGGACGTGGGTAGCGCTCGAGGACGTGGAGTTGCTCGCGCTCCGAAGCGGTGGCGCGTCGCTCGAGACGGCCAAAGGGTCGGCCACCACGCTCGCGACCCTGCGCGTCACCCTGCGCCAGGCGGTGTTCCTCACCGCAGCCCAGAGCTTCTCGCGCGAGCTGCGCCTACTGCCGCGGCCGCCCGGCGAGCCGCGCCGCGGCATGCGGATCGAGGCCTCTCTGTAGCGTGCAGCCCCGATGCGCCGCCACACCTTCGGATCGCTCCTGATCGCCTCGTGCGCCCTCAGTTGGGGCTTCATCGGAATCGTCGTGCGCGAGATCGCCCTCCCACCGCTCTTGATTGTGTTCTTCGCGGCGCTCCTGTCGGCCGCGGCAATCGCGGCGTTCCTCGCGCTCACTGGTCGGCGTAGGCGACTGCGCCCGCCGGGCCGTCCCGTGCTCATTCTCGGCCTGCTTCTAGGCGGCCACTGGTGCTCCTACTTCGCGGCCATCAACGAGACCTCGGTGGCGAGCGCGGTCCTCGTCACGTACGCCGGGCCGGTGATCATGGCATTGATCGCGCCGGCGCTGATCGGAGAGCGGGTGCCCAGTGTCACCGTCGGTGCCCTCGCGGTGTCGGTGGCGGGCATCGCCGCGATATCGCTTTCGGGAAGCTCCGGCGGCGTGCACCTGCTCGGCGGTCTGCTCGCGCTGGTGGCCGCGATCACGTTCGCGCTCCAGGTGGTGATGCTCAAGCGCTACACGCTCGAGATGGACCCGCTGTCGGTTCAGCTATGGGAGTCGATTGTGGTGGCGATCGCTCTCGCGCCTGTCGCGATCCTCACTAGCTGGTCGCTGCACGGCTCCGACGTCGGCTACATCGTCCTGCTCGGCATCGTGCTCACTGGCTTCACCGGCGCGATCTACATCGCTTCGCTGCGCTGGGTGGCGGTCACAACCGCGGGAATCCTTGGATACCTCGAGCCCGTCACAGCGGCGATCTTTGCGTCGCTGCTGCTCGGCCAGGAGCTCACGGTCGCGGTAATCATCGGCGGCGTCGCGATCGTGGCCTCGGGCATCGCTGTGGTCGTGAAGGCTGCCGAGCCGGTCGCCGTCCGGTGAGCCGCCTTCGCCACTATGGGCCCGGCGCGCGCGCCGCGATCCCGCTCGCGATCGCGGTCGGCGTGTTCGGCGTCTCGTTCGGCGTACTCGCGCAGAAGGCCGGCATGGGCACTCTCGCGCCGATCGTCATGTCGGTGATCACCTTCGCGGGGTCGGCTCAGTTCGCCGCCGTTTCGCTGCTCAGCACCGGAGCCGGAGTGGCGGCAGCGTGCATCGCGGCCATCCTGCTGAACCTGCGCTACCTGCCGATCGGCGTGTCGGCTGCGTCGGCGCTGAAGGGCGGGTTGCTCAAGCGCTTCGCGGAGGCTCAGCTGGTGGTGGACGAGTCGTGGGCGCTCGGACAGCCCGACCCGGGCCGCTTCGACAGGCGGCTGATGATCGGCGCGGGACTTCTTCTCTACTTCGCCTGGGTCGTCGGCACGACCGTCGGTGTGCTTGCCGGCGACCTTCTGGGCGACCCGGAGAAGCTGGGTCTCGACGCCGCCTTCCCGGCACTGTTCCTTGCGCTGCTCGCCGGTCAGCTCCG
>DASVXS010000034.1:0-30172 GCA_036392575.1 Thermoleophilaceae bacterium | reverse complement strand
GAGGACGCGCAGGAGGCGGTCAGCCGCCTCGAGCGCGCGATCGCGAGGCGGCGCGAGGAGCCCACCGGCGGGCCCGCGGACGTTCGCCACGCAGAGCTCGCCGCCGAGCTGCGGGCCGAGCGCCGGCTGCTCGAGCAGGCGCGGCGGGAGCAGGCCGAGCGCACTGCGCGCATCGAGCGCCTGCGCGCACGGATCGAGCGCGATGACTCGCTAGCGCAGGCGGCCGAGCGCGCGGCCGCGGCCCTTTCGGCCGCCGCCGAGGCGGTCGCCGCGCGGCGCGACCAGCTCACGGCCGAGCTCGAGGCCGATCACGAGGCGGGCGAGGCGACGGCGGCGGAGCTGCGCGTCTGCGCCCTCCAGGAGGCAGGGCTGCAGGAGAAGCTCCGCGAGGCATCGCAGGAGGTGACCGCCGCGGAGGTGCGCGCGCAGCAGGCGCGCGACTTCGGCGCCGAGGCCGGCTCGGAGCTCGAGCGGCTCGCCGAGCGCCTCGGGCTCGACCCGGCGCCGGCCGCGGAGCCGCTGGCGGAGGAGCGCCAAGCGGAGCTCGAATCGCGCGTGGAGCGGCTCGCGCGGCGCCGCGAGCAGCTCGGTCCTGTAAACCCGCTCGCGAAGCAGGAGTACGAGGAGGCAGTCGCGCACGTCGAGGAGCTCGAGGAGCAGCGGCGCGACCTCGAGGCGGCGCTCGCCGAGCTAGACGGGCTCATCAAGGAGACCGACAAGCGAATCCGAGAGAGCTTCGAGGAGACCTTCGAGGCGGCGGCGAAGAACTTCGAGGAGGTCGTTCAGCACCTGTTCCCAGGCGGCCGCGGCCGTTTGCGCCTCGTGCACCCGGACGGCCCGCGTCCCGTGATCGGCGGCGAGGACGGGAAGCCCGCTGTGGACTCGGCGGAGGAGGGCGGCGCCGAGCCGGGCGACGTCGTCGCGGCCGAGCCCGACCCGGATGAGGCCCCCGCGGTCGACGAGCCCGGCGTGGAGGTCGAGGTCACGCCGGCCGGCAAGTCGATGAAGCGGCTGTCGCTTCTCTCGGGAGGGGAGAAGTCGCTCGTGGCGCTCGCGTTCCTGTTCGCCGTGTTCCTCGCCCGGCCGTGCCCGTTCTACATCCTCGACGAGGTGGAGGCGGCGCTCGACGACCTCAACATCGACCGCTTCCTGCAGCTCGTGCGCCAGTTCTCCAATCGCGCGCAGTTCATCGTCGTGACACACCAGAAGCGGACGATGGACGCAGCCGACTGCCTCTACGGGGTGAGCATGGGCGGCGACGGCGTATCCAAGGTGGTGTCGCGCAAGCTCGCGGCCATTCCCGCGGGCGACGAGGCCGCTGCCTAGCGCGGCGCCCAGCCGGTAGCTCGCAGGGCCTATCCTCACGCGGCCATGCCGCGAACGTGGACAGAGCTGTTCGTGACCGGCGATGCGCCGGCGCCCGAGACCGACGCCTCCGAGGCGCAGGAGGAGCGTCGCGGCTTCTTCCGGAGGCTCCGCGACAACATGTCGAAGACTCGCCAGGCGCTCGGCGCGGAGCTGCAGGCGAGCGTGTTCCAGAACCTCGACGACGAGGCCTGGGAGCGGCTCGAGGAGACGCTCATCTACGCCGACGTGGGTGCGCCGACGACCGCGAGGATCGTCGAGCGGCTCGAGACCGAGGCAGCTTCCGGAGACCTCTCGACCGGCGAGGAGCTGAGCGACCGCCTGCGCGAGCTGCTGGCGGAGTCCGCGCGCACCGGGGACGCGACGATCGACTTGCGCCACGACCCGACCGTGATCCTCATGGTGGGCGTGAACGGCACGGGCAAGACGACGACGATCGGGAAGATCGCGTGGCACCTGCAGAACGAGCTCGGCAAGTCGGTGCTGCTCGCTGCCGGAGACACGTTCCGGGCGGCTGCCGTGGAGCAGCTCACCGCCTGGGCCGAGCGCGCCGGTACGGACATCGTCAAGGCGGCGCAGGGCTCGGACCCCGGCGCGGTCGCCTACGACGCGATCGAGGCGGCCCGAGCGCGCGGCCACGACGTCGTGATCATCGACACTGCCGGGCGTCTGCACACCCAGGATCACCTGATGGACGAACTCGCGAAGGTGCGGCGCGTGATCCAGAAGCTGATCCCCGACGCTCCGCACGAGACGCTGCTCACGATCGACGCCACCACCGGCCAGAACGGCTTGCGGCAGGCGCTGCTCTTCCGTGAGGCGGTCGACGTGGACGGGATCGTGCTGACCAAGCTCGACGGGACCGCCAAGGGCGGGATCGCACTCGCGATCGCTCAGGAGCTCGGCGTGCCGGTGAAGCTGATCGGGATCGGCGAGTCGCTCGAGGACCTGCGCCCGTTCGACGCCGACGACTTCGCCCGCGCGATCCTCGAGGCGTAGTCGTGGCGCGCGAGGACTTTGGCGACGGCACGCGCGCGGTGCGTGCGGGCCTGCCCGAGGCCGGCCAGGGCGAGCCGTTCCTCCCGGGTCCGACATTCGCCGCGCCCTACCACCTGCGCGGCCGACCGGAGGACTCCGACTTCGTCTACGGGCGCTACGGGAACCCGACGTGGTCGCGCTACGAGGCCGCGCTCGCCGAGCTCGAGGGTGGCGCCGCCGCCGTGGTGTTCGCCTCGGGCATGGCGGCGCTGTCCGCGCTGCTCCTGCCGCGGCTCCGCCCCGGCGACGTGCTCGTGGCGCCCGCGGACTCCTACCGCGGCACGCGCATCCTGGCGGAGCGCTACCTGCAGCCGATGGGGGTGGAGGTGCGGCTCGCACCTACGCCGGGCGACGCGATGGCGGCTCAGCTCGACGGCGCCACGTTCCTGTTGCTCGAGACGCCCACTAATCCGCAGCTCGAGGTGTGCGACATCCGCGCGCTCGCCGACGCCGCTCACGAGCGGGGCGCGCTGGTGGCCGTCGACAACACGTTCGCAACGCCGCTCGGGCAGCGGCCACTCGAGCTGGGCGCCGACTTCTCGGTCGCGAGCGCCTCGAAGATGCTGACCGGCCATGCGGACCTGATCCTGGGCTACGTAGCGACCCGCGACTCCGCGCACCCAGCGATCACCGCCTGGCGGACGATGGCGGGCAGTGTGCCGGGACCGTTCGAGGTCTGGCTCGCGCACCGTTCGCTGGCGACGCTCGGGGTGCGGCTCGAGCGCCAGTGCGCGACGGCGCTCGCGCTCGCGCAGGCGCTCGCCGAGCGCGACGACGTGAGCGCGGTCCGCTATCCCGGGCTCGAGGGCGATCCGTCGCACGAGCTAGCGGCACGCCAGATGACCCGCTTCGGGCCGATTCTCAGCTTCGACGTGGGCAGCCAGGAGCGCGCCGACCGCTTCCTCGCCGAGTGCCGGCTCGTGTCCGACGCGACCAGCTTCGGCGGTGTGCACACCAGCGCCGAGCGGCGCGCCCGCTGGTCGGGCGACGCGGTCTCCGAGGGCTTCATCCGCTTCAGCGCCGGTTGCGAGGAGACCGCCGACGTGGTTGGCGACGTGCTTCGCGCGCTCGACACGGCCCGTTCGTAGCTGCGCGCGCCCGCTAGCCTCATCAGGCCATGTTCGAAGCCCTTTCCGAGCGTCTCGAAGCAGCCCTCGACGACGTCCGCTCCCGCGGGAAGCTGACCGAGGACGACGTCAACAAGGCGATGCGCCAGGTGCGCCTCGCCCTGCTCGAGGCAGACGTGAACTTCCAGGTGGTGAAGCGCTTCACCGCCGACGTGAAGGAGCGCGCGCTCGGCGCCGACGTGCTTCAGTCGCTCAACCCGGGCCAGCAGGTGGTGAAGATCGTCGGCGACGAGCTCACCGAGCTGATGGGCGGCGCCGGCCGGGACCTCGTGATCAGCCCGCGCGCGCCCACCGTGATCCTGATGGCGGGCCTCCAGGGCTCCGGCAAGACGACCGCCACCGCGAAGCTCGCTCGCCACCTGCAGGAGGAGGAGGGAAAGAGCGTCGCGCTCGTCGCCGCAGACGTGTATAGGCCGGCGGCGGTCGACCAGCTCGTGAAGCTCGGCTCGCAGGTCGGCGCAGACGTGTACGAGCAGGGGACGGACCGCGACCCGGTCGACATCGCCGAATGGGCCGTGAACCGCGCGAAGTCCGAGGGCAAGGACGTCGTGATCATCGACACCTCCGGGCGGCTGCATGTGGATCAGGCGCTGATGGACGAGCTCGCCAAGATCCGCAAGCGGACGAAGCCGCACGACGTGCTGTTGGTGGTCGACGCCATGACCGGTCAGGACGCCGTGAACGTGGCTGAGCAGTTCGCCGAGGTGGCGAACTTCGACGGGGTCGTCCTCTCGAAGCTCGACGGCGACGCGCGCGGCGGCGCCGCGCTGTCCGTGAAGGCCGTCACTGGCAAGCCGATTCTCTACGCGTCCACCGGCGAGAAGCTCGAGCAGTTCGAGCGCTTCCACCCGGACCGCATGGCACAGCGGATCCTCGGGATGGGCGACGTCAGGACGCTCATAGAGAAGGCCGAGCAGCAGATGGACGAGCGCCAGGCCGAGGAGCTCGAGCGGAAGATCCGCAAGCAGCAGTTCGGTCTCGACGACTTCCTCGACCAGCTGCACCAGCTCCGCCGGATGGGCCCGCTCACGAGCATCATGAAGATGATCCCCGGGATGGGCAGCCAGCTCGGGAATCTCAAGGTCGACGAGCGGGAGCTCGACCGGATCGCGGCGATCATCACCTCGATGACTCCGGAGGAGCGCGCGAACCCGGCGCTCCTGAATGGCTCGCGCCGGAAGCGCATCGCGCAGGGCTCCGGAACCAACGTGAGCGCGGTCAACCAACTGGTGAAGCAGTTCGGCCAGATGCAGAAGGTCATGCGCCAGCTGTCCCAGGGGAAGATGCCGTCGCTACAGCAGCTCGCGCGGGGCCGCTAACGTTCCGCCCGCTCTTTCAAGAAACCGAGGTGACCTGAGACTTGGCAGTACGTGTGAGGCTGACCCGCGTGGGCAGCAAGAAGAACCCGATCTGGCGCGTGGTCGTCGCAGACCAGCGCTCGCCGCGTGACGGCCGCGTGATCGAGACCATCGGCCGCTACAACGCGCAGGTGGAGCCGTCGGAGATCGTCCTCGATCAGGAGCGTCTCCGGCACTGGCTCGACCGCGGAGCGCAGCCGAGCGACACCGTGAAGAAGCTGATGCGCGCGACCGGGTTCCAGCAGGCCGGCGCGGGCGACTCGACCGGCTGAGAGCTCGATGGAGGATCTCCTCGAGTACCTGGCGCGCTCGCTCGTCGACGAGCCGGATGAAGTCTCGGTCGAGGCCTTCGAGGAGGACGACGGCACGGTCGTGCTGGAGCTCTCCGTCGGCGAGGACGACGTGGGCAAGCTGATCGGCCGCGGAGGCCGGACGATCAACGCGGTGCGCACCGTGATCAGGGCGTCGGCGGTCAAGCACGGCTGCCGGGTCCTCGTCGACGTGGTGGATTGACCGAGCAGCGACACGTGGCCGTGGGTCGCGTGGGACGGGCGCACGGTCGGGACGGCAGCTTCTGGGTGGAGGCGCCCGAGCACGCGCTGGACGTGGGGACGGACGTGCGCATTGGCGGCGTGAGCGGTCGCGTGGAGCGACGCGACGGCGATGCCGAGCGCGCGCTGCTGCGGGTGTCGGGCGTGGACGACCGCGATGCCGCAGCGGCGCTCAGCGGCGAGCCGATCGAGGTCGCCGAGTCCGAGCTGCCGCTCGCCGAGGACGAATGGCTGGTGGAGGATCTCCTCGGCTGCAAGGTTCCGGGGATTGGCGAGGTGGTCGCCGTCCTCGCCGGTCCGTCCTGCGACCTGCTCGAGGTGGGCGACCGCGGCGTGCTGGTGCCGCTGGTTTCGGACGCGGTTCGCGAGGTCGATCTCGAGCGGCGCGTGATCGAGGTCGACCACGACTTCCTCGCGCTGAGCGACCAGGAACAGGAGGGCGGCGGCGCGTGAACATCGACGTGTTCACGCTCTTCCCCGGGTGGTTCGACTGGTTCCGCGAGCAGCGTCACGTACGAAACGCGGAGGCGCTCGGTCATCGCCTTGAGGCGATCGACATGCGGGCGACCACGCCGCTGGGCGCCGGACAGGTCGATGACACGCCCTACGGCGGCGGGGCTGGCATGGTGATACGCGTGGACGTGGTCGAGGCCGCGCTCCGGGCGCGTTACGGTCACGACCCGCTGGAACTGCCCAAGGAGCGGCGGGTGATCGCTCTCGCCGCATCCGGCCGCCAGTTCGACGACGAGCTCGCGACCGAGCTCGCCGCAGAACCCGAGCTCACGGTCCTCTGCGGTCGGTACGAGGGCTTCGACCAGCGCGTGCACGACCACCTCGCTTCCGACGTGCTCTCGATCGGGCCGTACGTGCTCGCGGGCGGCGAGCTCGCGGCGATGGTGATCTGCGACGCGGTGATCCGCAAACTGCCCGGCGCGCTCGGGCACGAGGACAGCGCGGTGGAGGAGTCGTTCAGCCCGGCGCTCGAGGGCGGCCCGGAATACCCGCACTACACGCGGCCTGCGGAGTGGCATGGGCACGCGGTGCCGGAGGTGCTCGTGTCGGGAAATCACGCGCGTGTCCGTGAGTGGCGGCTCGAGCAGAGTCGCCGTCGCGGCGGCCGCTAATCTCCGCCCGCAGATCGTCGCAAGACGGCCAGGTCGGTCTCGCGACCCTTCGCTACCATTGCGCGACGCGCGTCGGGTGAGGGACGAGCCCCCTCCTGACGCCATTCTTTTGTCATGAGCCGAGTAATCGAGAGTCTCGAGCGAGCCCAGCTGAAGCGCGTGCCCGCGTTCCAGGCCGGCGATCGCCTCAAGGTCCACTTCCAGGTGGTCGAGGGGAACCGCCGCCGGACGCAGGTGTTCGAGGGCGTCGTGATCAGGCGGCAGGGCAAGGGCGTGCGCGAGACATTCACCGTCCGCAAGCAGTCTTTCGGCGTTGGCGTGGAGCGCACGTTCCCCGTCCATTCGCCGAAGATCGAGCGGATCGAGGTGGCGAGCCGCGGCGACGTGCGCCGCGCGAAGCTCTACTACCTCCGTGGCCGCGTCGGCCGCCGCGCGCGCGTCCGCGAGCGGCAGTACACCGGCCCGGAGCTGGCCGTGGCGAGGGACGAGCTCGGGACACAGGAGGCCGCGCCGCCGGCCGACCTCGCGCCCGAGACGGAGGACGCTGGGGAGGCCGGCGCGGCTGAGGCCGCGGTCGGCGAGGAGACCGTCGAGGAGGTTCCGGCCGGCGAGGCCGCGGTGGAGGAGGCGCCCGCTGAGGACGCCCCGGCCGTCGAGTCGCCGGCTGAAGACGAGCCGGCCGCTGCCGAGCAGGCCGACGGCGAGGAGGGCGCGCCCGAAGACGCGCCCGCCGACGAGCCCGTCGCCAGTGAGGCGAGCGAGGGCGGCGAGAAGTCCTGATGGTGCGGTGAGCCGGCCTGCACGCGTGCCCGGGTCGCGCAAGTCGGACTCGAAGACCGGCTCGCTCGTCGAGCTGGTCACGATCGTGGCCGTGGCCCTCGGGCTCGCGCTACTGATCCAGGCCTTCATCGTCAAGCCTTTCCGGATCCCTAGCGAGTCGATGGTGCCGACGCTTGCCGTCGGGCAGCGCGTGCTCGTCGACCGAGTGACGCTTCACTTCTCGGATCCGCACCGCGGGGACATCCTGGTGTTCAAGCCGCCGAAGGGCGCGGACACCGACAGCTGCGGCAAGGCGATGCCGGCAAACACGGCCTGCGACACGCCGACGGCGCAGCACTCGGACACGAACTTCATCAAGCGCGTCGTAGGGGTGCCCGGCGACAAGCTCTTCGTCAAGGCCGGGCGCGTCTACATCAACGGCAAGCTCCAGAAGGAGCCCTTCATCCGCCCCGACGCCAACTGCGAGATCTGCAATGAGACGAACCCCATCACCATTCCGCCAGGGCACTTTTTTATGATGGGCGACAACCGTGGGCAGAGCGCAGATAGCCGCGAGTGGGGACCCATCCCCAAGAAGTGGATCATCGGAGAGGCCTTCTTCACCTACTGGCCCCCGAAACGCATCGGGACGCTCTAAGAAGCCGTCACACACGGGCCGCCGCCTGTTCGCGTTCGACCGTTCGCTGGAGCGGCGTTTCGTGGCCGGCGCCGACGAGGCCGGGCGCGGTTCCCTCGCGGGGCCACTGGTCACCGCGGCGGTCCTGTTCGACCTCGAGCGGCTGACGCTCTCCGATCGCCGCGCGCTGTCGCGCCTCAACGATTCCAAGCAGCACGACGAGGAGGGCCGCGAGGAGCTCTACCCGATCGTGATGCGTGCCGCTGCCAAGGTCTCGATCGTCTCCCGCTGCGTGCGCGGCATCGACGCCCGCGGCCTGCATGTGACGAACATCGCGGCCCTTCGCGCGGCGCTGATGCGGGTCGCCTGTCCCGGCTCGATCTGCCTCGTCGACGGGTTCAAGCTGCCGGACTTCGGCTACGAGCAGCGCGCGGTGATCGGAGGGGACTCGCGTAGCGCCGCCATCGCGGCCGCGTCGGTGCTCGCCAAGGTTACTCGCGATCGCTACATGCGCCGCGCGCACGAGCGCCATCCCGACTGGGAGTTCGACTCGAACGTCGGCTACTCCACGCCCGAACACCGCGCCGCGATCGCCGCGAATGGCATCTGCCCGCTGCATCGCATGTCCTTCGCCTCGATCGCGTACCAGCAGCTCGCTCTGTAGGAACATCAGAACGCATCCTCGAGGTGGTCGAGCGCCACGAGCTCGCCGCTTGCCGTGAGGGCGACCGCGATCGCGTCGAAGCGCAGATCGGGGTAGTGAGGGCGGCCGCTCGCGCCGGCCAGCCACTCGCGCGCGAGCAGGCGCACCTGTTGGCGCTTGCGCGGGCCGATCGCCGCGAACGGGCCCGTTGGTCCGCCCGTCGAGCGCGTGACCCGCGTCTTGACCTCGCAGAACACAAGCACCTGCGCGCGCGCGGCCACGATGTCGATCTCGCCGGTCCGCGTCCGCGCATTGCGCTCCAGGACCTCATAGCCCGCGCACTCGAGATGGCGCGCCGCGAGGTCCTCGCCGATCGCTCCGAGTCGCCTCCGGGGGTCAGATGCCATGGCGGCGAACCTAAGGAGCCCCGTTCGACGCGTGGGTTACGAGCGTTACAGAACCGCAAAAACGCGGAGTTCGGCGAACTGTTGCGTCCGTAACACACCAGTCGCACGGCACGGCCTAGCTTGGCCGCCGTGGTTTCGAGAGTTGCGACATTCGCGATCGAGGGCGTCGAGGGACGCGAGGTGACCGTCGAGGTGGACGTGCGAAGCGGGCTGCCCGTCTTCACGATCGTCGGCCTGCCTGACGCGGCCGTGCGCGAGGCGCGCGAGCGCGTGAGGGCCGCGGTCCTGAATTCGGGCCTCGAGTTTCCGATGCGACGCCTGACCGCGAACCTCGCGCCCGCGGACATCCGCAAGGCCGGGCCGGGATTCGACCTGGCGCTTGCGGTTGCACTGCTCGGCTCGAGCGGTCAATTGCCGGGCGTGGACCTCGACGAGTGGGCGTTTTGCGGCGAACTGGCGCTCGAGGGCTATCTGCGACCGGTGCGCGGGATCGTGGCTATGGCGGCCGGCGCTAGGCGCAGCGGGCGCAGACGGATCGTGGTCCCGACCGAGAACGCCGCCGAAGCCGCCGTGATCGAGGGGATCGAGGTCTACGGGCTTCACCGTCTGCGCGACATCGGCGCGCTGCTGGCGGGCGAGCTCGGAGTCTCGCCGGCGGTGCCGGCGGTGCCGGCGCAGGTCGATCGCTCGTACGGCCCGGACCTGGCGGAGGTGCGCGGTCAGGAGGACGCGCGTCGAGCGCTCGAGCTAGCGGCGGCCGGGGGACACAACCTGCTCATGTTCGGGCCGCCGGGGTCGGGCAAGACGATGCTCGCACGGCGCTTGCCCGGGATCCTGCCCCCGCCGAGCCTCGAGGAGGCGCTCGAGATCACGCGAATCCACAGCGTCGCCGGGAAGAGCGACGGCACACTCGCGAGGCGCCGGCCGTTCCGCGCACCGCACCACACGGTGTCGGCCTCGGGCCTGATCGGCGGCGGCTCGACGCCGCGCCCCGGCGAAGTCACGCTCGCGCACCGCGGCGTCCTGTTCTGTGACGAACTCGCGGAGTTCTCGCGCCCGTCGATCGAGGCGTTGCGGCAGCCGCTCGAGGACAAGCGCGTGGAGATCGTCCGCGGCCAGCAGTCGCTCACTTTTCCGGCATCTGTGATGTTCGTGGCGGCCTCGAATCCCTGTCCGTGCGGGCGCTCGCTCGCGAAGTGCGAGTGCACCGAGACCGACGTACGCCGCTACCAGCGCCGGCTGTCGGGTCCGCTACTCGACCGGCTGGACCTGGTCTGTCAGGTCCAGCCGCCCTCCGACGCGCCGGGTGAGGGAGGCGAGTCATCCGAGGTGGTCGCCGCGCGTGTCGCGGCCGCCCGTGAGTGGCAGACGCAACGCCTGTCGGGAAGCGCTGCGATGTGCAACGCCGACATGGACGTCCGCGAGACCCGCCGTCACGCTGCGCTCGATCCGGCTGCGGCCCGACGGCTTGCGGAAGCGGTGGTGGCGGGCGCGATCTCCGAGCGCGGGCACGATCGCGTGCTCCGCGTCGCACGGACCATCGCCGACCTCGACGGTCGAGACGCGATCTGCGACGAGGACGTGGACGAGGCGCTTGCCTACCGCATCCTGCCGCCGTCGATGGCGGTCGCGGCATGAGCGCCTGCGACGCCTGTCTGCGGCGGAGCCACCTGATCGCGTTCCTCGCGGCGCGCGTGGCGGCGGTCCTCGCCGAGCCCCGCCCTCGGCCGTCGGCCATTCTCGGGCTGCCCGAGCTGGAGTTCATCGAGGCGGTGGCGGGCGGACGCAAGGACGCGGCCGAGCGCTTCATCGAGGACTTCGACGCGGACGTCGCCCGCAACATGGCCGAGCGTGCCGGCATCGGCGAGCTCTGCGCTCACGACCCGCTCTACCCGGAGCGGCTCGGCGATCTCTACGACCCGCCGGCGGTGCTGTACCACACGGGCTCCGCGGCCCGGCTCGCGCAGATCACGGAGCTACCCGCCGTCACGATCGTCGGTGCGAGACGCGCCTCGTCGGCAGGTGTCGCGATGGCGCATGAACTCGGGCGTGGCGCGACCACAGCGGGAATCACAGTCGTGAGCGGCCTCGCGCTCGGCATCGACGGCGCGGCACACCGCGGAGCGCTCGACGCCGCCGGCGCTCCGCTCGCGGTGCTCGCGGGAGGTGCCGACATCCCGTACCCGCGCAATCACGTGCGCCTCTACGAGCAGGTACGCGAGCGAGGCGCGGTCGTGTCCGAGCTGCCGCCCGGCGTCAGGCCGTTTCGCTGGAGCTTCCCGGCCCGCAACCGGATCATGGCGGCGCTCGGGCGCGTGACATTGGTGGTCGAGGCGAGGGACCGATCCGGGTCGCTGATTACCGCCGACTTCGCGACGCAACTGAACCGCGGCCTCGCCGTGGTGCCCGGGCCGGCCACCTCGCCCTTCGCCGACGGCTGTCTGAAGCTGCTCCGGGACGGAGCCGCGAGCGTCATCCGCGGCGTCGCGGATCTCGTCGATGACGTCTACGACGGAGAAGCGCGGCCGGAGGGCTGGGACCCGTCGGGGCGGGCCTACGTCCTCGAGCAGCTCTCGGACTTCGACCGCACGGTGCTCGACGCGGTCGAGGAGGGCCAGCACGCGGGCGCCATCGCTCGCGAGCACGCGGTGGGCGCCGGCCGCGTTCGCGCGGCGCTGGCTCGGCTCGAGATGGCCGGCTTGATCGTCCCGGACGGCCGCGGCGCCTACCAGCCGTCGCCCGCGCGGTGAAGCCTCATATCCTCGGGCGCCATGCAGAGCGGCGCGCGGCGAATACCGCGAGTACTCACGATCGCAGGCTCGGATTCCGGCGGCGGGGCGGGCATCCAGGCCGACCTCAAGGCGTTCGCCCACGCGGGCGTGTACGGGATGAGCGCGATCACGGCGATCACAGCGCAGAACACGGTGGCCGTGACCGGGATCTATCCGCTCCCGCCAGAGGCGATCGTCGACCAGGTGAGGGCGGTCGCCGAGGACATCGGCGTGGATGCCGTCAAGATCGGGATGCTCGGGAACACCGAGACGATCGAGGCCGTGGCTCGGGCGCTCGACTTGGTCGGGCAGGCGCCGACCGTACTCGACCCGGTGATGGTCGCCGAGAGCGGTGCGGAACTGCTCGAGCCGGGCGCTCGCGACGCCCTCCGCGCACTGCTCGTGCCACGGGTTACCGCGATCACGCCGAACCTGCCCGAGGCGCGGCTGCTCGCCGCTGCTCCCGGCGGCGCGCCCGAGGATCTCGCGCGGGCGCTACAGGCGCTCGGGCCCGAGTTCGTCGTCGTCACGGGCGGCCACCGCGACCAGGCCGTGGACGTCTTCTTCGACGGCGCGACGCTGGCCGAGATCGCCGGCGAGCGCTACGACAGTGGTGCCGCACACGGGTCCGGCTGCACGCACTCGTCGACGCTGGCGGCCCAGCTCGCACTCGGCCGGACGCCACTGGAGGCGGCGCGGGAGGCCAAGCGCGTCGCGTCAGCCGCGGTGCGCGACGGGCTCGACGAGATCGGTGCCGGGGCCGGTCCGGTCGACGTGCTCGGGCTGGCTCGCCGCGGTGGCGACTGAGAAATGGGCCGTTCCAGGGCTTTCCCGCATGGATAACGGCCTCTGGCATAATCGGGACAGCCGCCGGCAAGGCCGGATCGCGACGTCAAGTTCGACGAGCACAGGAGTACAGCCATCAAGTTCCTGCGTATGAAGCCCGGTTTTGGAGAGGTCCTGTTGACCGAGGGCGACCCGCGGGTGCGCGAGGACGAGGAGCGGCTGGTCGAGGAGTTCCGGCGCCAGCTCGACGAGGGGATGTGGGCCGCCGTGCCCACGGTCGGGGAGGACAGCGGCCGTCGCGAGGCCCAGATGGTTCAGAGGTACGCCGACATCCCGACCGACGCCGAACGCGTGATCTTCTTCCCGCGTGCCTCGGGCGGCTGAGGCGCCGACGGCTCGACGATGTTGCTCGCGCTGCTGGCCCTGACCCTGGTTGCCGTCGTTCTGGCGCTGCCGGTACTCGTGCAGGCCTGGTCGAGCTGGCGCAGGGAGCACGGGCCGCTGTTCCGCACGCGCCGCGTCGAGCGAGTGATGCTGCACGACCCGGGCCGCGAGCGCCGCGCCGAGCAGCGCGCGCGCGAACTTCTGCGCTCGTGCGTGAACGACGAGGAGTGGTCGATGTACCGCGACCTCGGCTTCATCAAGGTCAACGGCAAGCTGGCCGACGGCAGCGCCCCCCGGCGCCCGCGCGAAGCGGCCGACGCGCCCGAGCCGGAGGCGCCGTACGCCTACCTGATCTACCCGCACAAGCCGATCGTGGCCTTCGTGCCGAAGACCCGCCGGCTGCTGAGCGAGTACTGCGTCGAGTTCCCGGACCTCACGCGGGCGATCTCGCACTCGCGGCTGCCGGACTCAGACGACGTGCTGGCGAAGTGGATGGCGCTCACCGGTGACGAGCGCAACCTCATCCGCAACGCGAACATGCACCTGCCCGGGCGGCAGATCGACCCTGGGCGGGTACGCCGCGACCTCTGGCGCCTGGCCGAATGGGAGCGCCAGCGCAGGAGCTCCGGCTCGTACGAGGCGCGCCGCCGATGAGCGTCGACATCCGACGTCGGAGCCGGGCGATCCTCGAAGGCCCGGACCGGGCCGCTGCGCGCGCATACCTGAAGGGCATCGGCTTCGACGACGACGCGCTCAAGAAGCCGATCGTGGGGGTCGCGAACACCTGGACCGAGACGATGCCCTGCAACTTCCACCTGCGCCGGATCTCGGAGCGCGTGAAGGCCGGGGTGCGCGAGGCCGGCGGGACGCCGATGGAATACAACACCGTCGCGATCTCGGACGGGATCACGATGGGCACCGAGGGCATGAAGACGTCGCTCGTGAGCCGCGAGGTGATTGCCGACTCGATCGAGCTCGTTGCCCGCGGCCACATGTTCGACGCCGTGATCGCGATCTCGGGCTGCGACAAGACGATCCCCGGCACGGTGATGGCGCTGGCGCGGCTCGACATCCCGAGCCTGATGCTGTACGGCGGCTCGATCCTGCCCGGCTGCTTCCGCGGTCAGGACGTCACGATCCAGGACGTCTTCGAGGCGGTCGGCGCGCACGCCGCCGGCAGCATGAGCGACGAGGAGCTGCAGGAGCTCGAGGACGTCGCCTCGCCCGGCCCGGGGGCCTGCGGCGGCCAGTACACCGCGAACACCATGGCGGGAGTGTTCGAGATGATGGGCATCTCGCCGATGGGCTCGAACAGCGTCCCGGCTGTCGACGAGCACAAGGGCGATGTCGCGGAGCGGGCAGGTCAGCTCGTCCTCGACCTGCTCGAGCGAGACGTCACCGCGCGCTCGCTGATCACGCGGGAATCGCTCGAGAACGCGATCGCCTCCGTGGCAGCCACCGGTGGCTCCACGAACGCCGTGCTCCATCTCCTGGCAGTCGCGCACGAGGCCGGCGTGCCGCTCGACATCGACGACTTCGACAGGATCGCGTGGAAGACCCCTCTGCTGGCGGACCTCAAGCCGGGCGGGCGCTTCACCGCGCCGGACATGCACGCCGCGGGCGGCATGCGGGTCGTGGCCAACCGGCTGAGCGAGGCCGGGCTGCTGCAGGAGGACGCGCCCACGGTCTCCGGCAAGACCATCGGCGAGGAGGCCGACGCGGCGAACGAGACGGAGGGTCAGGAGGTCATCCGGCCGCTGTCGAACCCGATCCAGCCGACCGGCGGATTCGCGATCCTGCGCGGCAACCTCGCGCCCGAGGGTTGCGTGGTCAAGCTGGCGGGCCACGATCGCCGCGAACACCGCGGACCGGCGCGCGTGTTCGAGGGCGAGGAGGAGGCCTTCGCGGCAGTGAAGGCGCAGCAGATCCAGCCGGGCGACGTGGTCGTGATCCGCAACGAGGGCCCCTCTGGCGGCCCCGGCATGCGCGAGATGCTGGCGGTCACCGCGGCGCTCGTAGGGGAGGGGCTCGGAGAATCGGTGGCGCTCCTAACCGACGGCCGCTTCTCGGGCGCGACGCACGGCTTCATGGCCGGGCACGTGGCGCCCGAGGCTCCCCGCGGTGGGCCGATCGCGGCCGTCGAGGACGGCGACATCGTCGTGTTCGACGTGCCGGATCGCAGGCTCGACGTCGAGCTCGACCAGGACGAGATCGACCGCCGCGTCGCCGCCTACGAGCCGAAGCCATCCGCTTACGAGGGCGGCGTGCTCGGGAAGTACGCGCGTCACGTCGGCTCCGCGTCGCGCGGCGCCGTCACGACCTGAGCGCTAGGCGGCCGCTTCCTCGCCTGCGGCGGCGCGCTCGGCGTCCGAGTCGCCGCTCGTGTCGATTTGGCCGTGGAGGAACTCGAGTAGGCAGTCGTTGAAGGCCACCGGCCGCTCGAGCATCGCCATGTGGCCGGTGTCCTGCATCAACACCTTGCGGGAGTCCGGGATCAGGCGCGCGTACTCGTCGGCGTCGCCCACGTCGAGCAGCGCGTCGCGGTCGCCCCAGACGATCAGCGTGGGGCAGCGGATCTCGGGTAGCCGGTCCCGGAAGTCGTACTCGAGCAGTGCGCGCGTCGCGTCGACGAACCCGTCCTTGCCGGAGTGGGCGATCATCTCCCACGCCATGTCGGGCGCGATCCTGCTGGGGTGACGGGTGACGATCTGGAGCGCTACATGGCGAAGGGCCGGGCGCTTCACGAATATCTCCGAGCGGGTGCTGGCCCAGGCTCCGAGCGCCGCCGCGGTGCGCGCCCACGTGAGCGCGGGCGCACGGCGCAGCTCCGTGGTGGTGATGCCGGCCGGTGCAACCAGCACGATCTGTGCCACTCGCTCGGGGAACTGGATCCCCATCTCCGCCGCGATGAAGCCGCCCATCGAGTTGCCCACGAGTGCGACCTCGGAGAAGCCGAGCTGCTCGGTGAGCGCATCGACGCAGCGGCCGTAGCCAGAGATGGAGACCTTCTCGGCCGGCATCCCCGACTGGCCGTGGCCCGGTAGGTCGACCGCGATCGCGCGGCGCTCCTGCGCCACGCGCGGCAGGTTCTCGAGCCAGTTCTGCCAGGCGCCGCCCAGCCCGTGGATGAACACGACGGGAGGCCCGTCGCCCGAGCCGATGTCGACGTAGTTCACCCGCCTGCCGTCGATCTCGGTCGAGCGCAGGTGCTCGCGCCAGTCGATGTCGCGCCAGTTCGGGGAGGCGCCCACCCCGTAGTCGCTGTCGGCGCGCCGCGCAGCCCGGAGGCTCGCGGGCCGAGCCTTCGACGGGAAGATCGGCATGGCCGAGTACCGTACCGGCCCGTGGCAAAGATCGCGCTGGACATCGACAGCACGCTTCATCACTACTGGGACGTCTTCGACGCCATAGTGCAGCGGCGATTCGGAGTCGAGCTGCCGTACGAGGAGCAGACCGACTGGGGCATCGCGCTGCTCGAGCGCGACCAGCTGATCGCGTGCGTGGAGGAGACGCACTCGGTCGAGAACATCATGGGGGCGAAGCCCTACCCGCACGCCGTCGAGACCGTGAGGGCATGGCACGATGCCGGCCACTTCATCCACGTGACGAGCCACCGCGCCGAGAGCGCGCGCGAGGCCACCGAGGGCTGGCTCGACGAGATCGGCCTGCCCTACGACGACCTGCACTGCAGCTACGACAAGGTCAGCCGCTGCGTGGAGCTCGAGATCGCCGTGCTCGTGGACGACAGCCCGGTGAACATCCAGCGCGCCCTCGAGGTGGGGATCGTCCCGGCCACGCTCATCCACCCCTGGAACGCGCACCTCGCGGACGACGAGCGCGTGATCGTGAGCGAGGACTGGCGGGCGCTTCGCGACCGAGTCGCGCCGCTGCTCTCGAGCATCGACGCCGAAGAGCCGGCGCCGAGCTAGCCCGCGTAGCCCATCCGCTCGAGCACCGGGATCTCGTGGATCTGCGGCGGCTGGAGGTGATCCCAGAGGATCCCGGTGGGCCGCTCGTGGGCCCGCTCGACCTCGATCACCGCCCGCGGCGTCGAGACGATGTCCACCGGGATGTCGTGCCCGGTGACCATCAGGTTCTCGCGCACGATCTGGATCGGGTGGACGGTGGTCGCGACGACGGTGCGCCGATCGACCTTGCCGGACTCCGCGAGCAGCCCGTACTCGAGATCCGAGAAGCCGCCGCCCTTCCCGATCCGCACGCCCTTCAGGTTCACCGCCACCGAGCCGGTGAGGATGAAGTCGAGCGGCGGCACCTGCTCGAGGTCGATCACCTTCCCGTGCCGCAGCGCGCCCTTGATCGTGGCCGCCTCGCGCTGCTGCTCCTCCGAGAGCCGGCGCGGGTCGAGCAGCCGGAACGGGTGCTCGTCGCGTAGTCGAGGGACCGCCATCACGAGGCATTTGCCCTGTGCGAGCGCCAAGCGCCGGGAGTGGGTCTGAGGCGCGTCCGGGTTCGCCTTGATCGTCTCGGCACGCACCCAGTCGGGGTGGCGCGCTAGACGCTCGGACGCGGCCTTTGCCCCCGCGAAGTTGGGAATCCGTCCCTCGGCGCCCGGGAAGCGCGATACCCCCTCCCGGTCCATCGCCCGCCACACCTCGCGCCGCACCTCGTCCTTGGAGCGCATCCGAGGGCGGATCGTAGTACGCGCGGCAGCCGGTCACAGCGTAGGTCGCGACGGATCCTGCGAGAATCGCTCGCATGGCAGAGGGGCCACATGGCCGATAGCACGCGAACGAGCCTGCGCCCGTCTGAGGAGCTCGTCGCCCGGCCAGCCAGCGGCGAGGGCCTGCCCGCGCCCGCGGACGCCGATCTGCGCCGCTACTTGCCCGCCATTGAGCCAGAGCGCCGGCTGAACGACTGGGGCCGCTCCGAGCGCGTCGAGGGCGTCTTCGACCGCTATCTGCTCGAGTTCTTCTACCGCTACTGGTTCCGCGTCGAGGTCGAGGGCATCGAGAACGTGCCCGACACGGGAGGCGGGTTGCTCGTGTCGAACCACGCCGGCGCGCTCCCGCCAGACGCCGCCATGATCGGCAAGGCGATCAAGGAGGAGCATCCCCATCCGCGGCCACTGAACGTGACGGTCGAGCACTTCTTCAAGGGCTATCCCGGCTTCTCGATGCTGATTCCGAAGATCGGCTGCGTGGCGGCGCACCCGGCCAACGTGCACCGCCTGCTCTACGACGAGGAGCAGCTCGTGCTCGTGTTCCCCGAGGGGCGCAAGGGCACGGAGAAGCTCTACAAGGACCGCTACAAGCTGCGCCGCTTCGGGCGCGGCGGCTTCGTGGAGGCGGCCATGCGCGCGCGGGCGCCGATCGTGCCGGTGTGCGTAGTGGGGGCGGAGGAGGCCGCGCCGATCTTCGCGCAGGTCGGCCTGCTGCGCCGTCTCACGGGGCTCATCTACTTCCCGATCACGCCCACGTTCCCGCACCTCGGGCCGCTCGGCATGCTCGGCTACCTACCGGCCAAGTTCCGCATCCGCTTCCTCGAGCCCATCGAGTTCCCGGACGAGGACATGGCCGACGACCGCGGCCTTGTGCAGAGCTACGCCCACGACATCCGGGCGCGCATCCAGGAGAACGTGTTCGAAATGGTCGAGCAGCGCGAGTCGGTGTGGTTCGGATGAATTCGAAGCGCGTACTCGTCACCGGCATCTCGACCTACTGGGGCGGCCGCCTCGCGCAGGCGCTCGAGCGGGATTCCGAGATCGAGGCGATCGTGGGGGTCGACTCGCGCGACCCGACGCGCGAGCTCGACCGCACCGAGTTCGTGAAGGTCGGCACCCAGCACGCGCTGCTGCGCCGGATCGTCGAGGCGGCCGAGATCGACACGGTGATCGACACGCGGCTCGTGCCGGACTCCTCCGTGCTCAAGCCGAGCGCCGCGCACGAGAACAACGTGATCGGGACGATGAACATCCTCGCCGCCTGCTCGGGCCCGAACAGCACGGTGAGGAAGTTCGTCTTCAAGAGCTCGGCGCACTACTACGGCACGGCGCAGGACGACCCGGCCTTCTTCACCGAGGCCATGCGCCGCCCGCACCCGCCGACCACGCCGATCGAGCGCGACATCGTCGAGGCGGAGGCCGCCGTCGCCGACTTCGCCGACAAGAACGAGGACGTGTCCGTCACGGTCATGCGCTTCGCGAACGTGCTCGGCCCGGACGTCGAGACCTCGCACACGAAGCTCTTCTCGCTCCCGGCGGTCCCGATGATTCTCGGCTTCGATCCGCGCTACCAGTTCGTCCACGAGGACGACGTGGTCGCCGCACTGAAGCACGGCGTCGAATTCGAGCTGCGCGGGATCTTCAACGTGGCCGCAGACGGCGTGCTCGCGCTCAGCGAGGTCGCAGGCCTGCTCGGCAGGCCCTATGCGCCGATCCTGCCGCCGTGGGGGACGGGGCTCGCCGCAAACGTGCTCAGCCGCTTGGGCGTGCGCGTCCCTCCGGAGATGCTGAGCCAGCTGCGCTTCGGGCGCGGGCTCGACAACCGCAAGCTGAAGGCCACCCGTTTCGAGTACCGCTGCACCACGCGCGAGACCGTCGCGAAGTTCGCCGAATACCTGCGGCTCAGCCCGATCCTGCGCGGCGTCCAGGAGCCATACCGCTACGAGCGTGAGGTCGAGGATTTCCTGCGCTGGAGCCCGCACGTGAAGAACCCCGCCTACCGCCGCGAGGGCACGCTCGACCCGCGGCAGGCGTTCCAGCTCCGCAAGTTCCTTGAGGAGTACGACGAGGGAAACGGCCAGAGCGAGGCACCCCCGCGAGCGGTGCGCAGGTCGAGGACGCCGAAGGCGAAACCGGCCGAGCCGCCCGCCCCGCCGGTCGCGCACTACGACGATCTCGAGGCCGAGGAGGTCATCTCACTGCTCGGTTCTCTCGAGCTGGCTGACCTCGAGGCGCTGCGCGAATATGAGCGGAGAGCACAGGCGCGCCAACCTGTGATTGCCGCGATCGAGTCCATCCTCGCGCGCCGCGCCGCCTCCTCGTCACACCCCTGACAAGAGCGATTGCACAGGCGTGGCGCCGGGAATGCCCGCAATAGCACGCGTTTTTCGCAAGCGGCGTTGCAGGGGAAGGACCCACTCGCCAAAGCGCGGCATACCGGCTACCTTGCACCGATTCAAACAATGAGGCACCGCTCCTTCATCGCTCTTGCAGTCGCTCTCGTCGTGATGATCGGCGGAGCGGTGGCCGTCTACGCCTATGACTCGACACGCACCGACAAGGTCGCGAAGGGCATATCGGTGAGCGGCATCGACCTCGGCGGGATGACCCGCAGCCAGGCCCGCACGGCTCTCGACCAGCAGCTCGCCGCGCCGCTTTCCCGCCCGCTCGTGGTCAAGTACGGGCGTGAGCGCTTCCGCCTGTCGGCGCGGCGCGCGCACCTCAGGACCAATGTCGACGCGATCGTGGACGAGGCCATGCGCCGCAGCCGGCAGGGCAACATCGTCACGCGCAGCTGGCGCTCGCTGACCGGCGGCGAGGTGCACGCGCAGCTGACGCCGGAGATCAGCTACTCCCACGCAGCCGTCGAGCGGCTCGTCCGGCGCGTCAAGTCGCAGCTCGACCGCCCGGCCGTCGACGCTACCGTGTCCTTCACCTCGGGCGCGTTCCAGCCGGTGCCCTCGCACCAGGGAAACGCCATCCGGGGTGTCGAGTTGACGCGGAACATCGAGGCCGCGCTCGTGATGCCCGACGGCGACCGCGTCGTCCGCGCCCATTCGAAGATCACGAAGCCGAAGGTGACCACCGACCAGCTGGCCCAGCGCTATCCGGCGATCATCATCGTCGACCGCAACGCCAAGCAGCTCAAGTTCTACAGGCACCTCTCGCTCAATCACACGTACCGGATTGCGGTGGGCATGGTGGGGCTCGAGACGCCCGCCGGGCTCTACCACATCCAGAACAAGCAGATAAACCCGCCCTGGAACGTGCCGCATTCGTCCTGGGCAGGCAAGCTCGCCGGCAAGGTGATTCCGGGTGGCGCCCCGAACAACCCGCTCAAGGCGCGCTGGCTCGGGATCTTCAACGGCGCAGGAATCCACGGCACCGACAACATCGCTTCGCTGGGCACGGCCGCGTCGCACGGCTGCATCCGCATGTCGATTCCCGACGTCGAGCAGCTCTACCCGCACGTGCCCGTAGGCGCCCCCGTCTACATCTCCTGACCGCACGGGAGGCGTCCCGTCTATGGCGTCGAAAACGTCCCCCGCATGGATGAGATCTCCCCGCCGCCGTCCTGGGCTGACGCGCTGCGAGGGTTCGACCGCGCGCTGCGCGCCCACGGCATGGCCGAGAAGACGCGCCGCGCGTACGGGACGGACCTCGAGCAGCTCGCCGAGTGGGCCTCGCGCAGCGGCCTCGAGCCGAAGGGCATCGGCCCGCGCGAGCTGCGGCGCTATGCCGCGGTGCTCTCGGAGCGCGGCGCCTCAAAGTCCACGGTGGCGCGGAAGCTCGCGGCCGTGCGCAGCTTCTACAGGCAGATGGTCGAGCGCGGCGAGCTCGAGGCGAGTCCGGCCGACCTCGTCGCGAGCCCTAAGCGCGACGCCTACCTGCCGCGCGTCCTGCGACCCGGCGAGGTGGCGCAGCTGCTCGAGCGCATCCCGGCCGCGACGCCGCTCGAGCTCCGCGACCGCGCCATGTTCGAGCTCGCCTATGCAGCCGGGCTGCGTGCCGAGGAGATCGTGAACCTCGACCTCACAGACCCCGACGCCGATGGCGAGGAGCTGCGCGTGCAGGGCAAGGGCGGCCGTACGCGGATCGTCCCGGCGGGGGAGCTCGCGTGGAAGGCGCTCGAGTCGTACCTCGACCGCGGCCGACCCGCGCTGGCCGTCGAGGGCGCTCGCGTGGAGCCCGCGCTGTTTCTCTCGAAGACCGGTCAGCGGCTCTCTACGTCCGACGTGCGCAGGAGACTCGGGCTGTGGACTCGCCGTGCCGCACTCGCCGGCGGCGTCTCGCCGCACACGCTCAGGCACTCCTTCGCGACTCACCTGCTCGAGGGAGGGGCTGACCTGAGATCCATCCAAGAGCTGCTCGGCCATGCGACGATCAGCACAACCCAGACTTACACTCGGGTAGAGTCGAAACGCCTGAAACGGGCTTACGCTCAGGCTCACCCACGAGCCTGAGCTTTCGAATTTCGGGGGACATCCTGGAGACGAACGTCAAGGAGATCGAGCTCAGGGAGCTTTGGCGCCGCTACAAGGACGATGCGGACAAGGCCGCCAGGGAACGTCTCGTGCTCGCCTACTCGCCGCTCGTGAAGTACGTGGCGGGGCGGATGTCCACGGGCCTGCCCTCGCACGTCGAGGAGTCCGACCTCATCTCCTACGGCCTGCTCGGCCTGATCTCGGCCATCGAGCGCTTCGACCCGGCGCGCGAGATCAAGTTCGAGACCTTCGCGATCACGCGCATCAAGGGCTCGATCATCGACGAGCTGCGCTCGCTCGACTGGGTGCCGCGCTCGGTGCGGGCGAAGGCGCGCGAGATCGAGAAGGTGAACGCCGCGCTCGAGCACAAGCTGCACCGAGCGCCGACCGACCAGGAGATGGCGGAGGCGCTCGAGACCACGGTGGAGGACTTCCAGGCGTCGCTCACGCGGATCTCGAACTCGTCGGTGGTGGCGCTCGACGAGCTCTGGACGCTGTCGGACGCGTCCGGCGACCAGGTGTCGCTCCTCGACACGATCCAGGATCCGCAGGCCACCGACCCGGCCCACGCGATGGACACGTCGGAGACGAAGGACCGTCTCGCGGACGCGATCGCACGCCTGCCGGAGCGGGAGAAGCTCGTGATCGCGCTCTACTACTACGAGAACCTCACCCTCCGAGAGATCGGTGAGGTGCTGGGCGTGACCGAGTCGCGCGTGTCGCAGCTGCACACCAAGGCGGTGCTCCGCCTCAAGTCGCGCCTGCAGACTGACATGCTCGAAGACGCCGCCGGCTGAGGCCCCTGCAAACCTTCGGCTGGCTGCGTCCTCGGGCGCCTGAGGCCCCTGCAAACCTTCGGCTGGCTGCGTCCTCGGGCGCTCGGCGTGCCGAGCACGCCTTCGGCCCTGCGTCCTTGCCATCCTCGGTTTTCGGAGCCTCTAGCCCGAACTCCGCTTCACGTTCGACCCCGAAGCGTTCGTAGGGGCGCAGGCGAGGGGTCGAACGTGCGTTCGGTTGACAGGCAGGTATGTTGGGTCTGCCACTTAGTCGAGGAGAGGAGCCGTGCCATGCCGCACGAATCGGCGAAAAGGATCCGCAACGTGGCCCTAGTCGGCCACCGGGGCAGCGGGAAGACCTCACTCAACGAGGCGCTCCTGTTCGAGGCGGGCGCGCTCAACCGCCTTGGCTCGGTGGCAGACGGAACGACGGTGTCCGACTCGGCAGCGGACGAGAAATCGCGCCAGATGTCGATCACATCGAGCCTCTCCTCGCTCCACTGGGAGGACCGCAAGATCAACCTGATCGACACCCCCGGCGAGCCGAGCTTCGTGGCTGACGCGCTCGCGGCGCTTCGTGTGAGCGAGGGAGCTGTGTTCGTGGTCAACGCGGTCATGGGCGCAGAGGTGGGCACGGCGCGCCTGTGGGATCGCGCGCGGGAGCTGGGCCTGGCGCGGGTCGTGTTCGTGAACATGCTGGACCGCGAGCGGGCCGACTTCTTCCGCACGCTCGAGTCGCTGAAAGAGGCCTTCGGGCCACACGTGGTGGCGACCGAGATCCCCATCGGCATGGAGCACGAGGTGCGGGGTGTGATCGACCTCGTGGATATGAAGGCTTACGAGTACGAGGGCTCGGACCGCGAGAACTGCCGCGAGATCGAGATCCCCGAGGAGCTTCAGGACCAGGCGCAGGAGTACCGCGAGAAGCTCCTCGACGAGGTGGCCGAGAACTCCGACGAACTGATGGAGCGCTACCTCGAGGGCGAGGAGATCTCCCACGAGGAGACAGTCGAGGCGCTCAAGGCAGGCGTGACGGCTGGGCGGCTGTTCCCGGTCACGTGCGGCGTGGCGACGCACAACCTCGGCACGAACCGCCTGCTCGACGCGTTCGTCGAGGATCTGCCGTCGCCGGGCAAGAAGGGACCGGTGCAGGCCGGCGACATCACGCTCGAGCCGAGCGAGGACGGCGACCTGGTCGCCTACGTGTTCAAGACCCTCGCCGATCCCTACACGGGCCGGATCAACCTGTTCCGCGTGTACCAGGGCGTGATCAACGCCGACTCGCAGGTGTACAACGCGCGCTCGGGCCAGAAGGAGCGCATCGGTCAGCTGCTCGAGATTCAAGGCAAGGAATCGCAACAGGCGACGGACTTCGGACCCGGCGACATCGGCGCGGTGGCCAAGCTGAAGGACACGCACACCGGCGATGTGTTGTCGAGCTCCGACGCGAAGATCGAGCTGCCGCTGCCCGCCATGCCGGCGCCGGTGATGGCGTTCGCGCTCGAGCCGAAGTCGAAGGGCGACGAGGACAAGGTGTTCTCAGCGCTTCGCCGCCTGCAGGAGGAGGACCCGACGATCGACGTGCACCGCGACCCACAGACCGGCGAGCAGATCCTCGCCGGGCTCTCGCAGATGCACGTGGAGGTGATCGTCGACCGCCTGCACGAGCGCTTCGGCGCGGACGTGAACCTGAAGCCGCCGCGCGTGCCGTACCGCGAGACGATCAAGACCGCTGCCAAGGCGCACGGCCGCTACAAGAAGCAGACCGGCGGCCGCGGTCAGTTCGGCGACTGCCACATCGAGATCGAGCCGCTGCCCGACGGCCAGGGCTTCGAGTTCGTAAACGCGATCAAGGGCGGGGTGATCCCCTCCGGCTTCATCCCGGCCGTGGAGAAGGGGATCGCCGAGGCGATGCGCGACGGCGTCGTCGCCGGCTACCCGATGAGCGGCGTGCGGGTGCGCCTCTACGACGGCAGCTACCACTCGGTGGACTCGTCGGAGATGGCGTTCAAGGTGGCGGGCTCGATGGCGTTCAAGGAGGCCGCTGGGAACGCCGGCGCGGTCCTGCTCGAGCCGATCATGACCGTCACCTTGTCGGTCCCGAACGACTCGGTCGGCGACGTGATCGGCGACCTCAACTCCCGGCGCGGGCGGCCGCTCGGCATGGACCCCAAGGGGTCGGTGACCGAGGTCAAGGCCGAGGTGCCGATGGCCGAGATGCTCAGCTACGCACCGGACCTGCGTGCGATCACCGGCGGCCAGGGCGATTACACGATGGACCTCGCCCGCTACGAGGAAGTGCCGCAGCATCTGGCCCAGAAGGTGATCCAGGCGGCGTCCCAGGAGGCGGAGGCCGTCAAGGCGTAGCTAGCGACAACCGGGGAGGAAGCGCGCCAATGCGCCCGAAACAGGGCGCTAGGATCGAAGGTTGCCTATGCCTAGAGAGCTACGACCCACACACGACGTGGTCACGTGCGACGTCTGCGGGCGCACGATCCTGAAGGGCGAGCGCGCGGAGCCTTATCTCGTCCCCGGAGGCCAGCGCCGGCTGGTGTGCGACCTCTGCATCGGCCGGGCCCAGCACGAAGGCTGGATCCGCGAGTCCGCGCATGGCGACATGCCGACGGCGCACCCGCGCCGCGAGCCGCGCCGCGGCCTGCTGGGGCGTCTGCGAGGACGCCGCGAGGACAACGGCCATCCGGAGCCGGAGTGGGCACCGCCACCCGCGCTCGCCTACGACGACGAGCATCAACCCGCCGCCGAAGCCGCTCCCGAGCCGCCGCCGGACCGCAAGCGCACGCGTGCCTGGCGCCCCAAGGATCCGCGCCACGTCCGCGCCGTGCCCACCAATGCCCAGGTGAAGGTGGAGCGCGCGCTGGAGGTCTTCAACGGATCGGAGCATCCGCGCACCATCCTCGGCATCGCTCGGAGCCTCGGCGACCCGTGGGTCTACGCGGCGCCGCTCGAGACCAAGCCGAGCGAGGTGGAGATCGTGGTCGCCTGGGAGCTCTCCTGGTACCGCTATCGCGTGGATCTGGGCGACGCGGACGACCCGGTCACGATGCTCGAGAAGGGCGAGGACCTCGATCAGATCGACGAGCAGCTGCGCGCCTGGAACGCCGCGATGACGGCGGATGGACGGCTGGCGGTCGGTGTAGGGTCCGCGGAGTGATCTACTGCGTCGTGCCACAGGCCCTCGCGGACGAGCTCTACGACCGTCTCGTGGAGTACTACCGCGACGACCCGAATGTCGAGGTCATCATCGACCGGCGCAAGCAGGGCGGCGACCCGACCAACCCGCAGCCGCCGGATCGCCGCCGCAGGCGCCGCGCCTACGGCAGCTTCCCGTCGATCGAGCCGCCGGCGTAGCGTCATCGTCCAGGAGCGGCTCGACAAGGTCGTCGTCCACGTGGACGGCGGTGCGCGCGGCAACCCGGGGCCGGCGGCCGTAGCGGCCGTCGCGACCGCGACCGACGGCTCGGTGCTCGCCGAGCGCAACCTGTACATCGGCGAGGCCACCAACAACGTGGCCGAGTACCGCGCAGTGCTGCTCGGCCTCGAGCTGGCTCGCGAGCTCGGCGCCAACGAGGTCGAGGTCGTGAACGACTCCGAGCTCGTCGCGCGCCAGATCGGCGGGCAGTACAAGGTCAAGCACGCCGGCCTGCGCCCGCTGTTCGTGGAGACGATGAACCAGCTTCGCGAGTTCGAGAGCTGGAGCGTGCGGACCGTGCGGCGCGAGTCGAACGAGCGCGCCGACGAGCTCGTGAACGAGGCGCTGGACGAGGCGCTCGGCGCCGGATAGCCTGCCGCGGCCGTGAGCAAGACCCAGTACTACTGCGCCTCCTCGCTCGACGGGTACATCGCCGAAGCAGACGACACGCTCGACTGGCTCACGGGCTACGAGGGCAGTTCCGCGGTCGAGGGCGCGGAGCCCGGGGGCCGCGGCTCGTATGAGCGCTTCTTCGAGAACGTCGGCGCGATGATCAGCGGCTCCGTCACGTACGAGTGGGTGCTCGACCACGTCGACGAATGGCCGTACCCCGGAAAGCCGTTCTGGGTGCTGAGCACGAGGGAACTGCGCGTGCCCGAGGGCAACGCCGTGGACGTTCGGATCGTGAACGCGAAGGTGCCGGAGATCTACGACGAGATGGCCGGGGCGGCCGGCGAGGGCAACTTGTGGGTCATCGGCGGCGGCAACGTCGCCTCGCAGTTCGCCGACGAGGGGCTCCTGGACGAGGTGATCGTGACTGTCGTGCCCGTGGTGCTCGGCTCGGGTAAGCCGCTGTTCGACCGTCGCGTCCCGGGACCGCCTCTCACGCTCACCGGCACGACCGCGTTCGATTCCGGCATGGTCGAGCTGCGCTACGAGGTCACCCGTTAGCGTCGTGCTGGAGCGGCTCTGGCGACCCCCGCTCTTTGCCGAGCTGCCCGCGGCGATCAAGGTCGTCAACGCCGGCGTGCTCCCGATCGTCTCGGGCGCCGCCACCGGGCTTCTGCTCGGCGTGTCGGGCACTTGGTACGTGGTCGCAAACGTGCTTGCCGCGATCGGCGGCTTCGCGGCGGGGCGCGAGCACGTCACGCCGCGCACCGGCGCTCTCCGCGGCACGTGGGGCGGGCTGCTGTTCGGCTCAGCGCTGCTGATCGCGCACGAGCTCGCCGACAACGGCGAGGAGATCCAGGCACTCCCTCATCCGCCGGTGCTGCTGCTCGTGTTCACGATCGCCATCGGCGCGCTGCTCGGGGCTCTCGGCGCCCGTTCACGCGGCGCCGAGCAGGCGCTACCCGCGTAGGTACGCAAGCACCGCCAGCACGCGCCGGTGGTGCGTGTCCGACGGTGGCAGCGAGAGCTTCCAGAAGATGTTCGAGATGTGCTTCTCGATCGCGCCCTCGGTGACCACGAGCTCCTCGGCGATGGCGGCGTTCGAGCGACCCTCCGCCATCAGGCCGAGCACCTCGCGCTCGCGCGGGGTGAGCTCCTCGAGCGGGCCGTCGGCGCCGCGCTTGGCCACGAGCTGGGCGATCGCCTCGGGATCCATCGCAGTGCCGCCCTCCGCGACCCGGCGCACCGCGTCTACGAAGTCGCGCACGTCGGCCACTCGCTCCTTCAGCAGGTAGCCGATGCCGCCGCTGCCCTCGGCGAGCAGCTCGCTGGCGTAGGTCTGCTCTACGTACTGCGAGAGCACGAGGACGGCCGTGCCCGGCACCTTCTGGCGAGCCTCGAGCGCCGCGCGCAGGCCCTCGTCGGTAAAGCTGGGAGGGAGGCGGACGTCGACCACGGCCACGTCCGGCTTGTGCTCCACGATCGACTCGACGAGCGAGGTGCCGTCCTCGACTGCGGCCACCACCTCCATGTCGTTGTCGCGCAGCATGCGTGTGAGGCCGTCACGAAGCAGCGCGAGATCCTCGGCGATCACGACGCGCACGGGATCACCGCCCTCACGCGTGTGCCGCCGCCGGGCGGGCTCGTGACGTCGAAGGTGCCGTCGAGTGCGCGCACGCGCTTGGCCAGCCCGGCGAGTCCGCCGCCGTTCTGGTCGGCGCCCCCGCTGCCCTGGTCGGTGACCTGCACCACGAGCCAGTCGCCGTTGAGCGCCACGTCGATCGCCGCTAACTGCGAACCGCTGTGCTTCGCCACGTTTGCGAGCGATTCCGAGACGACGTAGTAGGCAGCAGCCTCCACGCCGGCCGGCAGTCGCCGCGGCACATCCACGCGCACGGTCGTATGTAACCGCGTGCTGCCGGCGAGCGCGGGTATCGCGGCGTCGAGCCCGCGGTCGCGCAGGATGTGCGGCTGCATGCCGCGCACCAGGTCACGCATCTCGGTGAGCGCCTGTTTCGCCTGCGAGCGCGCCTCGCCCACCAGCTGCTTGGCGTGGTCTGGATCGGAGTCGAGCTTCTCCTCGGCCATGCCGAGGTCCATCGCGAGCGCCACGAGCCGTGCCTGCGCGCCGTCGTGCAGGTTCCGTTCGATGCGCTCGAGCTCGCTCGCCTGCGCCTCCACGGCGCCGGCCCGCGTGGCGGTCAGCTCGCCCACGCGCTGTTCGAGCTCCTCGCGCCCGGGGCCGAGCAGGCCGCGCTGCATCAGCAGCTCGACGTGCGCCCAGCCGCGCACGATCCAGGGCACGAGCAGCGTCGCGAGCAGCCCGACCGCGGCGACGATCAGCGCCTTCGGCAGCGTGTTCGCGTGGAAGAGCCCGAAGTCGAGGCTGTCGGGGTCGCTGTTCACCGCCCAGAACCAGGCGGGCAGCGTCAGCATGCCGATCGCGACGGCCCAGACGGTCACGACCAGCGTGAAGTCGAAGATGCCGAGCGGGAAGAGCAGGAAGAGCCACGCGACGTCTTTCCAGGTGCTCGCCTGCTTCAGCCACGCCCACAGCCGCCCGAAGATGCGGCCCTCCGGAATCGGCCGGTACGGATCCGGGATCGGCGTGCCCTCGAGAACAGCAGCCCGGCGGCGCTCCACCATCGCGAAGCCGCGCGCCACCGCGAGGGTTCCGAGCAGGATCGGGATGCCGATCAGCGTGATCAGCAAGCCGAACGCGAGGCTGAACCCCGTCACGAGCACGACGAACGCGGCGACCCCGATCGGGAAGCTCAGAAGCAGGTAGGCGCTCGCCCGCCAGGTGCGCGCCTCGAACGGAGCGCGCAGCACGGCGCGCACGCCGCCGCCGCCTGTTGGCCGGAGGACGGTGGTTGTGGCTGTGTCGGTGCTCACGGGCTTCATGATCGAGATCGCGCGCCCTTGCTGCAATCCCGCTGACAGGCGAATGGCGTGTGGGGTTATCCCCAGCGGCGCTCGCGCGCTCAGACCGCAGGGGACGTTCACGAGGAGGGACGTTGGTCACACGATTCAGGGGCACGCTCGGGCTGGCGGCCGCGCTGCCGGCCCTCGCGCCGGCCGTACTACCGCTCGCGGCTCGACATCGGGCTGAGCCAGGGAGGGCGAGCCGACTGCGAGGACCTACGCGCCGGATGCGCCCAGCTCGTGACCGACGACGGCGAGCCGGCGGACTACTCGTATCTCGCGGCGGCGCTCACGCCCGATGGTCGCTAGGGCTCCAGAGGCGCAGCCAGCGCCCCAGCGTGGCGAAGCCGACGGCGACAGCGAGCAGCTCGATGCCGGTGAGCGCCGCGCCCGCGGCGAGCGCGCCTGCCCTGAGCGGGAGGGCACCGTCGCCTATCGCGTGACCCGCCGCGACAACCAACCCGGCGAGCAGGCCGAAGGCTGCGCAGAAGCGCCAGGGCCGGTGCGCGAGCAGTTCGGCGGCACGCTCGAGGCGA
>DASVXS010000033.1:0-2754 GCA_036392575.1 Thermoleophilaceae bacterium | reverse complement strand
CGCCGCTACAGGCACGGCGAGGCGATTGCCATCGGCCTGCTCGCGGCCCTTCGGCTGTCGGGGCGCGGCTCGCTTCGCGCCGAGGTGGCCGACCTCCTCGCCGCGCATGGCCTTCCGACCCGCTTGGAGGGCGCTACGCCCGAACAGGTCTTCGAGCTCGTCGGCCGCGACAAGAAGCGAAGCGGCGGCCGCGTGCCGTTCGTGCTCGTGCAGTCGCCCGGGGACGTGACGCACGGTCACGAGCTGCCCGACGCGGAAGTGCTAGGGGCGATTCAGGAGCTCGCCGCATGAGCAACCGGGTGGGGGTGATGCACGGCGTGAATCTCGACCAGCTCGGCCGCCGCGACCCCGGGCACTACGGCGACAACTCACTCATGGAGCTCGAGCGCCTCGTGCGGAGGTTCGGTAACGAACTCGGCCTCGAGGTGGCGTTCTCCCAAACCAACCACGAGGGCGAGTTCTGCGAGATGCTCCACCGCGCGCCCGAGCGCGCGGACGGGCTCATTCTCAACCCGGGCGCGTGGACTCATTACTCGTGGGCGATCCACGACGCGCTCGAGATCGCTGCGCTGCCCGCCGTGGAGGTTCACCTCAGCGCCATCGACGAGCGCGAGGAGTGGCGGCGCTTCTCGGTGATCCGTGACCTCTGCATCGGCTCGGTGCAAGGAAAGGGCGTAGACGGCTACCGTGAAGCGCTCGAGATGCTGAAGGAGAAGCTCGACACATGACCGTTGCAACCAGCGCCCGCGCCGACCGCCTCGTGGACCAGCTCGCCGATCGCGAGCTCGACGCGATCATCGTCACGAACCTCGTGAACGTTCGCTACCTCACGGGATTCACCGGCTCGAACGGCGCGGCGATCGTGTCGCCGGACATGCGCGTGTTCATCACCGACTTCCGCTACGTCGAGCAGGCGGAGAAGCAGGTGCCCGACTTCGAGCTAGCGCGCGGAAAGCAGGACCTTCTGAGCGACGTGGTGAAGCGCCTGTCCGGGCGCGTGGGCTTCGAGGACACGCACGTCACGGTTCGCCAGTACGAGCGCCTGCAGGAGCTGGTGCCCGAGGGCGTCGAGCTCGTGGGAGCGGGCGGTGCGATCGAGGAGCTGCGCGCGGTGAAGGACGAGGAGGAGCTGCGGCTGATCCGCAACGCGGCGGAGCTCTCCGACCAGATCTTCCAGTACATCGCGTCGGGCCCGATCGTCGGGCGGACCGAGCGCGAGGTCGCGGTCGATCTCGAGCACTGGATGCGCCAGCACGGCGCGGAGCGGCCCTCCTTCCCGAGCATCGTCGCGAGCGGGCCGCACGGCGCACTGCCGCACGCGGAGCCACGCGACGAGCCGATCGTCGCGGACACGCTCGTCACTTTCGACCTCGGTTGCGTCGTTGACGGCTACTGCTCGGACTGCACGCGCACGTTCGCAACCGGCGAGATCTCGGATGAGATGCGAGAGGTGTACGAGCTGGTGCGCTCGGCGCAGCTGACCGCACTCGACGGCGTGCGGGCCGGCGCCGAGAACCGCGCGGTGGACACCGCGTCGCGGGAGCCGATCGCCGCGGCCGGGCACGGCGATCACTACGGCCACGGCCTCGGGCACGGCGTGGGCCTCGAGATCCACGAGGCGCCGCGGCTCGCGCAGACCGCCGAGGGCACGCTCGATGCGGGGAACGTGGTGACGGTCGAGCCGGGCGTCTACGTCCCCGGCAAGTTCGGCGTGCGCATCGAGGATCTCGTTGCGGTAACCGACGACGGCGCCGAGATCTTCACGCACTTCCCGAAGGACCTCATCACCCTGGGGAGCTAGAACGGCCGCCCCGTTCAAGGTGCTGCGACTCGGCGAGACCGAGCGCATCGAGATCGCAGGAGGCATCGCGTGGCGGCCGCTCCGCCGTCCCCTCGGCGTGACTGCCTTCGGCGCCAACGCGTACACGGCCGATGCCGGTGAGGAGGTCATCGAGGAGCACGACGAGACCGGCGCGGGCGCGGGCGGCCATGAGGAGATGTACGTGGTGATGAGCGGTCGGGCACAGTTCACGATCGACGGCGAGGAGATCGACGCTGACGCTGGCACCTTCGTATTCATCCCCGAGCGGTCGGCACGGCGACACGCCGTCGCGAGCGAGGACGGCACCGCGATCCTCGCGATCGGCGGGCCAGCCGGGGCGGCGCTACCGGTGTCGCCGTGGGAGTACTGGATGGCGGCCGAGCCGGCGTACCAGGCGGGTGACTACGAGCGGGCGATCGAGATCGCGAGCGAGGGGCTCGAGGACTATCCCGACCACGGGCACTTGCACTACCAGCTGGCCTGCTACCACGCGCTCGCGGGACACATGGACGAAGCGCTGCAGCACCTTAGGCGCGCCTACGAGATCGAGCCGAAGACGCGCGAGTGGGCGGCCGGCGATTCCGATGTCGACTCTGTGCGCGACCTGGTCTAGTGGGCGGCGACGGATTGGACAGCGCTGCGTGGCTCGCTGAGTTTGTCCGTGCGCTGGGCCCATTCGCCACTGAGGCGCTCGGTCGCGACGGCGTGCAACTGGAGGGGATCAGGGCGGACGGATCCGAGCTCGTGATCCTCCTCCGCCACCGGTCCCGTCCGCGACAGCGGTTCGAGTTTCGCGCCCGCGTTCTGGGGGCCGGCGATCGTAATGAGCCGCCTGGACTGGCCGCCGCGAACGCCGTCGTGGCAGCTTCGAAATCGAGCCCGAGCCGTTCACCACGTGGGGCGATGGCGAGGGCCGCGAGCACTACGGGGGC
>DASVXS010000032.1:0-12265 GCA_036392575.1 Thermoleophilaceae bacterium | reverse complement strand
GGAGTACGCGAGTCCGTAGTGGCCATACAGCCGCGCCTCTTGGTCCTGAGAGAGGTCGCCGTCCGGATCCACGTTCGGCGCATCCTTTACCTTGGCCTTGTCGTAGGCCACCTGCACAGTGTCATCGCGCAGGTTCGCCCCGGCGATCGGAATCAGGCTGAGCCGGGTGCCGAACAGGCCGGTGCTAACGGCGAACCATTCGGGCTTGCCGGTCGCGGAGTCGACGTAGACCTCCTCCAGCTTGCCGATCTTGTCGCCGCTCGGGCCGACCACTTGCTGGCCACGGCAGCTCGCGAGTTCCTCTGTAGTAGGCATTCGCTTGCCCCTCCTTGAATTCTGGTCTACCCGGTTTCGCCGGGCGCGAAGGTGTGGGGTACCGGTTGCCTCTCCGCCGATTACCAGTTTGTGACTGTGGGCCTTCAGGACGCAGCTGCCAATGGCCCGACGTAGACTCTCGCCGTGAAGTCAGGCTCGGGCCGAGTCAAGTACTTCGCGTACGGGAGCAACATGGCTCCCGAGCGCCTGGCCGCGTACTCGCCGGACTGTCAATACGTCGGGCCGGCGCGCCTGACCGATCACCGACTGGCGTTCAACCGCCGCTCGGTGCGCACGAAGACCGGGGTCGCCGACATCAGCTTCGCGTATGGGATGACGGTGTGGGGCGCGCTCTACGACATCGACGAGGCGGACCTCGCCACGATCGACGAGAAGGAGGGCACCACGATCGACGCGTACAAGCGCATGCGGGTCACGGTGCTGACGCTCGCGGAGGAGCCGGTCGAGGCGATCACCTACAAGGTCGTGAAGGAGGAGCCCGCGGAGGTGACGCCGTCGAGCGAGTACGTGGATGGCCTGATCGCGGGGGCTCGCGCCTGCGGCCTTCCGCAGCCGTATCTTGCGTTCCTCGACGCGATTCGCGCCGACTGCGAGGGAAGCGCGGACGTCAGGTACTGAGGAAGCGCTCGACCCCCCCGGCGTCGCGCCGCAGCGCGGCCATGTCCGCTCGCGAGATGGGCTCGAACGGCTCGAGCTCGACGCTGTTGCCGTTCAGGCGCCAGGTCGCGACGCCGCGCCCACGGACCATGGCGAAGGGCCGGAAGAGCCCGCCCCGCACGATCGCGCCCTCGTTCTCGCCCAGGATGTCGTCACGCGACGTCCAACCCAGCAGCACGGGCTCGAACGAGCCGAGCAGGCGCGGCTCGGGGACATCCGCGGCGGTTGGTTTCCCCGCCAAGTCGAGGAGGCCGTCGTCGCGCTGCACGAGCTCGCGCGCGCTCGCCTCGAGGCCGGCGCGGACGTCGCGCAATGGCAGGCCGGACCAGCGCGCGAGGTCGCGGTCGCTCGCGGGCCCGTGGCCCGCGAGGTAGCGACGCGCCAGTTCGGCCCGAGCGGTGTCGCGGTCGACCGGCCGCTGCTCGCCGAGCCAGTTGCGGACGAGCGCGAACGCGTGCTGCTTCCCGACCATCGGCCCGCGCACGATGAGCCCGCGCAGCGACGCCGCCATCACGACGTGGGGGAGGGCTTGGCCCTGGATGCGGATGCCGGCCGCGGTGAGTCGCTCCCGCAGCTGGGGCCGCGTGAGCGGCCCGTCCTCGCCGAGCCAGCGCTCGAGTAACGTCACGGCGCGCTCGGAGTCCGCGGGCGAGAGGCCCTCCTGCTCGAGCCGGCGCGCGTTCCACTGGACGAGCGGCGGGGTGGTGACGGCCTGAAGCCACGGATAGTCCTCGCTCCGCACCATGTGCAACGTGCCGCGGTTGAGCGTGGTGATGAGGAGGGTGCGCTCGTCCGTGAGGGCACGGTCGACATCCGACGCGCCTACGCCCTCGCTGCGTGCGCGCACGGCGAGTCGCGCGCCGCGCGGGTCCTGCGCCTGGATCGCCAGCAGGCGCTCAGCCACGTCCACGGCACTCGTCGCGGGCGGGCCGGCGAGCAGTTGGGAGGTGAGCCGCTCGGCGAGCGTGCCCGGCACGCGCGCTAGAGGCGGGCGTCGGCCACCATCGCGGCGAACAGCAGCGCAAGGTAGGCCAGCGAGAAGAGATACAGCCGGAGAGCGTCGCGGCGCTCGGCGCTGCGGCGCAGGCGGATCGCCATCGCCGTGAAGGCGGAACCGAGCAGCAGCGCCGCGATCAGGTAGATGCCGTCGAAGACGCCGAAGGCGACCGGCAGGAGCGTGACGCCCACGAGCAGCAGCGTGTAGAGCAGGATCTGCCAGCGGGTCTCGGTCTCACCGCGAACGACCGGCAGCATCGGAACGCCCGCGCTCGCGTACTCGTCCTTCATGAGCAAAGACAGCGCCCAGAAGTGGGGCGGCGTCCAGTAGAAGACGATCGCGAACAGGTAGAGCGCCGCGCCCGCGAGGTGGCCGGTGGTGGCGGCCCAGGCCACGAGCGGCGGCATCGCGCCGGCGGCGCCGCCGATCACGATGTTCTGCGGCGTGGTTCGCTTGAGCCAGATCGTGTAGACGACGACGTAGCCCAGCAGGCCAGCGAGCGCGAGCGAGGCGGCCAGCAGGTTGATCGTGAGCGCCATCAGCACGAACGAAGCGCTGCCGAGGAAGATGCCCCAGGCGAGCGCCGCGCCCGGCGCGACTCTGCCCGATGGCACCGGTCGGTTGGCGGTGCGCTTCATTTGGGCGTCGATGTCGCGGTCGAGGTAATGGTTGATCGCACCGGCGCCGCCGGCTGACAGCGCGCCGCCGAGGCAGGTGAGCACGACGCGCGAGAGCGAGGGCGTGCCCGCGACGTACATCGTGGTGACGGTCGTGAACAGAAGCAGCGACTGCACGCGCGGCTTCGTCATGTCCACGTAGTCGGACACGACCTGCCGGAGCGAGCCGACTCGCGGCGGGGCTACGGCAACGCGCGTGCGGGCGCCCGCCTCCAAGCTACGTCCCCGGCGCTACGGGCTGGTACACGGAGCCGGCGGGCGTGCCGGCGGCCGCCACGTCGCGGCGGATGTCCTTCATCGGCTCGGCGCTGCGAATGCGCGGCACGACGTCGAAGTTGTTCTCGGGCGGGGGCGAGGGCACGAACCACTCCAGCGTATTCGCCTTCCACGGGTCGTTGCCGGCGCGCTTGCCGTTCTTCAGGCTCAACAGCACGTTCAGCACCGTGAGGAGCACGCCGATCCCGAGGATGAAGGAGCCGATGGTGGAAACGAGGTTCCACGCCGCCCAGTCGCCGTTCGGGTAGTACGTGTAGATGCGGCGCGGCATGCCCGACATGCCGAGCGAGTGCTGGATGAGGAACGTGGTGTTGAAGCCGATGAACATCAGCCAGAACGACGCCTTGCCGAGGCCCTCCGACATCATTCGGCCGGTGATCTTCGGGAACCAGTAGTACAGGCCGGCGAACAGGCCGAAGATCGAGCCGCCGAAGAGCACGTAATGGAAGTGCGCGACCACGAAGTACGTGTCGTGCAGCTGCCAGTCGACCGGGAACACGGCGAGGATCACGCCCGATATGCCGCCGATCACGAACTGGGCGATGAAGCCGCAGGCGAAGTACATCGGCGTCTTGAAGACGATCGAGCCGCGCCACATGGTCGCCAGCCAGTTGAAGATCTTGATCCCGGTCGGCACTCCGATCGCGAACGAGCTCAGCATGAAGAAGGACAGCACCACCGCCGGCATCGGCGTGGCGAACATGTGGTGCGCCCACACGAGCATGCCGAGGAACGCGATGGCGGCCGTGGATGCGGCGATCGCCTTGTAGCCGAAGATCGGCTTCCGGGCGAATACCGGAACCACCTCGCTGATGATCCCGAACGAGGGCAGGATCATGATGTAGACCTCGGGGTGGCCGAAGAACCAGAAGAGATGCTGCCACAGCATCGGGTCGCCGCCGTTCGCCGGGTTGAAGAAGCCCGTGTCGAGGTGACGGTCGGCCAGGAGCATCGTGACGGCCGCCGCAACCGCCGGCAGGGCGAGGATCAGCAGGTAGCTGTAGATCAGGATCGTCCAGATGAACAGCGGCATGCGCGCCCAGCCCATGCCTCGCGCGCGCATGTTGTGGATCGTCGCGACGAAGTTGATCGCGCCCAGAAGCGATGAGAGGCCGGTCAGGTGGATCAGGAAGATCCACGCGTCCACGCCTCCTGTTGCCGAGAAGGCCTCCTCCGAGAGCGGCGTGTACATCGTCCAGCCCGCCTCGGGCGGGTGGAAGAAGATGCTGACGTAGAAGACGATCCCGCCGAACAGCAGCAACCAGAAGGACAGCGCGTTGAGGCGGGGGAACGCCATGTCGCGCGCGCCGATCATGAGCGGCACGAGGTAGTTGCCGAAGCCCGCGAGCACCGGCACCACGAACAGGAAGACCATCGTGGTGCCGTGCATCGTCATCACGGCGTTGTAGGCCTTCGGCGCCAGCAGCGTGTTCTCCGGAACAGCCAGCTGCAGGCGCATCATCAGCGCCTCGACGCCACCGATGAGGAAGAAGATGAAGGTGGCGTAGATGTAGAGGATCCCGATCTTCTTGTGATCGGTGGTCGTGAGCCACTCGAGCCAGCCGCGCGGGCGATCGCGCACGCCGTGCAGCACGATCTCCGGCCGCGGAAGCGCGGTGACGGGGCGGCGCTGGCCTACGTACTCGCTTGTGCTCACTCTCTGCTTTCCCTTTCGTCGCTACTGACCGATGCCGGCCTTGCGCTGCGCCGCCAGAGCCTTCTGCGAGGCGAGCAGCTCGTTGCGCTGCGTCTCGATCCAGGCGCGGTACTGGTCAGGCGGCAGCGCCAGCACCTGGGCGCGCATGTCCGCGTGGCCCTCGCCGCAGAGCTCTGCGCACTGGCCCTTGTAGAGGCCGGGCTTCGAGATCTTGAACCAGGTGTAGTTGTTGTAGCCCGGGACGCCGTCCGCCTTGCCGCCGAGCTTGGGGATCCACCAGGAGTGGATCACATCGGCCGCGTTGATCTTCGCGATCACGGTCGTGTCGGTGGGCACGACCATGCGGAAGTACGAGTAGACCGGCCGGTTCTCGGTGAGGCGCTTCGCGTCGATGTAGTCGAAGCGCCAGATGTACTGCATGCCGGTCACGTTGATGTGGAGCGCCTTCTTGCTGGTCGGGTTCGACACCTGCGGAGCGCTCGCGAACTGGACGCCTTCCGAGGCGCTGAGGTTGCTCACGGTCGTGTTCGGCGCGTGACGGATGGGGCCGAGGAATGCGAACGTGATGCCCGCGATGACCAGAACCAGCACCGCAGCACCGATCGTCCACCCGATCTCGAGCGGCGTGTTGCCGTGGACCTGGACGGGCTCCGGCCCGCGGCGGCGGGCGCGGAAGCGGATGATCGAGGTGATGAGGAGACCCTCGACCAGCAGGAAAATCGCCACGCCGATGAAGAAGACGATCTTGTAGAGCGTGTCGATCTTGTCGGCGTTCGGCGAGCCGCCGGACTCCGGGGAGATGAAGTCGGCGAGCGCGCCCGCGGGCGCCAGGAGCAGCACGAGGGCGGCCCCGACCAGGGCAAGAACCAGGGCGCGGCGGCGCAGAAGAGACGCGTCGGGTCGCAAGGCGCGCGGAATACTACCTGCGCGGCCGTCGTCAGATGGTCGTGACAAATGCCCCAAAATCCGCTCCCCAAGCGGGATGGCGCTCAAGCCCCGGTGAACGCTGGCTGCCGCTTATCCACGAACGCGCTCACGCCCTCGGTGAAGTCTCCCGTGCGCGCGAGCTCGTGCTGGAGCTCGGCTTCGAGCGCCAGCTGCTCGTCGAGGTTCGGATAGATCATGTTGTTCAGCGCCTTCTTCGAGGAGGCATAGGAACGGGTCGGGCCGGCCGCGAGACGCGCCGCCAGCCCCTCGGCCTCCTCGAGCAGCCGGTCGTCGGCGTGGACGAAGTTCACGAGGCCCCACTCGAGCGCCTTCGGAGCGGGCACGCGCTCGCCGAGCAGCGCCATCTCGAAGGCGCGCGTCTTGCCGACCGCCGCGGGCACGAACAGCGTGGAGCCGCCGTCCGGCATCAGTCCGATGTTCACGAAGGCGAGCCCGAAGAAGGCTGACTCCGCCGCGAGCACGAGGTCGCACGCGAGCGCGAGCGAGCAGCCGATGCCGACCGCCGGCCCGTTCACGGCGGCCACCACGGGCTTCTCGAGGCGGCGGATCCCGGCGATCACCGGGTGGTAGACGTCGTGCAGCTCCTTGCGGACGTCGGGCATGCCGTCGTCGGGATGGGGGTCGAAGCCCGCCTTGAGGTCGGCGCCCGACGAGAAGCCGCGGCCCGCTCCGGTCACGAGCACGGCCCGCACCGCCGGGGCGGCCGCGTCGTCCTCAACGACCTGCTTCAGCTCCGCGCCGAACTCGGCGGTCCAAGCGTTGAGCGTGTCGGGGCGGTTGAGCGTGAGCCGCCCGACGCCGTCCTGCACCTCCCAGATCACGGTCTCGTAGCTGCCGGCCATCGTCTGCTCCTCCAAGGTCGTGGGCGGATCGTGCGGAACTATCCTCGATCGGTGCTGATCGACGCCCTCGACTGGCTTGGGCATTCCGGTTTTCGCCTACGTGTCGGGCGCGCGAACGTGTACATCGACCCGTACCGCGTGGCTGCCGGGGCACCCAAGGCGGACCTCATCCTCATCACGCACGGGCACTACGATCACTTCTCGCCGCAGGACGTGGAGCTGCTCTCGCACGCAGGCACGTGGCTGGTCGGGCCGGCCGCGGTGGCGGAGCGCGTGTCGGGCCAGGTGATCTCGCTACGGCCGGGGGAGACGGTGGAGGACGAGCTGGTCCGCGGCGTGCACGTGACCGCGGTCGCGGCCTACAACACGTCGAAGCGCGACCAGTCGGGCAACGTGTTCCACCCGCCCGACGCGGGCTTCCTCGGCTACGACCTGAACGTGGCCGGGGAGCGGCTCTACCACGCCGGGGACACCGACGTGATCCCTGAGATGGACGAGGTCGCCGGCGTGGATGTGGCGCTGCTTCCCGTCAGCGGCCGCTACGTGATGACGCCCGGCGAGGCGGCCGAGGCGGCGCGGCGAATCCAGCCGCGGCTGGCCGTGCCGATGCACTGGGGCTCGAACGTGGGCACGCGCGAGGATGCGGAGGAGTTCGCGCGGAAGGCACCGGTCGAGGTGCGGATCATGGAGCAGAGCGAGTAGCGAGCGCCGCGGCGGTTTGGGCGAGCACGATCTCGCGCGTTTCGCTGATCTGGCGCCAGGTGAAGGGCATCACGTCGATGCCCTTGGATGCGAGGTCGGCCCGGCGCGCATGGTCGTGCTCGAACGCGGAGCGGTGACCGTGGTAGCGGTAACCGTCGATCTCGACGACGAGCCGGCGCTCGGGCCAATAGAAGTCGACCTCGTAGCCGTGGACGACCGCGTTCGCCTTGGGGCGGGGGAGGCCGCCGGCTTCCACGATGCCAAGGAATACCTCTTCGGCCTCGCTGCGGGTCAGGGCGGGCTCAACGGCAGCATCGAGGATCGCGCTGAGGTTGCGCTTGCCTTTCTTGGTCGGCGCTCGCTCGAGCGCCTCTCTGATCTGCGCTTCGGTGGCGAGCCGGCTTGTTATTGCCTCATCGATCGTTCGGCGGAGGCGGCGAGGGGGGAGGGTTTCCGCCAGGTCCACGATCGTGCGAGCTGGTGAGGTCACAGGGATGTTGTGGCGGATTAGAACGTCGCGCTTGTCCAGCCATCCGACCGCGTGCACCCGGACGCCGGGGCGGCTCCGCGCGTCCCTGCCCACCACCGTCACGTGCACAACGCCGCCTGGCTGAGGGCCGAAGTCCCAGATTGGCGTCGCGCTGGTGTGGCTCGCATACGCGTGGTGGCCGTAGGCGTAAACAGCAGCAATAACGGGGAGCCAGAGGCGGCAGAGGGCCTGCGCCCAGCGCATATACGCCGCGGTGGAGTCGCTGCAGTCGCCCGGTCTCGACGCGGTGGGCAATTCCGCCGCGGCGTAGCCCTGCTTCAACGAGATGGGCGTGCTTCACCACTCCGTGCTGCCCCTGCGCTCGGCGCGCAACCTGCATATCTGCAGACAGCCGCGCCACAGCCGTCAACCGCCTGCACGAAGGCATGACATGCATGACTAAGTGCAGGCGACCTCAAGCTAGCCCCCAGTCACCTGCAGAAATGCATGACCGAACGCGGCTTCGCCCCCGCCCGGACCCCTCCTTGTTGCTGCTGTAGACGCGCCGAGGGGCGCGCCGCTACGCGGACGCCTGCTCGGGCCGGTCCAGCTCGAACCACACGCGCGTCAGCCCGTTGTCGCGTACCACGCCCCAGCGGTCCGACATCTGGTCGATCAAGAACAGGCCCCAGCCGGAGGTCTCCTCGCCCGGGTGGCTCGCGTCGGGCTCGAAGCCCGGTCCGTCGTCGGACACCTCTACGCGCACGCGCGCGTTATCCAAGGAGAGCTTCAGGCCGATCGAGTCGTCCTCGCCCACTCCGGCGTGCTCCACGCTGTTCTTCACGGCCTCCGTCACCAGCAGGCGCAGGTCCTGTGCCATCACAGGATCTAGCCGCCCGTCGAGGTTTCCGAGGGCGAGGCGCGCGGCAGTGCCGGCATATGGACCGCCTGCTAGTTGGAACTCCACGTCGCTTGCGGAACCGTCTGCGCTCCTCCGAACGTCCCCCTGCGCGGACATGAGACTCCCTCTCCTCCCCTTCCGTGAGCGGCCGAAGGCGCTTTTGCGAGTGCCGAAAGTTACTACTACGGGCGGGGGAATTGGCCGCTGCCCCGCCTATACTGCGCGCGCTTTGCAGTCGCGCCGCGCCCTACGGATCGCCGCCATGGGCGCCGTGGCCGTGGGTATCGCCGCGCCAATCGTCCGACGCCGCCTGCGCCTGCGGCCGCCCGTCGTCAGCGTGCTCGCGTGGCAGGCGCCAGTCGCCATGGCGCTCGCCGTGCGCCGGTCGCCCGCGCGCGACGCCGCCATCTACGCGCTCCAGATGTGGGCCTATATCGCCCACTACGAGATGCCCCACGACGACCCCGAGGCGCTGCTCGCGCGCCTGAGGGTGGACTACCCGATTCGCGGCGACACCCTGATAGGCGTCGGCGTGCCGCCGACGCTCCGCCTTCAGCGCTCCCTGGGGCGGCCCGGCCAGGTCACGCGGCTCGACCTGGCGCTCTCGTGGATCCATTGGAGCTGGTTCTTCGTACCACACGGGACGGTCGCATATGTGCTTTTGCGCCATCGTGACCAGTTCCCGCGTGCCGCCTCCCTCACAGCGGCTGTCTTCGACCTGGGTCTCGTGTTCTACTGGACGCTTCCGACCGCTCCGCCGTGGTGGGCGGGTGCGAACGGGAACATGGAGCACGTGCGAAGGATCATGGTCGAGACGGGAGAGCATTTCTGGGGCCGGGCGTGGCGCCCCCTCTACGATCTCCTTGGAGGCAATCCGTTCGCGGCGATGCCTTCGCTCCACTTCGCTACCTCTGTGATGGCGGCACATGTGCTCAGCGACGTCGGACCAGTCCAGGGCGCGATCGGCTGGACTTACGCGGTGACGCTCGGATTCGCGCTCGTGTACCTCGGTGAGCATTACGTCGTGGACCTGGCGGCCGGACTCGGTCTGGCCGAGGCGGTACGCCGGCTGTCTCCCGCCGCACAGCCGCTGCTGCTGCGCGCCGCGCGCACGATCCAGCGATTCGAGCCCGGGATGCCCTGATGTCCGAGGAGCTGCGGAAGGACACGGCGCAGCCCGAGGTGCACGCTCCCGAGACGGAGGAGATCGAGCAGGCCGGAACGCGGCTGCTCGAGGACAAGCGGCGGATCGTCGGCCTCCTGCTCGCCTTCGTCCTTCTCATCGTCGCCATCTACGTGCTGCTTCCGAAGGTGGCGGGCGTCGGTGGCGCGCTCCACCGTCTGGGCAACCCGAAGTGGGGCTGGATCGTGGTCGCGCTGGCCTTCACCGTCTGCGCGTTCCTCGCGTACGGGGCCTGCTTCCGAGAGCTGATGACAACGCGCGCCCGCCGGCAGATCGTCCAGCGGCTCCAGTTTGGCCCGACGTACGAGATCACCGTCGCGGCCTTCGGGGCCACGGCGCTCTTCTCCGCTGGCGGCGCCGGTGGAATCGCGCTGACCTACTGGGCGCTGCGCAGGGCCGGCATGCCACGGCGCGAGACGGTCGGAAGAGAGGTCGCGTTTCTCGCGGTGCTGTACACGATCTACCTCGGCACGGTGCTCGTGTTCGGCGTACTGCTGCGGACCGGTGTGCTGAACGGTGCTGCGCCCGTCGCTGGCACCATCGTTCCTGCGGGCTTGGCCGGGGGCGCGCTCTTGATCATCGGACTCCTCGCGCTGATCCCGGGCGACATGGAGCGCCGCATCAGACAGCTGGGGAGCGGAGGACGCTTTTCACGCGTGGCCGAGCGGGTTGCGGCGGCGCCCGCGACCGTCTCGACCGGCGTGCGCTTCGCGCTCTCACTGCTGAGCCGCCCGCGCTACGCGAGCATGGCGATCCTCGGCGCTTTTGGCTATTGGGCGGCCATGCTCGGCATCCTCTGGGCGAGCTTCAAGGCCTTTGGCGGAGGTGTCCCGCTGGGCGTGTTGGTCCAGGGCTTCTTCGTCGGAATGGCGGCGAACCTCGCGCCGTCGCCCGCCGCGGGGGTCGGTACCCTCGACGCCGGCTTGATCGGCTCGTTCCTACTCTTCGACCAGCCCAGTCACACGGTCTTCCCCGCAGTGCTGGCGTTCCGGCTCGTGGGGTTCTGGCTCCCGATAATCCCTGGCGTGATCGCGTATTTCCGCGTCCGCCGGCGGGTAGCCGAATGGCAGCGGGAAGACGCCGCCGATCGCTACACTATAAAAAGTAAAGTAAGCCAAGAGGCCAGAACGGCCCGGCTGACAGCGGAGGAGTCGTGAGCGAAGCGCGCACTGAGAACGTGATCATCATCGGGAGTGGCCCGGCGGGCTACACCGCCGCGCTGTACACGTCGCGCGCCGATCTCGAGCCGTTCGTGGCCGAGGGCTTCCTCTGGGGCGGCCTGCTCCAGCAAACGACCGACGTGGAGAACTACCCGGGCTTCCCCGACGGGATCATGGGCCCGGAGATGATGCAGAAGTTCCGCGAGCAGGCGGAGCGCTTCGGCACTCGCTTCGTGACCGAGGACGTGACGAAGGTCGAGCTGTCGCAGAACGGCGGCGTGCACCGCGTCTGGATCGGCGACGAGGAGCATCGCGCCCGCGCGGTCATCCTCGCGATGGGGGCCGAGCCGAAGAAGCTCGGCGTGCCCGGCGAGGAGGAGCTCGCCGCGCGCGGCGTCTCGTACTGCGCCACCTGCGACGCCGCCTTCTTCCGCGGCAAGCAGACGATCGTGGTGGGTGGCGGCGACACGGCGATGGAGGACGCGATCTTCCTCTCCAAGTTCGCCGAGAAGGTGACGATCGTCCACCGGCGCGACGACTTCCGCGCGTCGCAGATCATGCTCGACCGCGCTCGCGCGGCCGAGAACATCGAGCTTCTGACCCCGTACGTGGTCGAGCGCTTCGAGGACAGCGGCGTGGGCCAGCTCGGTCACGCCATCTTGCGCAACGCCGAGACCGGCGAGGAGAAGACGCTCGAGCTCGACGGCGCGTTCGTGGCGATCGGCCACCGGCCGAATTCGCACCTCGTGGACGGGCAGATCGAGCTCGACGAGAACGGCTACGTGCTCACCGATGGCAATTCCACGCGCACGAAGGTGCCCGGCGTTTTCGCCGCGGGCGACCTGGTGGACCACACCTACCGCCAGGCGGTCACCGCCGCAGGCTCGGGCTGCCAGGCGGCACTCGACGCAGAGTGGTTCCTGCGCGACACGCCGCCGGACGCTGAGCGCGAGTGGGAGCCCGACCCGGACAAGGTCGCCGCTGCCGCCGAGCGCGCCGCGGCGCAGGCAGCGCAGAGTTAGCCCGGACTACCGGCTCTCGCCGCGCGGATCGGAGTGCCCGCGCAGCAGGAAGCAAAGGAGCGCGCGTCGCGGCAGCGAGTGCGTGCGGCGATGACGGCGCGTCTTCCCGAAGCCCGGCTTGCGGATGTGCGAGTCGAGCCAATGCGACAGGCCGGCGCGCTGCCGGCGAAGGAAGCGCGCGGCCTGGCGCCGCGTGGTCGCGTGCAGTGCGACGCCCCGCAGCTGGATCGCCCGGAAGCGCTTCATCGCTCGCTTCGCCAGCCGGGCCCTCGACACGCCATGCGCGGCCGCAATCTCTGCGGGTGAGCGTCCGGACAGGCGCAGACGCTGGTACCGCCGCGCCGACACGCCGAAGATGCTGCGTGCGCGGATGCCGAGCCCCGGCTGGTGGAAGTAGTGGAACAGCACGTGCTGCGCGAGGTGGCCCTGCGTGAGCGT
>DASVXS010000031.1:0-3489 GCA_036392575.1 Thermoleophilaceae bacterium | reverse complement strand
GGAGTCGGTCGCCCGTCTGTGCCGCGTGCCTCGGCGGGGCCGGCCGCCGCGCTCGAGCCGCGGTCTTTGCGGCACGCACGCGCCGCGACCACGCAGCCGGCCAACTCGCATCGCGGAATTGACTATGGCTGGCTCGCCGCTTGCGCCGGACTGATCGCCGTCGCGAGCGTCCTCGGACGGCCCGAGCGGGCCAAGACCGCTGCGCGGGCAAGCCGCTCAGCCGTGCGCCGAATCCGGCATACGGCCGCGCGGGCCTCGGGCTAAGAGGATTCCCGTCCGGTCGCTTCGACGTGGGGCGATGCGCGGGAGGGAACCGCGCTGAGGCTGCCGGCAAGCGAAGTACGTGCTGCCCCTTATCGTCAACGCATGGCCACCGACGGCACTCCAGCGACGTTCTACGACGATCTGGCCAGCGATTACCACCTCATCTTCGCCGACTGGAATGCGTCGATTCATCGACAGGCCGGCGTCATCAGCGCACTGCTGCGCGAGCACGGACTGACCCGCGGCGGCGTGCTGGACGCGTCGTGCGGCAAGGCCCTTGGTCTCGCGGAGGCGGGGTACTCCGTGACCGCGACCGACATCAGCCCGGTTTCCGTCGAGCGGTGCGCCCGCGAGGCGGCTGCGCGCGGGTTGACGGTCACCACCGGCGTGGCCGACCTGCGGACATTGGACCGCGACGTAGCGGGTCCGTTCGATGCGGTGGTGTCGTTCGACAACGCGCTTCCGCACCTGCTCGACGATGCCGACCTGCTTGCCGCCGCTGAGTCGGTTCGCCGAGTGCTGCGCCCCGGCGGCGTGCTGCTGGCCTCCATTCGCGACTACGACACGCTCCTGAAGGAACGCCCGTCCGGTGACCTACCCCGCCGATTCCAGAGCGACTCCGGCGAGCGCGTCGTCGTCCAGCTCTGGGACTGGTTTGAGACGGACCGCTACACAGCGCGCCACTTCATCATCGACGGCAGCCCAGCCGGATGCTGGACCGTCGCCGAACGGACGACCAGCTACCGCGCGCTGTCCCGCGCGACGCTCTCCGACGTGTTGCAGCACGCGGGGCTCGAGGCCATCTGCTGGCAGATGCCGGAGCGGACGGGCTTCTACCAGCCGGTCGTCACCGCACGAGCGCCAGCCTGAGGACCACTTCACAATTCGACGCCAAGTCGGACGTTCCGCCGCAAGTAGCATCGACTCTCCATGTCCTTCTACGTCACCACGCCCATCTACTACGTGAACGCCCAGCCGCATCTGGGCCACGCCTACACCACGATCGCTGCCGACGTGCTCGCGCGGCACATGCGCCAGCGGGGCGAGGACGTGTTCTTCCTCACCGGCACCGACGAGCACGGCGAGCCGGTGGCGCTCGCTGCCGAGAAGCTGGGCGTCTCGCCGCGCGAGCTCGCCGACCAGAACTCGGTGCGCTTCCGCGATCTCGTGGCCGCCATGAACGCGAGCAACGATTTCTTCATCCGCACCTCGGATCCCGAGCATGAGGCGAAGGTGCAGGAGGTCGTGCAGCGGATCCATGGCAACGGCTACGTGTACCCCGGCCACTACGAGGGCTGGTACTGCCCGCGCTGCGCCGACTTCAAGACGGACGCGGAGCTGATCGACGGCAACAAGTGCCCGATCCACCTGATCGAGCTCGAGCGCGAGGTCGAGGACAACTGGTTCTTCAAGCTGTCCGCGTTCCAGGAGCCGCTGGAGAAGCTGTACGCCGAGCACCCGGACTTCGTCCTCCCGGACGTCCGCTTCAACGAGGCGCTCTCGTTCATCAAGATGGGCCTCAACGACATCTCGCTGAGCCGCGCGCGCATCAGCTGGGGCGTGCCAGTCCCGTGGGACGAGAGTCAGGTGATCTACGTCTGGATCGACGCGCTGCTCAACTACTACACGGCGCTCTCATACGCGCGCGAGGGCGAGGACCTCACCGAGCGCTTCTGGCCGGCCGACGTGCACGTGATCGGCAAGGACATCCTCAAGTTCCACGCCGTCATCTGGCCGGCGATGCTGATGGCCGCCGGCATTGAGGTGCCGAAGCGCGTCTTCATCCACGGCTACCTGCTGATGGACGAGCACAAGATGTCGAAGTCGCTTGGCAACGTGATCGACCCGTTCGAGGTCATCGACATGTACGGCGTCGACGCCCTCCGCTTCTACGTGCTGCGCGAGGTCGCCTTCGGCCAGGACGGCAACGTGTCGACCGGCGGCTTCGAGAGCCGCTATACGACCGAGCTCGCCAACGGGTACGGCAACCTCGCGAGCCGCACGCTCGCGATGATCGCGCGCTACCGCGACGGCGTCGTACCCGATGCCGAGCCCGATCCCGCGCTGGACCCCGACATTGCCGGCGTCGCCGAACGCGTCTGCGAGCACTTCGATCGGCAGGACGTGAGCGGGGCGCTCGAGGAGATCTGGCAGGTAGTGCGGCGTCTGAACCGCTACGTCCAGGACGAGCAGCCGTGGCAGCTGGCCAAGGACGACGCCCAAACCCAGCGGCTCGACCAAGTGCTCTACTCGCTTGCCGAGGGGCTGCGCGTCGTGTCGGTGCTCGTGCACCCGGTGATCCCCGAGTCGGCGGAGAAGCTGCTCGAGGCGCTCGGGCGCGACGACTTGTCGCTCGGCAACGCGCGCTTTGGGGCAGTGCCGGGCGGCGCTGAGACGAGCGAGCTCGCGCCGCTGTTCCCGAGGGTCGAGCGCGCCCCCGCGTAGGAGGCGCGGTGGTCGACACCCACTGCCACCTCGACTCCATCCGGGAGCCCACCGCCGCGGTGGTGGAGCGCGCCAGGGAGGCCGGCGTCCGCAGGCTGGCGAGCGTTGGGATGCACGATGACTCGATCGCGACCACGCTCCGGATCGCGCACGAGCACGACGAGGTATTCGCGATCGTCGGGCGCCATCCGCACCACTCGGAGGGCTTCGACCGAGCCGATCTCGCGCGAATCGAGGAGGCAGCGACGGACGAGCGCGTACGCGCGATCGGGGAGACCGGCCTCGACTGGTTCCGCGACCGCGCCCCGCGCGATGACCAGAGGCGCGCCTTCGAGGCGCAGATCCAGCTCGCCGCTCGGCTCGAGCTGCCGCTCGTCATACACACGCGCGACGCCGAGGAGGACACCTTCGCGATGCTCCGCGAGCACGCTGCCGACGTGACGGTGGTGATGCATTGCTTCTCCTCGCCGAGCCGGCTCGACGAATGCGTCGAGCGGCGGTACCTGTGCTCGTTCGCCGGCAACGTCACCTACCCGAAGAACGTGGAGTTGCAGGCGGCGGCTCGTGACGTGCCGGAGGAGCTTCTGCTGGTCGAGACGGACTCGCCGTACCTCGCCCCTCAGCCCGTGCGCGGCAAGCCGAACGAGCCGCGCAACGTGACGATGACCGCGGAGGCGGTCGCGCGCATGAGGGGCGTGCCGTACGAGGACCTCGAGGCGGCGGTGGAGCGCAACGCCGCGCGTGTCTTCAAGTGGTGACCTAAGAGACCCGCCAGGCCAG